>CAZPJQ010000001.1:0-6381 GCA_964586945.1 uncultured Candidatus Poseidoniales archaeon
CCGAGTTTCTCGAGTGTGGTCTCGACATCCCCGGTTCCGTGGGCTGCGTTTGCTTCGCCTATCGCCGCCTCACAAGCATTCCTCTCAGCGTCATCGACTTTGATCCCCATTGCTTCAAGCTTGTTTCTCAGGCCTCGCCACTCCCCCTGAAGGAAGTCGAGAAGTTCGCCCGCTTCGCCACTCGCGGCCGAAGTGGAGTCGAGTTCGGCCGTCAACTGCTCGAGTAGCATCGCCGCATGGGACCACTGCTTGCGCTTGCGGGCTTTGTTAATCGCCTCCAACTTTTCATCCCATTCTGCTTCATCAGCCCGCCCCGCCCACCGAGCGAGCAATTTCTTGCGCTGGCGCCACGCCTTTTGGACCTCGACCATGGATTCGGATTCTCGGGTGACCTCTCGGAGCACGGAGTCTGCCATTCCCCTGGCCAGTGAGAAATCCCCGGATGCCAACGCTTCGTCCGCCTGCGTCAATCTGACTGCGAAATCCGCATCGTCGATTCCCTTCGCCGCCTCCACGGCCCGCTTAGCCTCATCGAGGGTTTCTTCGGCCCCTTCCCCGGTCTGGCTCAGATTGCCCACATGCTCCGGAACTGACGCTGCGAGTCCCGCAGCCTCCGCCGGTTCCTCCCTCTCAAGAGCTTCCTCGGCATCCTTGACCGCCCGGAACAGGGATTCAAATTGCGCTCCCTCACAGCCGGCGAGTGACCGTTTTGCATCTCCAATGGACGCCTCTGCCTTCGCCCAGAAATCGATGATGTCCCTTGCGTGACCCTTCGCCTTTCGGTAGAGCATCTCCGCCTCCCGCAAACTCCCTAGTTGGGATTCCCTGTCCCCTTGGGCGAGACACCTTGCGGGGCGCTTCGCGGTGGGTGCGACGTCGTCCGCCTGCTCGACAGCCTCCGCCGCGTCCGCTCGGATCGCCTGTATGTCGCTCGAGAGTGCGAGTGTTCGCTCAAGGTCGTCTTCGGATGCAGAGAGCAGAGCCATCCCCTCTTTCGGGTCCTTGTAGCCAACCTCCGTTGCCGTCAGGAGAAGTGAGGCCGCCTGGTCGAGCTTGACTCCCTCCGAGCGTAGTTGCAGGATTTTTCCTTCAAGAGCGTCCCTGCGGGCCGCGAACTTGAGTCGCGCCGGGCGTTGCTCATCACTACCGAAAAGGTCGGATAACGACTTGACGAGAGCGGCGCCGCAGACCGCCCAGCCGAGCATGAACTGGCTTCCATCGGTTGGTGAGGAGAGCAGCAGCGAGGCGCCTGTCGCAACCCCTAGAAGTTGGACTATTCCGCGGTAGCGAACCGCTTGCAGGCTTCCAGTCAGCGTCTTGTTGCCAAACTCGAAACAGGCCACGCTGACGACTAGAAAGAGTGCGTGGCCGGCAAGAACAGAGTAGTCTTGAGAGGTGTCGGCAATGCCGGTGCCCATCACCAGAAGCGGGGGCCAGGAGAGCGCTGCGCCAGCCCCGAGCCGGGACCTGTGCTTGGGCCCGAAGTCAACGAAGTCCTGCATCGCCAATGCGAGAACCATGAGGACGATCCCAGGTCCGAGCCTAGGCAGTAGTTCGACCCGCCCGTCAATCGCCGGCCAAGCGTACCAAGTGGCGGTTCCTACCAACACAAGTGCGGAGAGAATCCCCAACATCTCCAGCCGTTGCCGCTGTTCCCCAAGCGCCTTCTCAAGACGCCCCTCAACCTCTGCGACCTCGGCCATCGCCTGCCTACGGCCGCCTTCGCATCAATAAGCCACCGCCGCACCGACCGCCGCCCTGCGTGGGCAGTCAGTTCAGAATGGGGTCTTTGGACCACTCTCGGACTTCCCGCGAAGAAGCCACCAGACAGCCCCCCCGATGATTCCCATGAAGAAGAGCAAGTTGATCGTATCGGAATACTTCGTCTTCGGAGAGACCCCCGCATCGACCACGACTTCGCCTCCAACCCCATTCTCGACATCAGTCCAGGTCACCACGACTTGGATGGGGCCACTCTCGTAGGAGGTCACCGTGAGAGGGTAGGAGGTATTCGAGTCCGCTTGTGAGGTGGCCGAGCCCGAAGTCCAGTTCTGGCTGCACTGGTCGAGGTAGCAGAACGTCATCACCGCCGGGGTCGCCCCAGAGTTGCGAACCATCACCTTCAGAAGTCCCTCCTCTCCGACGATTGCCTCGCCTTCAACCTCGACTGAAAGCACTGTGATGTTCGCCGGCACAAGCGGGTGCACGACCGGATTTGTCACCAACTCTCTGGTGTTTCCCTTCGAATCCCATGCAAAGATCTTCAGTTCATGTTCGCCGACAGTCATCTGTGGCAGGGAGAAGAACCTCGCGGTCGACCAATCAGCATCCTTGAGAATTTCATCACCGTCCAAGGTCACATTCCAAGTGAGCAGATGAACTGCGTCTATGTCATCGAAGGAGAGAGTCATGTTGACTGTGATGTCGCTGTCAGGGCGGGCCACATTGAGCGACCCGATCGGGTAGCTACCGACGAAAATCTCGGCGGTGATGGTTGGCGGTGTGGCGTCGGTTATCGTCACATTCCAGCCTTTCGTGAAAGAGTTTCCAGCCTCGTCAATCAGTTCCATCTCAAGCGAATAGACCGTCAGTTCCCGCTGCTCGTGGCGCTCGTTTACGCCCATGTGCATCCAGTTCACATCGTCGCCCTGATTGAATTGGTCGACGAACCAAGGTTCGTTGTATTCCCAACCCTCGGTCTTGTTTGAGCGCCAGATGACCTGTATTGGAGCACCCGAATCGTCGGTCGCATTCGTCTCCGCTGAGAAAAATGAACCGGCTCGCAATGAGAAATCGCTCTCGTTGTTGAGGTCGTGGAACCAAGGTGGCTCGCCTACCACTGAGTGGTCTTCGACAGCTGAGATGGTCGCCGAAGGTGGCTCCCCGTCGACATAGAATTCTCCCTCCCAAGTTGAGTTGGCACCCGCCCAATCGGTGCAGATTAGGGTCACGTTCATCACCTCGCCGTGAGAAAAACCGGCGCTGCTGGGCATCAATGCGTGGGTCAAGCCGAAGCCAGAGTCCAGAACCGTTCCATTCTGACGGGCTTCCCAAAAGTGGGTGAGGGAGCCGATTCCCGAGTCGGTACAGGTGCTCTCCAAGGTGACCTCGCCATCGAGTGGAATCGACAGACCGGTGTGGTTGTAGAGGCCGCCGGAGGCGACTGGTGGCTGGTTACTGCCGATGGTGACTGTCCACATTCCCGTCGTGGGTGACTGTGAACGGTTGAGGGTGAATGATGCCGGTGTGCCACCCAGCAGTTCGATTTGAGGGCTGTAGCGGACTTCCCATCCGGCTGGCAGGTTGACCGTAATTGGGATTGCCTCGATGGCATCACCGCGCACCGGGAACGAAAACATGCGGGTCGTCCCGAAGCCGACCTCACCGGTGAGGTCGGCGCTCTCACTCCAGCCCTGCTCATTCAGCCCCGGGGTGTTGGGCAGTTGCGAGAATGACTGTCCGAAGAGATCGACTGAACCGGTGAGTGGAGCCTCATCGAAGAGCACCATGTGGTTGCTCTCCGCCCATGGGAGCGAATCTCTGAACATCGCCCACGCCACCTCTTCGGTGGAGTTCAGTACGCCATTCCCATCACCGAGATAGAGGTCGATTTGGGAGGCCAAGCCACGCGAGCGCTCGGGGAGAAGGGCGCTTCCGAAGTCGGCGGGCAGTTCGTAGGAACCAGTCCAAGTGAAGTTCACAGGCGAGCCGGTTAGGGGGGCCTCGGTCATGTTGAGGGTGACACCACCACCCCATGCCGGTTGGCCGCTTGAGCCATTGCCAGAAATGAGTGAGGTCACATTTCCGCTCGAACCGTCGGAGAGGATGAGAGGTTGACCGATGCGGATTCCACTCTCGATGTTGTAGATCCTCCATTCACCCGCGCCCACGCGAGGCAGGTTGTGTGAGAGTTCACTCGACCACTGCACCAATTCCCACCATCCGGAGGGGTGATGTTCGATTCTGAGCAGACCGCTTTCATTCGCATTCCCGGGCCAGCCGAAGAGTTGCAGAGTTCCGTTGGTGTTGACACTCAGATTTCCCTCGCCTGCCCAATTGGTCAGTGTCGAGCCCATGCCCGACTCCACCAGCAGCCATCCGCTGCCGTTGGTCGGAGTCGGCAGACTTGCATTGCCGACCGAATCGGCGCTGCCCGTGATCGCCTCAATGTGACCGTCGAGCTCGAGGGTTAGTGTGGCGCCGGCATCTGTCGAGACTTGCAGGGTGGCATCTAGAGGGACGAGTGAGATTGTGGTGTTGGTCACGCCTGATGTCAGACTGATGGTTGAGAATGCAGAAGCGTAGGCTGTGTGCGTCGCATGGATTCGCATCGGGCCAGCCGGCAGGTCGTCGATTACCAGACGACTCCCGGAGACAACGGTCGGTCCGGCAACCCGTAGGTCGGTCCAACCGTCGAACACTTCGATGGAACTTCCGAGGACAGGTAGCCCTTGGTCATCTGTGATGATGGCATCAAGACTGGACTCCCCCGAAGTGGCGAAGGGTGCCGGACCGTGGCCGAGAATCCCACCCTCTTGCTGAGCGGTCTGGGTTGTGGGAAGAATGGTGGCAAGAGATGTCAGAATCAACAGGACACTCAGTAGGATTGCAGAACGGCGCATCGTCTCACTGCTCCCTGTCGTCGAAGAGGATGGTCGAGCCTTCGGTGGATACTCGTAGTGGGATGATCTTGTTCGGAAGTGAGTTTGCGATTGCATCTTGGACACCCGGCGGCGTGTGAACCAGAATGAAGCCGCCGCCGCCAGCACCCAGCAGCTTGCCCCCGCTGCAACCCAACTCGATCAGTGAGGCGTACAGTTCGTCAATCTCGGGATTGGCGATGCCGCTCGCCAACGAGCGCTTCAACTCCCAAGCGTTGCCAAGAAGTTGTCCGATTTGAGCGAAATTGTTGTTTTGGAGGGCCTCAGCAACTGAATTTGCCTGACCACGCATCGCCACGAGCTGCTCCATCCGCTCTGCGGTGTTGCTCGCCTGCTGTTCCAATATCGGAGTCGCCTGTCGGCTCAGTCCGGTCCAAACCAGACAGAATTCAGAGGAGAGTGACTCGAGGGTCTCTGCGTCCAGTGAGAGGGGGGTCACGGTGACAGTGTCATCGGCGTTGAAGGCGATCTGGTTGACTCCGCCGAATGCCGCCGCGTACTGGTCCTGCTTGCCGATGGTCTGGCCCAAGACCTCGATTTCGATTTCACAGGCCTCCCGAGCCAACCTCTCAGCTGACACCTCTTCGCCGGCCAAGGCGTAGAGTGCGTGCAGAAGGCCCACTGTAACTGTCGAAGAAGAGCCCAGTCCGGTGCCGCGCGCCGGGATGTCGGCGATGGTCGTAACCTCGACTCCGGAGGTCACTCCGGTCATTCGCATCGCCTCTCGCATCAATTCGTGCTGAAGGTCCTCGAAATCATCGACGATTTCGGTTTGACTGTATGAAATCCGCACCGAGTCGTCAAACCGTCGATTCACTGTGACATAGATGTAGGCGTCGAGTGTCAAAGAGGTCACCAGTCCCCCATCGGAGTGATTTCTGTAGAACGCGGCAAGGTCTGTCCCACCACCGCAGAAGGAGACCCTGACGGGTGTTCGACTGACTAGCATCAGCGCCGCCACCCTACTCCTGTTCATCAAGGCATCCGCTCCGCGAAACGGCCGAAAATGACCGCCGTAGGCGGTCGCAATGGCTAAGAGAGAGTCGCGCCGGGAGGAGAGAGGCGAGAGTGATGTCGAGCGACCTCATCACCATGGATGACCTGACCAATGATGAGATTTTGGAACTTCTCGAACAGGCCTCCAGTCTCCTCCCGGTAGCCCGTGGGGAATCCTATCTACCGCTTCTGCAGGGCAAGGTTCTCGGAAACATGTTCTTCGAGCCCTCGACTCGTACCAGGATGTCGTTCGAGACCGCGATGAAGCGGCTCGGTGGTGGCGTGGTAAACCTCGGTGCACTCGCTTCCTCCTCGGTCGCCAAGGGCGAGACCCTCTACGACACGATGAGAATGGTCGACGGCTACTGCGATGTCGCCGCCCTTCGTCACCCGCGGCAAGGCGCCGCCCAATACGCAGCAGACGCCTGCGAAATTCCGATTCTCAACGCTGGCGACGGCGCCGGACAACACCCGACCCAGACTCTGCTCGACCTGTTCACCATCATGCAGGCGCACGGCCGGTTCGACCTCAATGTGGTGATGGTCGGCGATTTGCGCTACGGCAGAACCGTCCACAGCCTCTCACACGCCCTGGCTCGGTTCGGAGCTACCCTGACTTTCGTGGCCCCCCCTGCACTCGGGATGCCCGGGGACATTGTGAAGCACCTGAAGGCCGATGGTGCGGATGTCTCGGAGTCGAAGGACTTGTCTGGGAATCTGGCCG
>CAZPJQ010000001.1:6391-18525 GCA_964586945.1 uncultured Candidatus Poseidoniales archaeon
AATCCAGAAGGAGCGGTTCCCTGACGAAGATGAGTATCGGAAGGTTGCCGGTATCTACAAGTTGAGCCGCGCAGACCTGAATGACGCCAAGGAATCGATGATCATCATGCATCCTCTACCCCGAGTCGACGAGATCAACCCCGATGTTGACGGGACCCCCCACGCCCACTACTTCGAACAGGCGTTCAATGGAGTAGTCACTCGAATGGCACTTCTTTGCAGGGTCCTCGGTGTGGAGGTGAAGACATGACTGAGATGCGCCGTGTGACCGCAATTTGCAATGGAACTGTAATCGACCATGTACCGGCCGGTCACGCACTGAAAGTTCTGAGGATGCTGCGAATCAGCGGCGTCCAATCCAGCCCGGTCTCTCTGGTGATGAATGTCCCCTCCAGCAAGTATGGCGCCAAGGACATCATCAAGGTCGAGGACAGGGAGTTGACCCAAGACGAGTTGGACCGGCTTGGCTTGATTGCCCCGCGCGCAAGTGTCGCCATTATCCGAAACTACTCGGTGGCTGAGAAGAGAGAGGTCGAACTGCAGGACGAGATGGTGAATGTCGCTCGCTGTACCTACTCCAATTGCATCTCCCTGGCCGACCGAGAGCCTCTTCCACACCGTCTAAAGGTGATTGATAGTGAGCCTCTCCAACTCCGTTGTCACTACTGTGGCCGTTCGCAGGACATGGATTCCGTCATTGAGAACCTGATTTGATGAGTCGGAGTGAAAGCGAGAGTCCTCGTGCACGAACCATGGAAGAGTCGCTCAAGCCGAGTCAGCCCGACTTGCTGCTGCTGGATGGCGATTGTGGGATGTGCAACCGCGGCGCCCTGTTTCTAAAACCGAGGCTCGCTGATTCCGCCTCGATGAGGTTTGTAGCGATCGAATCGGAGGAAGCGCAGGAGCTGATTTTGGAATTAGCTGAACCGTTGCGGGCGATAGACACAGTCTACCTATTGCGCGGGGGGAAGGTGTTTGTCCGCTCGGCGGCAATCGTTCGTCTGTTGCCTTACATGCGTTGGTGGTGGTGGCCGCTGTTTCCTCTTGTGTGGCTGGTGCCTCTCCCCATCCGTGACATCTTCTACCGCTTCATCGCCAAGCGCCGCCGTCGTTGGTTCAAGCCGCTAGAGACCTGTGCATTTTGAGGTGGCGACGGTGGCAGGTGAAACTAGTCTGCTAACCATTCGCGCATGATGCACGCCTGGCAGACCGGCTTGCTAGTCACCTCACCGCAGCGCTCGCACTTGTTGGCACCTTCCGCCGCCCACACCTCGCTCGGGAAGTCACCGTTCGCATCGATGTGCAGCCGTCGAATCTCGTCCATTGAGTGAACCAGTCCGTGGCGTGAGCCGGGCACGTCAGCTTCCAACCTGGCAATCATCTCTCGGCTCCTCTGGCGTAGCGCGCCGGGCGCGTGAGGGCAGTCTCCGTGGAAGAACGGCAACCCCTCCCCTTGCGCGTAGGCGTGAATCTCCTGTTCTGGAATCCAGCGCAGTGGCACGATTCTAGGGACGAGTCCATCAATCGGAGCCCAAGTGTGCGGCGCCAGTCTGATGGTCCTCTCGACCTCACCCTTCTGCAGGTTCATCAGCACGGTCTGAGCCACATCATCCAAGTTGTGGCCGAGCGCCATCCAGTCCGCTCCCAGCCGCTCTGCCAGCGCGTTGAGCCCTTGTCGTCGGAAGACACCGCAGTAGGAGCACGCCTTGAGCCCCTTCGCGTCCCGCTGAGCCGCAGCCATCCGAGGCATCTGCCCGACCACCTCGTCCATGCGTGCGAATTCGAGGTCTGGGTATGAGATGGTCTCGACCTCGATGTCGTGATGTGCCGCGAGTTCAATCGCCTTCTCGAGAGACGGCGCTCGATAGCCATCAATTCCTTCGTCGACACAACCGGCCACCAACTCGATGTCACGCCGTGGGCCGAGCAATTTCACCATCATGTCGAGCAGGACTGCCGAATCCTTGCCGCCCGAAATACAGAGCAGCAGCCTTCGGGGTGAACCGTCCTCTTTTCGGGCGTCCTTTGGGAGCGAGAGTTGCTCGCGCAGGGCCTTGCTAGTTCGCTTCCGAATAGACTCGCCAAGGTGGCGATGGCAGAGATGGACTCCGCTGTATCTCTGAAAGATGACCGCGGGACTCTTGCAGCGACTGCAGTCCTCGACTTCGAGCTTACTCACGATGGGCTCGACAAGCCCATGCGCTTTCAAGTGAGCGAGACTCCATCGTGCAGAAGGAATTCCAATTGAATTTCACATTTACCAATTGATAGTTTGCATCTGTAATTCAATCCCCAACCGCTCCAGTTTCACCACATTTTTCAGACCGCCGAATCATCGTTTTAACTCGAATTCTGCAAAGTTCCAGTTGGCGATTTGAAAACCCTCCTCAAATCGGCCCCTAAAGGGCCGATGGCGCAAAACCTCTTGAAGGCCCTCGAAACCTGAACCCCCTTCGGGGAGAGCGTATGCTGCAGAGACTGCTTGCCACATTCAGCCGAATCGACGGTGTGAGGGGCGCCGTTGTGGTCGATGCTGAGATGACGCCCGTCGCCACCTTTCTCGACCCGGCATTGGCTGGGGTGGAGACCAACTATGGGCTGTTGGAGGTGTTGCGGGAAGCTGAACGGTTATCGTCAGCGTCTGGCCTCTCAAACTTGGAACAGATTTGGGTGGAGAGCAATCGAGGCAACGTCCTGGTGGCTCCCCTTGAGGATGGGCATGTCATTTTGGTGTCCAGTACGGATGCGTCCAACATCGGGCGTCTGCGGCACGAAATCAGGGCGCGAGCCCCAGTGATAGAGGACCTATTGAGGTGAATTGGATGTTTGAACTACCAACAGGAGAGCCGGTCGACGCAGAGATGGAATTGGGAGTCTCCCGGGAGAGTTTCCCATTTGATTTCGGCTGCGTCACATACTACAAACCGAGGGCGAAGAACCCGGTCGCACATCGTTTGGTCTGCGCCGGAGTAGCCTCTGGTTGGCTCTGTGCCACCGATAAAGGTCGCAAGTACACCGCTGGTGCGGAGGCGGAAGAGTCGCTGAAGAAGCTGGATGATTCCACCGACCTGAGAGTTCGAGGAACTGTCTGGACCCAGGCTCAGTTTGAGCGGGTCGCTCGTGACCTATTGGAGGCGTTCACTGACCCGGCCAGCCTCGGAACACTTCTTCCAATGCCCCGAATCGAGGGCCATGTCCCGACCAAGGACCTCGCACTTCTTGTCGAGATGCTCGCTTCGAGCGAAGTTGCTCACGGCGCTTGCGCAATCGAGGACGGCATGCTGATCCATGCTGAGGGTGAACTGCCTACAGGTGGAGAAGAGTTTGCGACAATCGTCCAAGGCCACCTCAGCGCGATGGAGGCGCTTGGAGGTGGAATCGACCAGCCACGCCCACTAGCATCATCCATTGCGTTAGAGAACGGCTCACTGCTGCTTGCCCCGGCTGGAGATGCAGCGATTGCAGTCTGGACCCGTCCCGAGGCGGATCACACCGCGATGTTGGCGAATGCTGCGGCACTTCTCAAAACCGAATCAGCCGGTCTGCTCGATGATGACGCTGCCGAGCCACTGCCCGAAGGGGTCGAAGTCAAGGATTCCCGTGGTGGAATAGACCAGATGATATCTCACCTGCGCATTGCAAAGGATGAATCTGTCACAGGCTATCTCGAATCGGTTCCAATGGAAGGTGAACCGGTCTCAATTACTCTCGTAGGCGGGATTCCTGCCGGCATCCGCGCCAAGGGTGCGGATTCAACCGAAGGTGCGGTCACCCGCGCAACTTCCTCCTCAAACCGTCTCAGGTTGGTCAGGCTCGACCGGACGATGCGCCTTCTGCTGCGCGCCAGCACAGTCGACGACTTCACCCTCGCCGGACTATGCGAGATAATCGCCACATGCCGAACCCGTTCGGACGACCGCAAGAAGCTACTACAGGGGCGCCTTGAAACTCTGTTTGGCTTCGAACTCGGTGTCGAGGGGATGCAAAAGGGGCGATCGGTCTGGAAGTTGGTCGAGACCGAGGATGCCGTCGGTGCCCTGCCTGGGACGACTCGCAAGTCACTGATGGGGCCTGTCGTCGCAGAACTGCAGGTTCGAATCCAGCGTCTTCAGGAAGATGTGATGCGGACCTCCCGAGAGAAGTCGAAGGCGGAGGACGAAGTCGTTTCCACCCGCGCCGAGAGGGACGAGGTCAAGAGCGAGGTCGGCGCTTTGCAGGAGATGCTCGAACAGGGGCGAGATGACAGGTTGGACCTCTCAAAGCAACTCGATGATCACACTCTCAGAATTCGTGAGGAACAGGCGAGCGCCGAAGAGCAGGCTGCCCGCTCCGAGCGGCTCGCTCGCCGTGTCTCCGAACTAGAAAATCAAATCAAGAGCCGGGCGGAGGAACTTGCCGGCGCCTTGGGAGAGATGGAGTCCCGCGCTCAACTCTTGGAGGCCCTGGAGGGTCTGTTGAGTGAGGAGGGGCGTGCGAAAGCGGAGTTGGAGGCAGCCGAGGCGAGACTTGCAGAGGTTCGCAGACTGAGCGATGATGACGAGCGACTGCAACGAGTCCTGAATGAGCAGGTAAACGCTCAGCGTGAGCGTCATCGACGAGCTCAGGCGGACCTGAACGAACTCGAGCGCCGGGTTGAACAGCGCCGCGATGAGATGACCTCTCTGGAAGGTGAGGCGCACGCCAGCAGAGCCAATCTCGAGGAGGAGCGGTTGCGCGTTGCCGAAATGGACCGCAAGCACACTCTACTGCAATCCGAACTCCGTGAGTTGATGGAGGAGCGCCGCCAACTGATGCGGGAACTCGGCGACCTCGACACCAGACGGGGCTCTGCTGAGGCTGAACTTCGGATGTTGGTCGAGCAGTCCGAAGACCTGCAGGACGCTCACGAGTTGGCCCTCGTCGACATAGCCGAAGCGGAGAGAATCCGCGCTCGCCTCTCCGAAGAGCCACTCGCCCGAGCCCTACTTGGTGATGAGACCGGACTTGCCCAACTTGAGCCGGTGCTCGACAGAATGAGTGCTGCCCGCTCGCGCGGCTTCAGCGTGGTTCTGCTCGACCGCGCAGTTGAGCGCGGCCTCCAAATCATCCAGCACACCGTTGATGAGGTTGCCAAGACGCCTCGTTATCTACTCTCGACAGAAGTGATGGACCTGCTCAGCCGACAAGCGCCGGAAACCGCAGACACGGTCCGTAGCCTGACCCGCTGGTCGGTCCAAAACCGACTTGAGAACAGGCTATCGGAAACGGTATCCCATGTTGTGCTCGACCTAGAGAACATCCTCAATGAGTACGAGCAGTCGGTCACCATGCTAATGCAGTTGAGAGAGGTCATCCGCCAGATGGTCGAATTGGGGCTGCCTCCAGAAGAGGTCGGCCCTCTCGAAAAGATATCACACATGCCCGAGGCCCTGCCAAGCGTATCGCGCGAGGTCAACCGCCTAATTCGTCAGTCACTCGACGACATATATCTCGAATCGGACCGTAGGACCAGTGGCGAGGCAGTCGGCCTTGAGCAGACCGTGGAGGTGTTGGAGAAGTTGATGACGCGGTTGGAGGCGAGTGGCCTCACCGGCGAAACCCCCTCCGGAATCCTCTGGACTTTCCAAGAGAGTGGAATGCTTCCCTTTGAGTCCCACGCCCTAACCCATCTGGAGCGACCAGCCATCAACAACGAGGCAATATCCCACATGAATGCAACACGAGATGAGGTCGCCACATCACTCTCTGACAGTACCGAAACTGCCACCACCACCGCAGCCGACGACGCGCCTGTGGTCGCTGAGGTGCAACCGAGTGACACCAGCCAGACATGGGAACCGATTGACGCCCCATCCGACCGAGATGGAATCGATTTGACCAGCCGCGTCACCTCCGGACTCCCCTCCCCAGAAGTACTCGGAACCGCGGCCGAACTGAGCGACCTTGCAAAACTAGAGATGGAACTCGCCGAGATGGACTCCTCTGCTGACACCCGAGATGGCACCGTCAGCGGAGTGCCGCCTCCTGCTGATCCGGAGATGAGGAGTGAGTTGGATTCTCTTGAGGACGAACTGTCGGACCTCGACCTCTGAGTGGTGAGTCGATGACGGAAGGGGATGACCCTGCCGATGGCGCAAACCCGCTGCCCGGGGTTGACCTGAACGCAGACCGCCCTTACCCCCTGCTTCTCGAAAGACTCGTGACCCTCGCTTGCCTACTCACCGCCCTGCTCCTGATTCGCCCTACCCTTGCCGCTGACTTCCCAATCGGGGGTCTCCTGCAAATCCTGTTCGCGTTTTGTGGGTTGCCGATACTAGGGTTTGCAGTCGCAAGACTGCTATTGATTCCAATCCAAGCAGCTGCGACTCGTCAGTAAGCTGGCTTCTGCATCACTCGCCACGGCCGCCAAGGCCGGTTAGTTGCGGCAGATAGGTCTCAACGAGCCCCATCACTCGCTGCCAAGGCACCACGAAGCGGAGCCCAGCCACAAAGATTGGCAGTAGCATGGCAGAGATTACTTTCCCGTAGGTCAGTTGCAACTCGAGGGACTCCTGTACCTGCCCACTCCACTGTGAGGAGCCGAAGACACTCACTAACCCGAGTAGGAAGTCATCGAAGTTGAGGGCGAACATGGCGCATAGGGCGACCCCTAGGAACACCCCAACAGTATGGATGAGGTGGTTGTTCAGCAAGTTGTCAAACTGCCTTACATATTCCGGGTCCTTCTTGCACGATTCTGGGAGACGGAAGGCGTATTCGAGGTGCCGAATGACCGCAAATCCGGATTCCGAATAGATTAGCATCAGCATCGCCATGATGAGCAGCGGCCAGATCGAGGCGGAAACCAAACCACCCAATATCATCTGGTCACTGATCTGTGGAGGGAGTTGTCGCAAGCCCATGTCGAAGTAGACCGTGACCGCCTCGAAGGAGAGTAGCGCGTGAAGTCCGAGATAGACGAGGGTGGTTCCAAGCGACCAGCCGATCATCCGCTTTGAGAGTCCCCAGATTCCCATCAGCCCGGTCCATACCGGAGTCAGATAGAATGCGACGATGAAAATTTGAGTATAGAGAACCAACGGATAGACCAGCGTCTGCGCGTGGTTGCGTGACCCGTCCGCCGAAATCGGCCAGTACAGGTCCCAACTGAAGAGCATCCCGAAGAACCAACCGATGAGCATCCGACCGGCGAGGAAGAGAATCAGTCCGACAAGAACTCCGAGCATCACCTTGCGGCGGAGTCGAGGTGCCTGCAGGTTGAGGAAGACCCAGCCCGCGGTCAGCACCGCACAGAGCAGGAGCGGGACATAGTATCGACCGGGGCCCTCGTTGCCCTGACCGGTGAAGAAGTCCGGAAGTGGTAGGTCGTATCCGGGAACCTCGTTGGCCAATATGGCCTGGAAGAGATCGAGTGACATCGTGTGGTCGAGGGCGGGGCACCAGATGGCGCCCCCTTCCGAAGTCACATGCGATGGGTCACAAGAACCGAACGTCGAGCCGAGTTGCAGGAAGAGCCAGAGCAGGGAAAGAGTTGCGATGATTTGCAGCGCCACAACTTGCCACTGCTTTCTCAGCATCTTCAGATGGAGGGTTCGCGTTCCCTCCTCCTGAAGTTCAACCTCGCCTGCCATAACCGTTCACCTCACATCATCTTCACTTGCAGGAGCGCCTGTGAGAGCTCCACATCAGGCATCCAATCGATGACCCGCGCACCGAATCCAGCCAGTGCAGTCAAACGGTTCTGCCGCTCGAGTTTCATCACTTCGTAGGACATTCTCGGGATTCTGCTGACCAGCCGCTCGTAGTCGATGCTCGAAGGACTGAGGACGATAATCTCGTGGCCTCGCCCTGTCAGGTCACGCACCGCGTGGGGTACCGTGCCATCTCCCTCAAGAGAGGATATGATGAACACCGGGCTTCCCCTACTGAACCTCGGGGCCAGTGCATTGGTCACCGCTTGAAGAGGCATGTTGCCTTTTGGAGCGACACCTGCAAGACTGCTCAGGATTTTGAAGTACTGCTTGTCGCCGCCGTCTGCGGGCAGGTAGGAGAGTCTCTCGTCGTAGACTGCGAGAGCCACTGAGTCCCGTCTCTGAATGAAGTAGGATGCGAGCGAGGCGGAGGCGACTGTGCCCATCTCCAATGGATTCTTGAGAACTGTTCCGATTCTAGAGACATCTCTGCTGTCGAGCAGAATGAAGACATCTGTGACAGCGTCTCGGCACTTCTCGTTGACCATCAGTTCCCCAGTGCGCGCGTAGGCCTTCCAGTTGATGTTCTTGAAAGGGTCACCAGGTACATATTCACGCAGTGAGTAGAACTCAGTTCCGGGGCCCGGCGTGCGAAGTGTGGTTGCACCGGTGTACATCTTCGGGGTGCGGCTGCGGACCATCGCCTCCTCAACATCCCTGACCTGTGGGAAGACGATGATGTCTGAGCGGTGGTCGATGAACATCTCCTCGGAGTAGAGGTTGAACGAGTTTCTGTGCCGGAGAGAAATCGGGCCGATCGAGAAGTGGCCACGCAGTGGACAGCGCAGGACATAGCGAATCCGTGTCGTCTGGCCGGGGCCGAGGTTGATTCTCATGTAGTTGAGGCCACTCTTCATCTTCATCTCGTGCGGCACATTGTCGAAGACCTCCAACATCTGGGTTCTTCGGCGCGCCTTGTTTGTGATTGCGAGTTCGACATATAGGTCGTCACCCTTGTACAGGTTGTCAGCCGACAGCGTGCGTACGATGTCGAGTTCTCCATGACCCGTCACCCAACTGTTAATGGCGAGGAAGGCGATGAAAGAGATTCCAATCACCATTAGTTGGAAGTTTGATATCATCATGCCGATGAGAACCAATGCGATTCCCGAGGTTAGCATGAGTGCTGCTTTTCTTGTCCACATCTGTTCTCACCTCGCTACTTGCGCCCCCACATCTTGACTCGCTTGACAACTGCGACCAACTGCTCCAACGAGTAGTTACGGTCCTCGAAGACGAATTTCACCAACACAGGGTCATTGATCATCTTCTGCAATTCGCGCGCCGGTAGCGCGTCGAACTCCTCCCTAGTCAGTGTGTTGAGATTCCTCACTCTTGAGAGAAGTACCTGTTTGACCTTGTTGGCTCGGCTGTAGTAGCCATACCTCCGGGCATCGCCGAATCCGTAGTAGATGATGCTGAACACGTGTCTCCAAGGCTCCGGGTCGGTCTTTCGGATGATGACCGCTTCGAAGGCGACGAAGAGTGAGAGGAAGAGGATGAGCATAGCCATCCAGTCGCTCGTGAAGTATACGAGGATGTAGTAGATGAGATTGTATGCGTCACCCATGAATGAGGTCTGTTGGTGTCTGCTCTCATCGAAGATGACCTGTGCGTTCTCGCCTGCCACCAGAGAGCCGTTCTCTCCGAGCAGCGCCTCTGCGACTGCGTCAAGCGCCCACTTTCTGTTGTCGTTGGGGTCAATCGAAGTCTGCTGGGTGCCGTACAATTTCTCATAGTCGTAAATCGAGTTGATGAGCAGGCTTCCATCCGAGACGAAATGCGCTCGACCTGAGTCAGCATCGTCGCAGTCTTGGCTAAGGCAATACTTCACATAAACTGTGAATGGGCCTTGCAAGTCACCCTCAAAACCACTTCCGGCCGGACCGACGGTCAAGTCGCCGTCGTCGTTGATGTCGAGGTAGGAGTCGGTACTTGAGGCGCCGAGTCCATACCTGTGTTTCTCAGCGTCTGCGGAGTGGTCTGGGTCGAACGCTGATGGACTGTTCATCAACAGGTCGTATCCAGAGTCGAAGTCCCATGGGGCGGAACCATCACCAGTCATGTGGTGGGCGCAGAGGCCAGCTTCAGCGGCAGTGATTGACATCACACCAGGAACGCCCGGATGGTTTGGGTCGGGGTCGATGCGGTCGACATATCCGTCACCGTCAGTGTCGGCGAAGCAGGGATGTTTCCAAGCATTGGAGACATCCGAGGTGTAGGTGTAACCGTCAGTCACATTTATCCAGATGTAGTTGTAATCTAGGGTCCAAGCGCCAGCGTCGTACAATTTATGGCCGCTGTATTCCAATCCGAAAGCGGAGGAGACTCCCGAACTGTAGCCGAAGTCATCCATCACGAGAAGAGTGCCACCAAGTTGCACGAACTTGGCAATCGCAGCGACTTCGCTGGTCGTGTATCCATCGGATTCCTTGAATTGGATGATATCAGATTCACCTGTGAACCGTGGAATGCTGATGGTATCCTTCTCAACTCCAGCGATGACGAACACCGTGCTCTCCGGGTGCTCGATCTCACCGAGCAGCAGTGGGCTACTAACCAGACTGTGGGTTTCCACACCCATCTCATTTAGGTCAGCACGGAATGCTGAGATGTCATCCCAATCGTTGTCATAGGCAGACAACTGAGAGTCGGACGGGTTGATGTAACTGCCAAGAAGTGTGAAAACAAGAAGTCCCAATACGGTGTAGAAAGCGGCCATAGCCGCGTTCCTGCGGAACTTGGGTGTCTGCATCTGAGCGAGGAGGTCTGCGGGTCGCATCTCCATCTGAACACCTGATGGACCGTAGGTCCAAGTGAGCGACGTCTATGGCTGACTTAATACGGTTGTGCGACGCTGAATCCTACTCGACTCACCGCTTCAAAACGACTTGTGGTCCTACTCGGTCGATTTCGTTGGCTGGAAGGAGAAGCAAACCCTCCTCCGACGGCCAGGGCAGAAGGCTGGCATCGATGACCCCATCCAACTCGATGACAAGGGTGTGAACCGCGCCGGATGGCAGGTCGAGCAATATGTCCGCGACCGTACCTAGCTGGTCACCACGGGAGTCGAGAACAGCGAGTCCGATCAGCTCCCTGCCGAAGGTCGCCGTCATGAAACATCACACACTCTCTATACCCGAAAGTGTATCGCCTATTCGCTTCACACTCTCGAGCCCACTTGTGAGGCTGGTCTCCAACTTCTGGTAGTATTCCAACATGTCAGGAGTGACCGATGGTCGAACTCTGTTGATTGCATCCTCAAAGTGCTTCTTGGTGATGGTCTTCTTGTTCGCTCTCATGGTGATCAAGGCCGCCTCTCTGCAGACCGCTTCGATGTCAGCGCCGGTGTAATCGGCCATCTTCTTGGCGAAGCTCGCGACATCGAACTTGCCGAGCGGCATGCCGCGGGTGTGTATCTTGAGGATTTCCTTTCGGCTTTTTTCGTCCGGCGGGGGAATGTGCAATACCCTCTCGAATCGACCTGACCTCAGGAGAGCCCTGTCAATCATTTCGGGTCTGTTGGTAGCGGCCACCACGACCACTCCTTCGAGGGCTTCGACGCCGTCGAGGCTAGTCAGCAGTTGGTCAACAATTCTATTGGTTACTTGACCACCATCCTGTGCACCTGCATTTCTATGCCCACCGATGCTCTCAAACTCGTCGAGGAAGATGATGCTCGGAGCGGCTTGAGCCGCCTTTTTGAAGACCTCACGAAGCGCTTTTTCTGACTCCCCGACCCACTTTGAGAAGAGTTCAGGACCTTTGACGGTAATGAAATTCGCCTTCGCCTCGTGAGCGATTGCCTTGGCGATGAGGGTCTTGCCAGTGCCCGGCGCCCCGAACAGCAGAATCCCTCGCGGTGGGGTGATTCCGAAGTGTTTGAACAAATCAGGTTTGGTCAATGGCCATTCGATACTCTCCTTCAGTCGCTCTTTGACCTCCTCGAGACCACCTACATCCTCCCACCCCTTCTCAGGGACTTCGACATAGATTTCTCGCAGTGCACTCGGTTCGATGTCCTTGATTGCCAACTTGAAATCTGCCATCCTAACCTCCATCTTCTCGAGAACTTCTGGAGAAACCTCCTCCTCTTCCAAGTCGATTTCCGGCAGGTATCTCCTGAGCGCCTTCATCGCCGCCTCACGGGCGAGAGCAGAAATGTCTGCGCCGACGAATCCGTAGGTGTTCTCAAGCGCCCAATCGACATCGAAGTCGTCGGAGATGGGCATGCTACGAGTGTGGATGTCGATGATATCCTTTCGGCCCTTCTTGTCGGGCACACCGATGTAGATTTCACGGTCGAATCGGCCTGGTCGCCTGAGAGCTTGGTCGATGGCGTCCTGCCTCTTGGTTGCTCCGATGACGATGCGTCGCCCACCGGAAAAGTTGTTGCTCTTTTTC
>CAZPJQ010000001.1:18535-24770 GCA_964586945.1 uncultured Candidatus Poseidoniales archaeon
TTGCTCCGATGACGATGACATTGTCACGTCCCTGCATGCCATCCATTAGGGTGAGCAGTTGAGCAACGACCCGACGCTCGACTTCGCCCGTGACGTCCTCTCGCTTGGGTGCGATGCTGTCCAACTCGTCGATGAAGATGATTGCTGGAGCATTATCTGCCGCGTCGTCGAAGAACTCCCTGAGTTGCTTCTCCGACTCGCCGTAGTACTTGCTGATGATTTCGGGTCCGTTTATTGAAGCGAAATGGGCGTTTGTCTCGTTGGCGACCGCCTTCGCAATCATCGTCTTGCCCGTTCCGGGTGGCCCGTACAGAAGAACTCCCTTCGGAGGGTCGATGCCGAGTGTTCTGAATAGAATCGGGTGCTTGAGTGGGAGTTCTATCATCTCCCGGACCTTCTGCAGTTCGTTTCCGAGTCCACCTATGTCCTCGTAGGTGATCGATGTGACTGAACCCGCTTCCTCCTCGTCGACCGCTTCGTCCTTGATGACAATCTCAGTCTCCGGCAGAACCTGTACGATTCCTTTTGGAGTGGTTTGCATCACCGCGAACGGAAGCGCTTCCGCGAATAGGGTCATGCCGGGGATGAAGATTCGGTCGCCAGTAGCGACGGGTCTCTTGTTCAGTCCCCGTCTGGCGAACCCTTCGATGCCAGGACCGAACCGAACCTTCTGCTTGGAAGCCATCACCGGAGAGAGTACGAGCCGCGTGCATTGCTTCGCCTCCACTTTGCGAATCGTGACATTGGAGCCGAGTTGAGCACCGGCGTTCTTGCGGATGATGCCATCCACTCGAATGACACCGAGATTAGCATCTTCAGGACGGCAACGCCAAACGATTGCAGCAGTCGTATCTTCACCTTTGATTTCTATGATGTCACCGGGCTTCAGGTTCAAGTCGTTGTCGAATGGGACCCTCGCCCTGCCATGACCGACATCACTCGGGATAGCTTTTGCCACCTTGAGATTTAGTTTCTTCTTGTCATCTCCGCTCATTCTGCCACCCCGACTCTAACACCCCGGTTTCACGGACTCACTAAAAACCATGCAGATTCGCTCTCCCCTATAATCGGCAGGAAAAATGGCATCTAAGCCGCTCTCACCACGCGCGGAGAATTGATGAGAGGGAGGGTGACCGGGGGGTCATGGCACATGTCTTGGAGAGCGGTCTCGAGTTCTTGGAGAGCGACAATCCGAATGGTCTGCCGAAGGTTCGGGGATACAACATCGTCAACGGTCATTTGACCTCGGCGAGTGACGGTGGCACCTTTGAGAGCACAAACCCGGCTCGCACCGCCGACTGCCTCGGGGAATTCCCCCTCTCCACCAAAGAGGATGTTCACTCCGCCATCGCCTCCGCTAGAGCCGCCTTCCCCGGCTGGGCTGCTACGCCCGCGCCCACGCGAGGACAGATAATCGGCAACATGGGTCGCCTTCTGATGGAGCACAAGGATGCGATTGTGGCGATTGAGACTCGTGAAATTGGAAAAACGCTGAAAGAGTCGGCTGGTTCAGTCCAAGAAGCGATTGACACCTGCCTCTTCTTCCAGTCGGAGGGGCGCCGTCTGTACGGTCAGACGGTCAACTCCGAACTTCCCGACAAGGAGTTGTTCACCTACCGCCGCCCACTCGGTGTTTGTGGTATTATTAACGCCTGCAATTTTCCGGCGGCGGTCCCATTCTGGAAGATGATTCCCGCCATCATGTGCGGCAACACCTGTGTTTGGAAGTCACCACAAGACGCCCCACTTCTCTCATTCGCGCTCGCCCGCATAATGCATGAGGCAGGATTGCCTGATGGAGTCATCAATCTGGTTCACGGCAAAGGGAGTGGGGCGGGGCAAGACCTCGTCGATTCGGTCGACGAAGGACTTCTCAACAAAATCTCGTTCACCGGCTCGACCGCCGTCGGCAAGATGATCGGCGAGATATGTGGACGAAATCTCGTCTCAGCAAGTCTTGAGTTGGGCGGCAAGAATCCGCTAGTGGTGATGCCATCAGCCAACCTCGAAAACGCCGTTGAAGGCGCCTACTGGGCTGGCTTCGGCACCGCTGGCCAACGCTGTACAAGCCTCGGCAATCTGATTCTCCACGAGGAGATTTACGACGAGTTCATGGCGAAGTTCATGGCGAAAGTCGAAAGCACCGAAATCGGTGACTCGATGCGCCACGAAGAGGTGCTGTACGGACCGATGTTGTCAGAGAAGTACGCCAAGGATTTCCTAGCAGATGTAGATGGTCTAGAGGAACAGGGGGCGACGAAGTTGTTCGGCAAGGGGCGAATCACCAACGAAAACAAGCCTGCGGGCTTTCAGGGAGATGCCTCTGAGGGGGTCTTCATGTGGCCCCATGTCTACTCCGGCGTCACTGAGGAGATGGACTGCTTCCACGACGAAATCTTCGGACCTGCCGTCACGATTGTGAAGGCGACCGACTTCGACCATGCGCTGCATCTTGCAAACGCTTCACCATACGGGCTTTCAAGCGCCATCTACACCAATGACAGACTCGAAGCGTACCGCTTCAAGACGGGTATCAAGGCGGGCATGACCGGCATCAACAACTCAACCACCGGGGCTGAGGCTCACCTTCCGTTCGGAGGGGTCAAAGGGTCTGGGAATGGGACTAGAGAGTCCGGAATCTGGGTGATTGAGGCGTACTCCTACTGGCACGCTGTCAACGACGAGTTGAGCGGCAAGTTGCAACTCGCTCAGATGGACGTCGAGGATGTCGAGATGGCCGAGGCCGAAGTGGACTGGACAGCACTCGGTTGAGTTGTTCACAACACCGAATCGGTGTCGTAGTCGAAGGTGCAGGTACCGTCACAGGTGTCATTGACGATTCCGGTCAACAGGAATTCGCGCACCATGTCATTTACCGCCTCAATGGGGCCAATTTCGTTGTGAGCCTTGCCCGCGTCACCAACGGGTGGTGGCGAGTTGCCCTCCGGCATGGCGTCATATCCACCATCCCAGTAGACCACGGCAGAGCCCGAAATCGGTCCAGACTGGGCGCTTACTCCGTATGGGAGCCTCGCAGAGCTGTCGAGCACCGGAATGCCCGCAGTCCTCGCAGCCCGGTCTGAGGAGATGCCCGGCACCTGGGCGTCGTTGACCGAGATGATGGAGAGGAACGAGAAGGGCAGGATGTCGGTCCCATAGCCGGTGTCGGCGAAGGAGAGGAAGGTCTCGGGGTCTGAGGAGTCCCACATCTGTTGCATCACTCCGATCAGCAGGGCCCGGTCGTTACGGAGGGGATAGGCTGCCGAGTGAGAGAACAGGTCGGCGAAGGAGGCGAAGTTGGTAGATCGCTCGATGAAAGAGGAGAAGCCCGAGCCACCCACCCACAAGACCGCTCTGTCAATGTCTGGGGAGACAGCGACCACACTGGCGCCGTAGATGCCACCAAGAGAGTAGCCCATGTAATGCACATCGGATGAGTCGACGAGATTTGTTCCATTGTGGTGCATCTCGTCGAGGTCTGAGCAGATTCCCTTGAAGGTTCGAATCATCGCCATCTTGTTGATGAGCGCCTGTTCGATTCTCTCCGCCTGATGCTGGAAGTAGTGGGGTTCCACCATCCCGAAGGCGAGGGTGTCGAAGTCTGAACTGCTCCACCCGTAGAGGTCGGTCGCCACGAAGGAGACCTTGTAGTCCTCAGCCCAGTCGCCCAGATAGTTGCTCGTCCCCTCACCGGTCCCTAGGAAACCATGTCCGAAGACGACGAGCGGGCCACTTTCGTTCAGGTCCGCCAAGACTTGCGGGATGACCATCGTGAAGGGGATCTCAGCATCCTCGACAAAAACTGGCAAGCCGTCATTGCCTCTAACGAGCAAAGAAGGTGGCACTTGGGATTCGAGGTATTGAGGAGCCGTGAAGGTGCCACGGATGCGGCGGTAGATGTTGCCCTCGTCGCCGTAGTCGTCCTCGCTTGAGGTCACATTGCAGCCGATTCCGTCATCGCCCAGCCTGTTTAGCGCGTCGGTGCGCATGGTGATGATGTCGCCGAGGATTGACTCCGCAGAGGCGGTGTGGAATAGCCAGGCGGCGTTGATGTCGGCTCTCCGATAATCCATATCCTCAAGGTCGCCGATGAAGTTCTCGATTCCACCCCTGCGCGCTTGAATGTCGTCCGAATTGGTGCGGTGTCCGTCGAGGATTGCTTGGAATCCTTGAGAGGTTGAGATCGGACCGCCCGAAAGGTCGCTCAAACCGACTAAGGCGACTCCATATTGGGTGTTGTAGTCGAGTGCGCCCAAGGTGCGCACGAAGACGATTGTCGCCTCAGAGTCATCAGCACGTGCGTCGATTTCAACCCAGTGGGCGACCCGCTCGCCGGTGTCGATGTTGAACAGGATCGTGGGATGGTTCGTTGCCAGCGAAGCGCCGATGGTGTGTTGGTCAGCTAACCCGGTCAAGGCCGGGACCGACTCGAAGGCGGTCATGATCTGTGTCGAGGGGCTGAAGCCGTCGAATCGGTTCAGACCAGATATCTCGACATTGCTGATTGTGCCGGAACTCGGCAGCGTGTTTGAGGCGTATTCCACCCGCAGTCCGGTGACAGTCGTGTTGTCCGCGGAGAGGAACGCATCGGAAGGGAAGGGAAGCATGCAGTGCAACGGATTGAGGTTGTCACAACCATTCGCCTGCGCCACCGCCACTAGGGGGTCCGAGTCTGGCACATCTATGGGTGTCAAGTCGTTTGGGTCAGAGCCATATTCCTCGTCATAATCGAATATGCAACCCGAGAGCAGCATAGAAGAAACAATCAGCAGGGCGAGGCCCTTCGGACGGGTCAGTCTGTTCATGGGCGACCACAGTCGAGTCGCGTCCATAAAAGGTACTCACAGGAGGTTGGGCTCACAGAATGGGCTCGCCACATTCGGGGCATTTCATTCCCGGGATGAAAGCGCCCGGCATGAATCCGCACTTCAAACAGATGCTCAAGGGCTCGTAGTCCATCAACAAGCCATGATGGCGGTCACCTTCAAGGTTGACGGCTCCGAGCAACCTACCGTGTTCACTCTCAGCCGTGCCGAAGACGCCCCTGCGGTCGAGCCACGCCTGCTCTACATTGAGCAACCCGAGGCCGGCTGGCCGACCCTCAAAGAGGAGGAGTTGGAGTCGCGACTCGCAGTCATCCGCGACTCGGTCACCTTGGAGGCGCTGCGCGAGGAGCCAGATGTCGCCGCATACCGGCAGTTCTACTGGCGCCTCGGCATCGACCCGACAAAACGCCGTCCGAGTGCCGAGGCGCTCAACCGACGAATCATCGCCGGCAAGCCGTTTCCGAGAATCAATCCCGTCGTCGATCGCTACAATCTGGTCTCTGCCGAACATCGCGTCAGCATCGGAGGGTTCAACGTGCCAGCTTTGGAAGCCCTTACTCCGAGTAGGGAGATCGTCATACGCATGGCCGAGGAGGGGGAGGAGTTCCTCGGAATTGGGTTCCCCGAGCCAAAGCCACTAACCGGAAAGGAGGTGGTTCTCTCAGCCGACGGCATCCCCTTCGCGCTCTATCCGTACAGGGATTCACACGAAACCCGCATCCGTGGTGACGACCCCGCCTGCCTGTTCACCTTCTGTGCCGTGCCCGGACTTGAGGAGTCGCGCATCGAGGCGGCGGTGGCCGCCCTCGCCTCAGAATTCGACGCATGAGTTGTCGCGCAGGCTAATCGTGATGTTGATAGAGGTCAGTCAACCGCCTCGCGCGCACGGGGATGGAGTCAGAGTGGGCGAGAGCATCCGACTTCCAATGAAGAAGGGCTTCGGCGCCACCGACAGAGTCGACGCTTGGTGGAAGGGTCCCAGCGCAATGGCTCTCTACCTCGGACTGATGGTCGTGTACGGCACTTGGCGTGGCTTCATGGAGGCGGATTTCTTGATATTCTCCGACTTCGGGCGCTCGGCCGGCCTTCAGACGATGGCTATTGAGAACCAAGGAAGCCATGTTCTCTCGCCACTTTTCAGCCCACTCATCATACCCGGGGAGGGCGGTCTTGGAGGGCCGGTCCCTGAGTTTCTCTGGTGGATGTCACCGGCGATGTTCATTCTCATCTTCCCAGCCGGATTCCGTGCGACCTGCTACTACTACCGAAAGGCGTACTACCGCGCCTTTCTGCAGCAGCCCACCGCATGTGCGGTCAGCAAGCCGTGGAAGCAGTACAAGGGTGAGACTCGACTCTTCATCGTGCAGAACCTGCATCGCTACTTCCTCTACGCGGCAATCTGCTACCTG
>CAZPJQ010000001.1:24780-42011 GCA_964586945.1 uncultured Candidatus Poseidoniales archaeon
CGATCCTGAGCTACGTCATCTGGATGTCCCTCAACTTCCACGACCCGGTTTCCAACGCCCACTCGTACGGCCTATCGGTCGGCTCACTGGTGCTGGCGGTCAATGTGGTCGCACTCGCCGGCTACACCTTCGGTTGCCACGCCTTCCGTCACTTGGTGGGGGGAGGGGCGAATGTCTGGACTGGGAAGTCTGGACCGACCCTGAGGTATCGGATGTGGAAGATGTCAACCTGGTTCAATGAGCACCACAAGGACTGGGCGCTCTATTCTCTCTTCATCGTGATGTTCGCCGACTTCTATGTCTACGCCTGCACCATGGGCTGGTGGACTGACATGATTCTGTGGGGTGGGATTTGATGACCGATGTGAGGAACCATCAGTATGATGTGCTCGTGATTGGCGCTGGCGGCGCTGGACTGCGGGCGGCGATTGAGGCGACTCGCGAGGGGGCGAGTGTTGCTGTCATTTGCAAGTCGATGCTCGGCAAGGCGCATACTGTGATGGCGGAGGGCGGCGCTGCGGCGGCTCTAGCCAACAAGGACCCTCGAGATTCTTGGCAGACCCACTTCCGTGACACCATGAAGGGAGGCAAGTACCTCAATGACTGGCGAATGGCGGAGATTCACGCCAAGGAGTCACCAGACCGGATTCGAGAGTTGGAACAGTGGGGAGCCATCTTCGACCGCATTCCTCCCGGCTTGAAGGGAGCTGACGGCAAGCCGCTCAAGGCTGGCACCATCAGTCAGCGCAACTTCGGTGGTCACACCTATCCCCGTCTGGCTCACATTGGAGATGCGACCGGTCTCGAGTTGATTCGAACCCTGCAAGACAGGGGGATTCACTCGGGGATGGATGTGTTCATGGAGTACACCGTTCGCCGTCTCTTCACGACTGACGGACGAGTTTCGGGCTGCTTCGCCTACAACCGGGCTGACGGGACTCTGCACACCTTCCAAGGCAAGACGACAATTCTCGCCACCGGCGGAATCACACGCTGCTGGGCGGTCTGTTCTGGCTCATGGGAGTACACCGGTGAGGGTCACGCTCTGGCCTACTGGGCTGGCGCTGAGATGGGCGACATGGAGTTCGTGCAGTTCCACCCCACCGGGATGATATGGCCGCCCTCGGTCAAAGGCATCCTAGTCACTGAGGGTGTCAGAGGTGAAGGCGGAGTTCTGACCAACAGCGAAGGTAAGAGATTCATGTTCAACTATGTCCCTGAGATGTACAAAGATGAGTTCGCCGATACTCAGCAGGAGGCTCAGGCGTGGGTCGACGAGGTCATCGCGGATGTCACCGCAACCAAACGCCGACCGCCTGAACTACTGACCCGCGATGTGGTCGCCAAGGCAATCAATTCGGAGAAGAAGGCTGGCCGAGCCAGCAAACATGGCGGTGTGTATCTCGATATCTCTTGGAGAGATGAGGAGCAGGTCAAGAAGAAACTTCCAGGCATGTACCACCAATTCAAGGAGTTGGCAGCGGTTGACATCACGAAGGAGCCGATGGAGGTCGGACCGACTGCTCACTATGTGATGGGCGGCGTGAAGGTCGACCCCGTCACCCAGGAATCCACAGTCCCGGGTCTCTATGCGGCTGGCGAGGCGGCGACCGGACTGCACGGAGCAAACCGGCTCGGGGGTAACTCGCTCACCGATCTGCTCACCTTCGGCAAGCGAGCCGGTGAGTACGCTGCAAAGGCAGCCGCTGAGATGGGTGACTATCTCGAAATCAGTCAGACGGACATTGACTCGGTGGTTGGGGAAACACTTGCACCACTCAACAGGCAAGAGGGTGAGAACCCTGCGAAGGTGGTCGAAGACCTGCGTGAGATGATGCAGGAGAAGGTGGGAATCATCAGGACCGGCGCACTCCTTGAGGAGGCCTTGGCCGACTTGGACGGACTCGAGGCGCGCGGGGAAAAGACCTCACCTGGAGGTGGCCGAATCTACAACCCGGGTTGGCATCAGGCCTTGGAAATCAGCGCCATGGCCGACATCAGCAGGATGTGCGCACTGTCAGCTATGGCCCGCGAGGAATCTAGAGGCGCACACACCCGCGACGACTTCCCGGTTCCCGACCGTTCGCACTGGGGCAAGGTCAACAGCGTAATCTGGCTTGAGGATGGGGAGATGAAAATTCGCCACGACACATGCTCTCCGATTTCAGCCGAGTTGAGGGCGCTGCTCGATGCGAGTGACCTGAGTGAGGAGGAGTGACGATGGGTAGGGAGGTCACATTCAGAGTATTCCGCGGAGAACCTGACGAGGAGGGTGTACCCATAGGTGAGCTGGTCGATTACACCGTCGAGATGGATGAAGGAATGGTGGTCCTCGACGTGATTCACAAGATCCAGGCGGAAAGCGCCCCCGATCTCTCATGCCGATGGAACTGCAAGGCGGGCAAGTGCGGCTCCTGTTCGGCCGAGGTCAACGGCAAGGCACGTCTGATGTGCATGACTCGGATGGCGGACATCGAAGAGGAGACTCCCGAAGGCGAGCCGGTCCTCATCAAGCCGATGCAGACGTTCCCACTCGTCAAGGATCTCGTAGCCGATGTCTCTTGGGCATACGAACTGAACAAGACCATCCCTCCACTCTCCGGTCCAGAAGAGAAGGACTGGGTATTCTCTCAGGAGGAGGCGGACCGAGTTCAGGAGTTCCGCTCCTGCATTGAGTGCATGCTCTGTGTCAACACCTGCCATGTTCTGCGCGAGCACAATATGTTCGACGAATTCGCCGGCCCTCGATTCTTCGTGCGACTTGCGGACCTCGAAATGCACCCGATGGATGCCGGTGACCGTCTCGAGATGGTGAAGGACGATTTGGGAATCGGGTACTGCAACATCACCCGCTGCTGCACAGATGTCTGCCCGGCTGGAATCAACATCACCGACAACGCCATCATCCCCCTAAAAGAGAGAGTCGTAACAGAATACTACGACCCGCTCACTATTCTTGCAAAGAAGTTGGGTCTTCGAAAATGACCCTTCCGACCACGGTTCTAGGAAGGCTTCCTTCATTCCGCCACTAGAGTGGTTAGGAGTGAACTCACCAGCCCTTCGGAAGAGTCTGAATCTGAAACAAAAAAAGGGGCACGAGGGGGGGCATTTTCAGCCCCGCCCCGTGCCGTTCGCGTGTCTTTGTATTGTAGCCGTGTTGACTGTCTCAGTCGAGGTGGTCGACGCGTAGCTTCTTGACATTGGCCTTCCAGACCTTGTCAGGCAGCCATGCCGGCCCGCTCGCGGGCTTTGGCACCTGTGCGCGCCAGCCTTCGAAGACGTGAACACGCTTGGTGCCCCGCTCCCTCAGGTTGATGTCAGTCTCTCCGCGACTAGCTGCCTTGAGGGCTGCGCCCCTAGGTTGCTTGCTCGCGAACACTTGGCTCGTATCTTTTCCGCCGTCCATTAGGACGAAGTATTTCTTGCTCATTTTCGGAATCCTCCGTACATCCGCCCTTCAACGGTCCTTACTTAAGGGTTAGGGCGGCCAAACGGGGTACTGCGCCCCATTTGGCCCTAAATCGCACATTCCGCACCATTCCCAAGGACAGCCTCGCTGTACGCCGTTTTCCGGCAAATTGAAAGTTTGTAAGAATCAAGAGTTAGATAATAACGCACAATCGCGGCTATTTTACGATTGGAATCGAACCGTAACGGCGCAGTGTAGCGAATACACCCGTGCCCATCTAGACTGTTACAAAAGCCGGCTTAGAGTTCAGCGCCAGCGAGAGTTTTGGTGTCGATGACACCCTCGATTACTCGGATGTTCTGGACCACTCCTGCAGCGATTTCACTCATGCTGTCAGCAGTCATTTTCACCAACAGATCGTAGTCTCCAAAGAGTAGTGTTGCATCCTCGACAATCTCCAATTCCTTGATGATGCTGTAGACATCAAATTCTGCTCCTGGACTGACATTGATGAGAACATATCCTACTGCCATGGTGTGGCCGAATCAAGTCGCCCATTCAATCCTTTGGGGCCTCATCAGTGCCGGCCCTAACCCGCTCTTCGAACCAATCCTCAATCTCATCTTGCTTCCCCTCGTCCTCCTCAGAGTTGAGAACTTCAACTACTTCATCAGGATCGTCTACTTCGGGTGCAGGGCTGTCTTCCTCCGACAAGTCTTCGGGGTCACCAAACTCACTCATCGCCATTTCGGAAAGCGCCACACTCTGCTCGCCCTCCAACCGCGAATCATCGGGAGCGGCCCACTCTGACAACTCCTCCTCCTGAACTTCCTCGAGGACCTCCTCCTCGCGCCCGCGTGGAGTGGCGAAGGCTACGGTCACTCCAATCAGCACCAGGAGAATTGCTGCGATGGAGACGACAAACGTCGAGATTCGACTCGCCTCCTGTTGAGTAGTCAGGTTCTCCTGTCCACCTTTTCCGTCATCAGGGGCCACTGACGGCTCCGAAGGAACAATCCCTTCTCGTGTGTGGGCTGTCTGTTGGCCTTGAGGGTCTGTGCAGCCGATGGTTGATGTGAAGGGTGAGCCGATGGCTGGGGCGAGCCAGTTTGCGCTGAACTTCCCGTCGGGTTTGAGCGGCCCCTCCGCCTCCATCACCGTGGTTCCGTTTGAGTCGACGATGATGAATGTGCAACTCGTACCCTCATGGCCGTCCGGGTCGCTGACACTCGCTGCCATCTCACGAAGTTCTCCAATCACCGGCTCGCCACTCTGTGAGTTGATAATCGGCTCTCCGAAATGGATGGTGAGCTCCTGCTCAAGTATGCCACGCAGCCCATCGATGTCGTTTGCGCTGTAGAGTAGTGTCGCCTCTCCGGAGGTGAACTCGTTTCCGACTCGGAGCCTGAAGCCACGCAGGAATTGGGCGTCTCGCTCCTCCATCGAGCCGTAGTACCAACTGCCGTCGGTCCAGTCCGCTACGGAGGGTCCACAACCGTCGGGTAACGGCTGTTCGGATGTGAGGAAGGTCTCGATGGGTGCTGTGATGCCGCTTTGACTGATGCTCGCCACAACACTCTCAATCTCCCGATGAGGGTCGAGCGCAATGTACCCGAGGTATTCCCTCCCCCTGATGATGTCGTCGAATGTCTCTCCGCCTTCTGTGCAAAGTCCAACTCCGTAGAATTCTGGAGATTGTCGATGCACGGTCCAGGTGCGGTTGAAAACTTGAAGAAGTCCTGAATCTGAAGTAATCGCGACCTCAATCTCAAGTTCACCCGCCTCCAGCCCGGCGCCTGACGACGGCAACACCCACTCTGAGAGAGGCAAGTCGTCATCCTCAAGAGTCGATGAGAAGGATTCTGTCGCCTGCCCGGGCCAAGTCACCCGCCAAACAAATTCGTAGGATGATTCCAGTGGGTCATCGGAGTCCGTGACTTCCAAGATGAGTGACTCCCGTCCAAGGGGGTGGGTCCCTTTGGCGAGTTGTAACACATCACCGCGCTCATTTTGGAGTGACATTGAGAGTTGAAACGGCTCGTCGCGGATGGTGAACTCGCGGGTTGTGAATAGGTTTCCCGACGAATCAAAGAGGTCCACGGTAACCTCCCTTGTGGGGTCTCCCCAGTCCATCCTCCAGTTGGCAAGGTAGCAGAAGACGTCGGGGAATTCACTCTCAGTCGGTTCAACACCGGTAACGGCTCCGCGTGTCGTGATGATCATCGGAATCTCGCTGTCCGGGTCGTGGTCAGCATCGATGACGCACGCTTTGAGAACGATGTCAGTAGCCCTCATGACATCCATCAGCCCGACATATGGGAGCGCAGTCACTCCATTCCATGTCGGGTCATCAACACCTTCGACATAGACGCCGTACCAAGTGTGGGGGGCGTTGCTGATGTTTATGGAATCGTCGAGTTGCAACAGGTCCACCAGCCCCTGTGCATCCCTAACCTCGGTGATGAGGTCAAAGCTGCCTTCCGGCACGGTGACAGGCACATGGAGGCTGGAGTACCACTCCAGCGAGTCGGTACTGCTCGCCTCGATGAAGGTCCAATTATCACCTGAATTGTTCACCCTCCAACCGAGTCTTACCCGAACCACTCCGAAGTCATCGCTGACCGTGGTCGTGCAACCTAGGGTATCTCCCCGGTGTGTAGTCCAGGTGGAACAGATGAGGGATTCGGCGACAGGAGGTTGGTTCACCTCAAGGTTGAGAATTGCGATGTTGTTGTCGACTACTCTCTCGGGGTTCTTCCAGTCCTTTGCGACATATACCACCACATACTCGTTGAACCCAACGCGGGTGGGAGTCAGATTGACGGAAATGATTGCACGCGAACCCACCTGGTCGCCTGGTGGCATCTGCAGACTCAGATTTGCGAGAACAGCGTTTCCGAAGCGGTCCCTTACTTCGAGCGAACCGTTCACCGCGCCCGGAGCGAGATTCTGGAGAATCACTTCGATGCTGCCGTTCACACCGATTGAGAGGGTTCCATTGGTTCGCACCGCCTCAAGTTCGATGTCATGTAGGATGTCAGAGTATGGTGCCATCTTCGGGTCACCAACGACCGTTCCCATCCAGGATATCATCGGGTTGGCAGCATAGTTCACTTCGGCGAAGTTGTAGCCGTAGGCGTAGTATGGCAGAAGGATGTTCGGGTAGCCTATTGCCGATAGATAGGGCTCGTAGACATACCCCTTGACTCCCGAGACACCATCCTCCAGCAGGTCAGCCACCAGACTCTGGCCGTACCCTGCCCCCCATGCAAAGGTCCTGCCTCCGGTACTGACCGCGGTCTCCGCGATGCTGCCGTCGACCCATTGGAAGTGAGGGCGTATCGCGCGCAGGTTCATCGTGTCGAAGTAGACTGAACCGTTGTGACTGACATTTTCGAAGGAAGCGACCATTCTCACCTTGAACGAGGTTGCATCGGCGTGCGGTCGGAAGCGAACGGTGCGTGAGTTCCAACTAGTGGCGAGGTTGTTCGTGCTGCTGGAGTTGGTGGAGAGAAGCGTGCCGTTTGCCGCGAATGCGTCGACTTCGAGGCGATAGTCACCGGTTACCCAGCCATCCTTCATCGCGTAGCCGTAGAGAATCCACGCGTGGCCTTTCAGCTCGTCGTCGAAGTCGTAGTCCTGCTCGACATGAGTCTCGCCGCTGCCCGCGCCGCTGTAGTGGGGGCACTCCCAAGCCGCCCTCGCGTTGAGAGCGGCGACATCGCCGTCGGATAGTGTGCGATTCCAGACCTGCACCTCATCGATGAGTCCCTCAAAGTAGGTGCTCCCAGCTCGGTTGACGCCCATCTTGTAGAGTTCAATGCTGTCGATGTCACCAGCCGGAACAGTACTGGTTCCTACGAGGAGCCCGCCCTTGTACATGCGAAGGGTGTTGTTCTGGAACGTCACGGCCAGATGTGTCCACATTCCATCATCGATCGAACCAATCGTGTAGGTGGCGTTTGACCAGACCTGCCAGTCGCCGTTGCTTCCCCCACTGGTCTCAATCTGGAATGAGTCATCATCACCTGCGACGTCGTTCACGGCGATTACAGACGAGTGCAATGATTGGCTGGAGTTCAGGGTGTTGGTCCAGAGGGAGACGGAGAAATCACCGCCCCAGTCGTTGACGTCGACCTTGGCGTAGTCGTCACTGCCATCGAACGCGTAGCAGTTGCCGAACAGGCATTGCTGCCAACCGCTGCCGTTGTTGCTGCCGAACAGAGTCAAGTCGGTTGCCCCCACCGAGTCGGCGACAGTGGTGCCGTTACTCTCATCGAATGTCCAGTGGTGAATCAGGTCCGTCTGTGCAGCAGGTGCACTCACGCCGCGGCTGAAGGCGCTCGCAGGAATCACTTGCTTGCTCTGGTTGGGGCCATCCCAAGAGAGGGTGAACCCAGCCCATCCTCCATGCTCAAAGAACTCGGTTCGGAAGGCGTGCTCGCCGGCATCAAGCCAGACTGTGTCAGAGACCTCCCTCATCCCGTGCTCGCCTTGGTTGTCGACCACCTCGGTGTCATCGAGCCACAACTTGGTTCCATCATCGCTGTAGAGATAGAAGGTCCAGTTGCCTGCCGTTGGAATCGTGATTGCGCCGGTGTGCCTAACCGACCAGTAATCATCGAAGCGGTCGTCGAGACCAACCCAAGTCGCTCCTGTTGCGGCGTTGTCGATGTTCGCTTCACCACGCCAATAATCCGCAGAGCGGCCGGTCAAGTCCGGCATCAGACTTCGATTGAATGAAATTCCTGCGTTGTCGAAGTACTCGGCGAGCAGTCCACTGGTCGCGCTCGCCTCGCTCGCGAAGCAGGGAGCAGGTGTCAGCACGCCTTCGAGCGCTCCGTTCCCATTCTGCGTCACCGCGGTCTGCCTAGCCCACTCAAACTCCTCGTCAGCACTCAATGGTGGGCCTTGGTAGTCCCAGTACCTAGCGCCCGCGGCCCATCCCGTATCGGCGGTGTCGAAGCCGGAGTTGGGCAGCCAGTTGGAGTTCCAGGAGCCGTCATTAGAACCCCAGGAGGCGTAGAACATAACATTGGACATGTTGGTGACGAAGGTCGAGTCCTGATTGAAGTGGACAGGCAGACCCATGGTGCCATTGAGGGTAGTGTTGGTGGTGTAGAGCAGGTCGTTCCACCACTTGTATCCCGAGCCATTCCTGTTGGTGGCGAGGTCGATGACCCCCTGTCCCCTCTGGCCAAACGAGTTGTTCGCCTTGTCGATGAGGCCGAGCGCGGTGTCCACGGTGTAGCCGGTGAGTCGGGTGACGAGGTAGAACCCCTCATCCTGCCGAGAGAACTCCTGCATCTCCTCATTCGCCCCCGGTCCGTAGGTATGTGTCGCCCACCAATTCTGGTGGATGGTGGAGTTGTACGCTCCGTTGACTAGGCCAATCTCCGAGTCGAAGGCTGCCTTTCCATTGCCAGGTCCGTTGATTCTGAGAGGGACGCCCTTCGTGGTGACCAAATAATTCAGCTCCGTGGTCAGGTTGCGATCGGCAATCATCTGCCGCAGCGGCTCTGCGAAGTATTCGTCGAACTGGTCGGGGTTGATCGTCTCGCCTGTAGGCGTGCTCTCGTTGTCGAACAGGAATACTCTGTTGGCAGAGATGTTTCTCGCGGCGACGAAGGTGTAGCCGATGGTCTTGCTATCGTCACTTCTGTTGTTTATCAGAACGCCGACATCTGAGTAGTCGATGTAGGAGAGAAAGGTGAAGCCGGCAGGCACGGCAACATCTCGAAATGGGGTCTCATTCCAATCATCTCCACTCATGGCTTGCTCGTAGTCAGGGTATAGCGGAGGACTTGGTGCGAGCATGTTCGACCAAGAAGTCAGCAGGAATAGGAATGCGAGGAGGCCTACATAGCGTACGCTAGACACAAGGGGCGGTTCCTTCGATTTGCTCAAGACTGTTCCGCATTCATGACGGTCTCCGCTTCAGTAGAGAGTTGCACCCCGGTGACACTGACGGCGACGGGTATATTGGGGCCGGCCCCACCTGCGGGCCCGTGGTTGAAGTATTCCTCGCCAGAACCTGCCGGAATGGTAGTGTGAAGGTCATAATCGGTGATATGACAAAGTGCGAATGTGATGTGATGGTAACCGGTGCTAACAATCGATTGTCGGGTCGAGAAGGGGTCGACGCAAAGTTGCATACGGCTGCCGGCGAGGACCTTCGTCTAGCCTGCAGAGATATCGCTGCGGAACAGCGCAAGACTAACTTGCAGCCCTGCCCAGTTGGTACTGCGGTCGAAACCGCTGCATTCGCCCTGCCAGCGAAGACATTGATTCATGTCGTCGGCCCCGACTGCAGGCGGCCGAATCAGGATGAGGGGCGACGGGCACTCCTGAAGCAGGCGTACGAGGCACTGTTTGAGAAGTTGACCGAGAAGAAGAAAATCAAGAAGCTCGTGATGCCGGCTCTCAGCATGGATATTTTCGCCTATCCACACAGGGAAGGGGCGCGAATGACGATGGAAATCATACTCGGCTGGATGGATAGCGAGGATGGGATACCGATTGAGGAGTTCCAAATCGTCACCCAAGAGATGAATTTCATCAACAATCTGAGAACCATCTACCGAGAGTCTGAGGATCAGTTCGCTGGCCACGATTCTACCCGTGAGTTCCGTTGAGAAGTAGTCAATCGAATACCAGCGCCCAGCGTGGCGGTTGTCATTCCTCTTCCGAGAACGAATCGGCGTTGCTACCCTTACGGGATCGCTTCCACTCCTCTCCGATGGCTATGGCTTCCTCACTGGGCTCCCATACATCACGCTTCAACGCATTTCGGTAAGGCAGTCGGTGGATGACTCGCCTATCGCCGACATCGACTCTCTTCAGCATCCACTTGGCGGCGAGATGATAGACGAGGTTCCTGAACAGGTCAGGACGAAAAATCCGACCGATGAAGGGCAGACCATCCTGACGCTTCTTCTGGTCCTTCATCCACGAGGTGGCGATTTTCTTGAAGGCGCGGTCGCCGACCCGGTTCATCAGCCAGCGATTCGATACTGAGGTTTTGACAGTTGGCAACAGTCTCTTGCGGACCTCCGCATCGTAGTTGCATTCACCCAGGATGTCCTTCGCGGCCAACACTCCGCTGGTGATTGCGCATCTCATGCCGAAACCCCACATGAAGTCCTGAAGGCCGCCCGCTTCGCCGACATAGTGGCGGCCGTCCACTGTGTAGTTGCGATTGATGGTGAAGTCACCCTTACCCCCAACTCGCTTGATCGGTTTTCTGTCGAGTTCGGGGTAGTGCTTGTCGTACCAGGCGATGGTCTCGTTGAGGTAGCGGGTACTCTTCTTCTGCTTGCGCCAGAGGCAGGTGCAGATCAGTCCGATTCCGTCGATTACAATCAGGTAGGCGTATGCGCCCGGAGCCAACTTGTCATTGAAGTGGAAGGCGACATGGTCGGGGTGGGATGTCTCGAAGATTTCGCCATAGGCGAGCGCCGAGGTATCCTTCGGACCGGCAGCGATGATTTGGCAATCTTCAGGATTGACCCGCGACTTGTAGTGAAGATTTACGCCGGCGGCAACCGCTTGACGCTTCAGCCCCTGGTCGATTGTGTGGTGAGCAGTCCCCCTTTCGATGACCCGGAAGGCTACTGTTGGGCTCCACGCCTTTGTGATGACATCGTCGGGATGAATGACATTGACTTGGTGAAATGAGGTGGTCTTGAATTCGTCGGGGTCAATCCCCCACTCCCGCATTTCGTCGAGAAAGTCCACATCGCTCGTCCAGTTCTCGATTCCTTGGAAGTCACCGTCGAAACGGGCTCCCGAATCCTCCCGAATATCGTGCACATGGACCTCTCTTCCCGCCTTCGCGAGGATGATTGCTGCCGCCAATCCAGACAGGCCTGCACCCATCACCTGAATGGGTTCGTCCTCAGACACAGGAGGAGACATCGAGGCGTTCGAGCCGCACTTCTCGCATGAAGGGTTCGCCAGCGGCGGGTTCAAGCGGATTGGCGCACCGGTTGGTAGCAATGTCAGCTGACGAAGTGAATGCCGAATCGGCCTCGTCAGGTGGCAGTAGCGGGACTGTAAATCGGGTGTCGGTTGTAATTGCACCAGAATCTCTCGATGTCAATGCACTTCGGGCGGAGTTGGACTTGACCGGTTGTGGCAGCGTGGTGACCTTCCTCGGAGTGACCCGAGGAGAAGAGGATGGGGTTGCCGTCGAGCGGCTTGAGTTCGATGCGTGGGAGGAGCAACTCCCCATCGTTTTGGGCGACCTCGGCGAACAGGCCATCGCGGCGTTTGGGGTCCACTCTGTCGCCATCTCACATCGAACTGGCTCAGTTGAGCCTGGCGAGCCCATCGTCGCAATCCATGTGGCGAGTCCACACCGAGCTGAAGGGTTTGAGGCGTGTAGTTGGCTCATCGACGAACTGAAGGCACAAGCCCCGCTGTGGAAGCGTGAGGTCAGGGCTGACGGAGCGATTTGGAAGGCAGGACTAGGGTGAGCGACATGGATGAGCGGATAGAGGGGATAGTCGATGTCGGCGGCAAGCCGATAGTGCCCCGCGAGGCTACGGCAAGCGGCTTCATCTCTCTCCAAACCGATACGATTGACGCCATCCGTGCAGGCTTGATTCGCAAGGGTGATGTCGTACAGGCTTCCACCATAGCCGCCATCCAGGCTGTCAAGGAGACACCACGCATAGTCCCCCACTGCCACCCTATCCCCCTCACCGCCTGTGACGTCGATTGGCAGATCGATGATTTCGGAGTGCGCTGCCTCGTGCGCGTGCGCGCCGAATGGAAGACCGGGGTCGAGATGGAGGCATTGACCGGAGTCTGCGCCGGACTGCTCTGCGTCTGGGACATGGTGAAGTCGCTCGAGAAGGATGAGGATGGGCAATACCCCGAGGCTCGAATCGAAGAGGTCCAAGTTCTTGAGAAGAGAAAGGGCGACTCCCCCACGCGCTGAGCGGTTGCTCAGAGTTCCCCAGTCTACTGCTGAAGAAACCAGACCCGCAGCATTGAGAACCCCTCCACCCTCGCACGCCCATGGGCGGCGTCGGTGACCTTGCTCCACACTTCGTTAGGGCGACCGAGATGGCTGCAATCGCGGCTGCTCCGTGGCGGGGTAGAGGCGATGGCAAGGCCGCTGACGGCGCCGCCGTTGAGGCGATGCGAGCCGTCTTCGATGAAGTTCCGTTCGATGGACGGGTCGCCATCGGCGAGGGAGAGCGAGACGACGCACCGATGCTTTGGATAGGTGAGCCGCTCGGCTCGCTTCAAGGGGTAGCGGGAGCGCTTCAAGTCGACATCGCGGTAGACCCGTTGGAGTGCACCAATCATGTGGCGAATGACTTGCCCAATGCAATCGCCGTGTTGGCGGCCGCTCCGCGCGGCACTCTCCTGCACGCTCCGGACTGCTACATGGACAAGTTGGCCGGGCCGGCCGAGGTCGCCGGAGAGATTTCTCTCGAGGCGGATGTCCCATACAACATCGAAGCGGCCTCATCGGCCCTTGACAAGCGGGTTGACGAGATGCGCGTCGTGGTGATGGACCGGCCGAGGCACACGGAACTCATCAAGGAGCTTAGGGAGATGGCGGTCACGGTCTTGCTCATCGGTGACGGCGATGTCTCGGCGGCGTTGGACGCCGCCGACCCCGACAACTCGGAGGTCGATCTGCTGATGGGAATCGGAGCCGCGCCCGAGGGAGTAATCACAGCAGCCGCCCTGCGTGGACTCGGTGCCCATTTCGAAGGCCGACTTGTGACAACCACCGAAGATCACGAACGACGTGCACGCGAGATGCTCGGCGATGATGTCGACCGCCTTTGGGGCCGGGACGACCTGTGCGCGAGTGAGGATGCATTGTTCGTGGCGAGCGGCGTCTGCTCAGGTTATCTCCCCGGAGTCGAAGAGATTGGTGACAGGGCTGTCGTCCACTCGGAAATAATCGATGTCATGACTGGCAGTCGCCGGTTGATCAGTTCGGAGTATCCACGCTGAAACCAAGTTCAGCGGCCCACATTGGAATCACCGATGTCGTTTCGAGGGTGTGTCTCCCCGTCTCGCCCTGCGAGTGTCAGCAGCAGGAGTCATCCTTGTTCTTTGGTGGACAGAGCTGTTCGCTGTACGAGCAGAAGACGCAGCAGTCCCCCTCAAGCGGCTTCAACATTTCTTGGCAGCCGGCACATCGGTGGAAGAAGAGGCAGGAGTCGGTGGGCATGTCCACGCTCTCCTCATGGTCGCATTTTGGACAGGTCAAGTCTGCCTTTGCCATTCAATTCGCCTTCTTGCAAGTCCGAGAATTGTGACCAAGCCGACCGCAGACGCCGCACTTCCTGCGCCCCTTCCTTCGTCGAGCCGCCTTCGCACGCTCAGGGTGGAGAACCGGACAGGTTCTGATGTTGTGGCCCGAATTGTTGCACTCACCGCACACTCGCCTCCCGCGCCGGCGACTTTTCTTGGCGAGTGCCTTCTCTGGGTAGAGAGTCGGGCAGGTTCTGCTGTTGTGGCCTGACCTGTTGCACTCGCTGCACACTCGCTTTCCTCGGTGTCGCTTCATCTTGGCCGCAAGCGCTCTTTCTGGATGGAGAACTGGGCAGGTTCGAATGTTGTGGCCCTTCTTGTTGCATTCTCCACAGACCCTGCCAACGCGCCGCTTGGTAACTCTGGAGAGCCTTCTTGCAGCGGCTTGGGGATTAACCATCTCACAAGTTCTGACATTGTGACCAATAGCACCGCAGGCACCACAAATCCGCGAACCCCCCCGCGAGCGTCTGATTTTTTGAATTCGGTTAGGGTGGCGTACGGGGCAGGTTCTGACATTGTGGCCTTTGGCTCCGCACTCAGCGCAGCTTCTGCGCTTTCGCCGGCGGCCGTCGTTTCGCCTCGATCTTTTCTCGGCAGCCTTTGGATTGATTATTGGACAGGTTCTGCTGTTGTGTCCACTCTCTTGACACACACTGCAGATTCTTGTCATTCCATCACCTGAGTGGCATTGGGAGCGATTGATAATAATTAAATTGATTGTAATATAATATCTCACTAATTTTGTCATATTACAAACTTAACAGCCATTTCACGGTTTACTAGGACAGTCAGTTGGCGATGACTTGAAGGCCACGACCCCACTCCCCGGATTGGTGTTGAGCAGTTGGACATTGACCTTCTAGAAAGGACCGCAAACGCACTTGTGTCACCGGGAAGGGGCATTCTTGCAGCCGATGAGAGCACGGGTACGATGAGCAACCGGTTGAAGTTGGTTGGTCTGGACACTTCCGAAGAGGCGAGGCGCGCGTACAGGGCGAACCTATTCGCCACCGCCGGCTGTGAATCTGCCATTAGCGGTGTCATCCTGTACGATGAGACCATCAGACAAAATGCCGACGATGGCACTCCGATTCCCGACTATTTGGCAAGCCGTGACATGATTCCTGGAATCAAGGTAGACACTGGCGCGAAGGAACTCGCCTTCCATGCAGGTGAGAAGATTACCGAAGGCTTGGATGGCTTGAGAGAGCGCTGCGCCGAGTACTTCACGCTAGGTGCCCGGTTCGCAAAGTGGCGTGCAGTCATCATCATCGGAGACGGAATACCGAGTGACGCCTGCATCTCAACGAACGCCCACGCCCTCGCTCGATACGCGGCAATCTGCCAAGAGCAGGGTTTGGTTCCAATCATCGAGCCGGAGGTCTTGATGGACGGTACCCACGACGGCCAGACTTGCTTCGATGTCACCGCCCGCGTCTTGGACGAGACCTTCGCCGCCTGCGCCAATCAGGGGGTCCACCTGCCTGGTGCCTTGCTCAAACCAAACATGATCATCGCCGGCAAGGGGTGTGAGAACCAGTTGAGTAGAGAAGAGGTTGCTAAACTGACAGTCGATTGCATGACAGGCCATGTTCCTGCCGAAATCCCCGGACTCGTCTTCCTCTCTGGTGGACAGTCTGACGAAGACGCGACAGCCCATCTGAACCTGATGAACGCGATGGATGTCGACCATCCATGGCAACTCTCCTACTCCTACGGGAGGGCGCTCCAGGCCGCCGCCCTCAAAACCTGGGCCTCAGGCACGGCTCTGGAGAGTCAAGCCTCCTTCGCCCACCGTGCAAAGATGAACAGCCTCGCACGCTCCGGAGACTGGCTAGTCAGTCTTGAATCGTGAGACGCCTCACCATTTCAGTATTCTGAACAGTGGGTTATTCTCTCTACCCTGAGTACATATCGGGTCTGAAATGAGTGGGGATTCCCTTTTCTTGAGCAGCGCTCGCCGCCCCGAAGGTTATTGATAGGTAGAGCATTGGCGAGCGCGTCATGAAACCATCACACCCTGATATGTTCCTCGCGGTCGACCGCGATGACTACATGATCGTATTGGCCATTATCGCCAATGCTGACAACATTCTGAGACCTGAGGAAATGGCCTTCTATGAGAGCCGAATGGCGCGTATGCTAATCAATCCGAAGTTGCGAAGTCAGATGCGCGAATTGCTTCGAAACGACTACGATGTCGAAGAGACGATCAAAGGAATGGACAAGCGAACTTTGAGATTGGCGCTGCGGGACGGGATTTTCCTTGCGGCAGCCGACGGCGAGGTTCATCCAACAGAGGTTGAGGCGATTCGAATTGTTGCCAAGTACGCTGAGGTCGACCAGGACCGCCTCGCTGAGATTTGGGGATGGGTCAAAGAGGGGTTGGAGTGGATGGCGAACGGCCCCTCACTTCTTGAGATTCCACTCAACGATTGAGAACTCTCTCCGGATTCGCGAGACACAACTCAAACAGGAACCTCGGGTTGACCGCAAAGAATCCCTGGAACAAATCAGGCGAACATCGGGTCGTCGTACCCAGACAGTCGCTGGACGAGGTCAGCCTTCCTGCCGCTGACCGTGAGGCCAGCCTTGCGGAGTAGGTCTTTGAGTTGGTCGCAGGTGAGGGTGTTGAGGTCGATTTTGATTGGTTTGGGTGCCGGTAGGGGCACCTGAGAGCCTGTCTTGTTTCGGGCGAGGATGTTAGTGCGTCCAAACATTCCGAGCGCGCCATTTCGGGGGCTTGTCTTGTCGAGGAGGATGGGGTCACCCTGTTCCCAGCCGGGGACATTTCCCTTCACCCAGTTCACGGTAGCCCACTCGCAGATGTCGTATCCGCCGGAGAGGATTCCACTTCGCTTGATGTATCCTACCTTGACTATGTCCTTGTCCTTGGAGAGTACATTTCCAAGCTGCTGGCTGGTCGTGCCGTGCCGCATGGTGCTGTTGATGTGCTCTAGTATCTCTGCCGTATTGCGTGGTCGTTCTGCCAAGAATACCTTGATCTTCTCTCTGATTCTTACTGTCTTCATCTTTGTTTTTCCCTCCGTCAATGATGGTTAGACTGGCTATTCACTAGTTCTCTACCACCGTCGTTCCCAGTGGAACGCTGCCGCTGATATAACCATTACCACAGATGAGCGAGGTTAGTTACGGAATGTGACGGAAAACTACCCCCTTCAAACCATTACTATTTGTGGTGAGTAAGTAAAACCGAACATTCTCCACTGGAAATATGTAATTAATTGTAACCAACCGGATAATTGAAGTGCGGGCTCGTTACGCGTAGAATTAGGCACAGACGGTTTGTGCCGAAGGTGAATCCGCATGGTGGGTGGTGAAGTGGGCAGAGAACCGAAGCAGATCCGTGGCGGATACCGTCGCCGGCTTCTCGACCATTTGGCGGATGGTCCCGCGACGGTCAGCGAAGCGGCGAATGCCGTCGGATTACGACTCCCCCACGCCTCAGCCGAATTGAAGAGGCTGCGTCAGGAGGGCTTCGTAGCGTCTGATTCCGAAGTGGGGCAGAGAGGCG
>CAZPJQ010000001.1:42021-53134 GCA_964586945.1 uncultured Candidatus Poseidoniales archaeon
TCGCGGATTGCAGCGAATCAACTCCGATGAGCTGGCACGATTGAAGGCACTTGGAATAGATTCCATCCCCCCAGAGGTAGGTGTCTGCCTCCTTGCGAGGGATGGCCCCCAACTCCTACTTGCTTACGCAAAACAACCTGTTAGCCCCCTCATTCCACTACCACAGAGTGCAACAACCGTCAGTAGTGGCCGGTTGGCCGGTTCCACCGGAACCGAAGGGGTCAAGGTGGAATGGGTTTGGGCGGTCGCCCGCGAATCTGCCCCACGATGGTATTCAATCGAGGAGTTGACCCCCACCTCTGCACCACAGAGTGACCTCGCTCCAAGCTCGCTCGAAGCGTGGGCTGAGCCCAGCCCCGCAATCGGATTGGTCAGGGCGCGGATGCTCGACCAACGTCCCGCCCTCCGGCTCCCAATTGGTTCTCGGCTTTCCCAGCCACTTGAAGAGGAGTGGCCGCCTCTGCCCAGCCCGCAAGGTAGTTCCAAGTCGTGGCGGCTCGGAGAGGCCCATCCAGAGGTGGCACCACTTCGTCCACAGGGGCCGATATGCGCAGTACTGCCCGAGCGGCTGTCAGCATCAATAGTGCTAGGCGGTTCAGCACCTGATTCATGGGTCGTAGCAGAAGCCTCTCTACTGGGGAGGATGGGTGATGGGATGCCCTTCGGGGCGCTTGGGCCGTGGATTGAAAGGGCCCACCCGCGTCTATCACCGAGCGAGAGGCAGCGCCGGTTGGACGGGCTGAAGTCGGCCATTCGCAAGGGTCGTCGCAAGAGGACTGGGGCGAAGCGGGTCGTAGAGTCGACATGGCGCAGGTTTCAGGGTGATTGGGGTGAGCAGGATTGGGTCGATTCAGACGGTTCTGCCGGCACACTCGTTGATGTCAGAGGACTTTCAGACACCGCATGGCTCTCACTCATCGACTGGTCATTGATTCGGAAATCGAATGCTCCAGCAGTCATTCAACATCCCCTTTGTGTTGAGGATCCGCGTCTACTCCAGACACTGGTCAGCGATGCAAGAACTCGGATGATCCTGCTTAGAGATGAACCAAAGGTGAGCCTCGGCCAACCAATGCTCCGACCCGACCCCGTTCAGCCGTTGCCCTGGTTCAGGTTGCAACTTGCGGGAGATGTTTCACTTCCCGTTCACATGGCCCAGAAGCCCCCACCGGCCCTCGCCTCACCACCTCCCGGCTGGTCCCGTCCGGAAAGTGCGTCCGAGGTTTCAGCCTCACAAGAGGTTGCTCTCACCTCCATTGCAGGGGGTACTCCCCCAGATGTGGAAGCAGATTCCTCAGAGGAGATGCATCTCTTCGCTGCCGTTCTTCGGCATTCATCCGGAGATGCGGAGTGGGCGGATAGAATTGAATCGTCGAACCCGGTTGCAGCATGGATTGCAAGTCCGGGTGGGGATCGCTGGTCACGATGGAGAAGGCAGAATGAGGTCCTCGGCAGGAAGTGGCTTCCACTGCTAGATGTCGAAGAAGTCCCCATAGACGCCCTCGCGCAGGTCGCTTGCGAGGCGCCGCAGGAGTGGCAGCGTGAGGCGCAACAACTGCTTCGTCGGAAGTTACGATCCGAGGCGGACCTCGCCCTGCGGTTGCGGCCACTGATAGATTCAGAGGCGTTCAGTTCGGCGGCGTCAGCATGGTTGACCGCCGTATTGCTCTCAGAGGTGGCGTGGCTCGGAGAAGCGTTGGCAACGGACCTATCCCGGTGGGCTGTGGCAAGACTCGCCGCCTCACCACCGAACAACCTCGCCTCAGGGTTGGATGGATTGGCATGGTTGCAACGTCAAGGTCACCTTCGAGATGGGTGGGAGTCCGACCTGCGAGACCGGCGAGGGGCGGGTTTCCCTACGATTGATGCGTGGCATTCTCTACTCTCACTGGTTGAGGGGCGGCGTCCACTACCGAATGAGGTCGTGACCGAAGTTGTCAACTTCCCCATCGAGTGGTGGGCAGGGGCTGCAGAATCGATTCTGAATCAACTCATTGAAGATGCTGAAGGGCGGGACCTAATTCTCCATCTCGCGGCACCATGGCCGGCTGCGATACTTCGCCCGCCGGGTGAGTCGCTCTTCATCCCCGGTTTGGGCGAACGGGTTCACGCAGGTTGTAGCATTAGATTGATGGAGAGGTTGGAGAGGTTGCTAAATCTTGCAGGAACCGTGGCCGATGAGGACCAGATAGGATATGACTCATTGATGGATCTCTTTGAAGCTCTAAGCCAAGCCTCTCATGAACAGTTGCCGTTGCTAGGCAGAAGCCATCCGCTCGTAGGTTGGTTGGCACAACCTGTGGAGAACTGGCCTCAGTTTTCAGTGGCGGAAATCATGACGGGAGAACCATACGCAGCGGCTCGCATAGGGGCTCGCATCAGCGGGTATCATCCAAACATCACCAGCCGCGCGCAACGTCGACTTTGACCAAGTATGGGCCGTTTTGGTGGCTTTTCCTCACCGGGAGGGTTCAAGAGGGGATGCTGTTGCTCGCCGACTGCCCCGGCTGCAACACCAGTGGGACCCTGACCTTCGCCGGCAGGAGAATGAACTCTGGTACCAAGTACGGGGCCCTACGCACCACGAAGGCCATCGTGACCCCTCGGGGAATGACCGATGGTGCAAATGGTTGCGGCGGACGGTGCAATGGGTCCCCAGATGACCATGTGTGTGGAATGATTCATGGGACAACCCCACTGTCCAACAGACGCCCCGGGGTGGGTCAGACCTACCGAGCCTCGGCGATGAGGTAGGTCGTTACACCTCGGGGCACACCTCTTTCTTCATCGGTCCCAACCACTCAGGCGAGCCTTTTCGGGCACCTCGGCGCTCGCTTTCTGGGTGTGCGTAGGCATCAAATGGGTCCTGCGGCAAGCCTCTACTGATGGAGGGGAGTTCAGTCTGCCTCGTCGGTGGCACTTTCGACAGGTTCCACCTCGGTCACGAAGCGCTTCTGCTCGGCTGCCTCGCCTCATCTGAGAAGCTGGAGGTGTGGCTGATTTCCGACTTGATGGCGCAGATCAAGGATAGAGCGGTTCGTCGTTGGGACCTGCGCGCCTTGGACATCTACGACTGGGCTGCCGAACACGGACTCTCAGAGCGGCTTACAATCCACTCGCTGGTCGACCGGGTCGGTCCCGCAGAGACTAGAACCGATGCAACTGCAATCGGCTGCACTCCAGAGACTCGCGGCGCTTGTGATACCATCAACGAGGTTCGTGCAGAAGCAGGCCTCTCCCCGCTGACAATCGTTGAGGTTTCTCATATACTCTCATCGGACGGCACTCCAATCTCCTCCACTCGAATCCGCGCCGGTGAAATCGACAGGGAGGGGCAACGCTGGCTCGGACCCTCGGAAATGGGCTATGACCAGAGGATGCCCGAAATCTTGGACGACGAGTTGAAACAACCGTTCGGGACTCTCCACGAAGGCCCGGAGGGAGACCCATCGGTGGCGATGGCGGCTGCCTTGGCGGAGATTCCGGAGAAATCTCAGAAACTGATTGCCGTGGGTGATGTCTGCGTCCAAACATTGGTCGATATGTCGGTCACCCCGGACATTGGGCTGGTTGACGGGATGACAAAACGAGAACCATGGGCGCCTGCTGCCGACCTCGACCGTTCCGGTTTTCCGAATCTTCTGACCTGCTCCAATCCACCCGGACTTCTCACGGCGGACCTCAAGAAAACCTTGCAGAGGGCGCTTGCAGCGGATGAGGCAACGCTCGTCGTCGTTGACGGCGAAGAGGATTTGGCGCCCATCATCATTCATCTTCTTGCTCCGCTGGGTTGCGCGGTTGTCTATGGGCAACCGGGCAAGGGGGTGGTCCTCCGCTTCACCTCCCAAGAGACCAAGGAGAACTGCCGTCGCCTGCTCGATGTCTTCACTCGGGAGGCGTGAACTGTGGGCGAGCCGCTCGTGAGTGTCACCGTGTGCGTTCGAAACGGAGCACACTGGATAGACGACTGCATGGCAGCACTCGCTGCCCAGACCTACAGGCCACTCGAGATCATCGCCGTTGACGACGGTTCGTCGGATGGCGGAACCGAGGTCATACAGGAGTGGCACGACCCGCACGCAGAGCGTCCCGAATCCAACGGCATCTCGATCCGCGTGGTGCAGCAGGAGCCGCTAGGACTCTCCGCAGGTCGCAACCTCGCGCTCAACGCGGCGAATGGAGACTGGGTGGCTATCACTGACATCGACTGTCGAGCGAAACCCGACTGGATATCTGTAATGATGGCATCTAGCGATGGTGTTGAAGCCGTCACGGGTAGAGTCGTTTTCGATGAGGGCAGAACCTCGGTCAGCAAGTTGAGAGCAAGGAAAATCGCAGCGAAGTATGCCGACCGGGCGACAAAGACTACCCTTGCCAATGGCCCCTGTTCCATGTTCAGGAGAGAGAATCTCGTGGCGAAGGGCGGTTTTGAACCTGCGTGGTATCACGCGGAGGATATGGAGGTCTCGATGGGCATTCTCGAATCAGGAGGTGAGATTCGTTATGTTGCAGATGCCGTCGTCAACCATGTAGCCGAAGAATCACTGCTGCAATTCCTTGCCAAGCGAAGGCGGGATGCACGTGCGCACATGAGAATCATCCGAGGTTATCGAGGAGTGAAACACGACTTCACGAGTGATGCCAAGTTCGTCGCTCCCTTGCTGCCTGTTGTGCTGCTCGTATGGAGTTCATTCCTGTGTTACGGACTAGACAATTTCACTGCCCAGATGGCACCATTCTGGTTCGTCACGGCGAGTTGCCTACTCATCGCGCTAATCGCATTTCGAATTCATGTTCTGTGGAGTTGCGCCCTTTGGATTGGTGCGTTCGAAGGGTGCATTGACGCCTTGCTAGGAAGAAACGGGCACAAACCGTTGTTCGAAAAGCAGAGGTGAAAGATTCACGCCTTAGTCGAGGACTCACCATCTTCGACCAACGCTAGGTAGCGAAGCCCGAAGCCGAATCCAATCAGTGGCGCGGCGACTGCGTAGACACCGATGTCTACCCATGCCCAATGGACGAGTGCCCAGTAGACGTAGAAGGCGAAGCCGAGGAAGAGGCACCATGCTGCTGCGGTCATCGTCGTGCCGCCCTTTTCAGTTCCGGAGACCAGGCTGGTCCAGATTGGATTGAGCAGGATTCCCTTGACCCAGACCGGGAAGCCACCGTCGACTTTCTGGTGCAGTCCCCAAGCGCCCCAGCAGATGCCCGCCGAGGCCAACAACATGAAGACGAGGTCCGATGACTGGAACGATTCGCTGAGGCCATTGAAGTCAGCATAGGGTTGATCCCAGAAGTAGCCCATTGAAATCCAGCCAGCCCAGACGACCTTGCGCTCGCCTGCGATAACCGCACCCATCGTGATGTTGACGATTCCGAGGATGAGACCCCAAACCCCCAATCCGAAGATGAGAGATGAAAACGCCCTACTCGGTGCCCTCAGCCAATCGACAAGTATCGCGACAGCCTCGTTACCGCCGTCTTCGGGTGAACTATCGTCGCTCATCACGGCGGCCGAACCGCGAACCCGTCTTAACGATTCGCAGCCGGCTACGGGGCCGCTTTGCATCCCTCAAAGTCTGCCTTGGAGGCGGTAGGAGGCATTAACCACATCTTCCATCATTGGGTCAGCCTTCACCATAATTGCGATTGGGTCCACCGTTTCTGGTACACAGGAGTTGATTCTGTTGCTTCTCCCATAGCGGCCTAGAGATATGGTTCGAGCGCTGATTAACCCCAATGAGTCAAGATTCTTGATGACGCTTGTGATGCTGCGCGAAACGAGCGAGTTTATTTTCGCTTTTTCGCAGACCATCTGATAGACTGCGTAGGCCTCTCCGGCGGAGACATTCTTGAGGCCGTTCATCTCGTTGAGTAGGATTGCATAGAGCACAAACTTCTGGTGAATCGGAAGAGCTGCGATGACCGGTGTGATTTGGTCGAACTCAAGTTGATTTTGTGCCAGTCTGACATGACTGACCTCAGTTTTCTGAGTCCCATCCTGTTCGGCCTTCTGCACCGCGATTCGGAGCAGGTCGAGCGCTCGCCTCGCATCGCCATGCTCCTGTGCGGCGAGTGCGGCACAGAGTTTGATGACACCCTCTCCAAGTACTCCTTCGCGCACGCCCGCGAGGGCGCGCTCAGCGAGAATGTCCTCAATTTGTGCCGTGACATAAGGCTTGAACACCAAGTCCTCAGAGCCGAGGCGGGATGTCACCCGAGCGTCGAGGAGGTCGGTGAATTTGAGGTCGTTTGTGATGCCGATGATGCAGCAACGGGAATTCCGAAGTTCGCAATTTAGGCTGGTGAGTGGGTAGAGGACGCCGTCACCATTCTTCCGGACTAGGTGATCTATTTCGTCGAGGACGATGACATGCACCCCCCCTTGCCTGTCCATGTTTTCGCGCAGCCTTTCGAGAACCTTGTCACTTGGCCAGCCGGTGAATGGAATGTGTGTCTGACCTCGTGGAGCCAATTCGTTGCCGATGTTAGCCAACACACGATACTTTGTGTCGACGACACAACAGTTGACTTCGATGGCGTTGACCTGGACTCCCAACTCGGCACCCCGGTTCAACAATTGCTGGCAGACGAAGCGGGTCACAGCGGTTTTTCCAGCCCCTGGCTGACCGTAGAGCAGCATGTTCGAGGGAATTTGACCGTTGAGTGCTTCAACTAGGTTGTTAACGAGCGAAATGATCTCTCTCTCACGGTGTGGAAGTTTCTTTGGAGTGAAACCGTGGTGAAGTACCTCGCGGTTCTTGAATAGGCTGTCACTGCCGAGCAGATGTTCGAAAATATTTCCCGACATTTTCTAACACTCCTCGCATTCCCCTCGCAACTTGACCGTTTATCTTGCTTGACTCGGGCTTATCGGAACGCAGGGAACCCGAGGGACTACGCAGGGGTATAATAAGGCTGCTTGCGAACTCTTCCCGGTGACTTGTTTTTCATCATCGGTGAGAATGGAAATCCAGTTTATTACTGTCCAATTGAAAATGTGTATTTTATTACACGATTTCGTCCTCAGCATAGCGTTTTTCGTTTTCTCAGTCAGCCCCTTGGAGAATCCTTCCGACCACCCGCCGCAAGCCTCATGATGTGGTGTGGAATCCACTCTAAAAAATGCACCACTTCGGGCAGGGTAAAATGAAGAGATATCAGAAAGTTTCCGAGTCTTTCAAGCAGCTTTTGAAAAGTTGAATTAACTATCTGCGCGAAAATCGATTACTGTGAATAACTCGATGATACTATGGTCTATTTTCCTATTATATTGTAACAAAACTGAAATTGTTTTCAATTGGAAACTCGACTCAAACCACCATTAGACCAGACAAACCCGTCACCGTCACTAACTTCTATTACATTGCTCGGAAGAGACGAAACCGTAGCCACTCCAGAGCCTTCAGACGCGGTGAAAAGGTGGGTTGCGAGGAAGGTGGTTTCGGGGCACTCTTCGGCCAGTTTGGAGAGGGTCGTGGGTTTGTAGTGGTAGTCGGAGTCGACATAATCCGGCAAGCCCAATTCGATAATCACCACATCGGCTAGAGGTGCCCGCGCCTCAATTTCAGCGCATGGCCCAGAGTCCCCGCAGTGGATGAGCGTGAGCCCGGAGGGGTGTGTGAGTTGGTATCCATGTGGTTCGGTTTCGGGGGTGTGGTAGACCGGAAATCGCTCAAAGGTCCAGCCATCAGCACTGCCTTGGATGGAACCGTCTGACCGGTGGTGGAAGTTCACCCGTTCGTCCAATACCTCCTCGAGAGATCCGGGAAAGGCAAGTTCCGAAAGGTGGCGCAGCCGCCCCTCCCCCCCTGAGTGGAGGTGTACATCGAGAGTTTTTTCTCCCTCCCTGTCGGAGATGTACCGCCTCTCGAGAATCAAAAACGGGAATCCGAACACATGGTCGCCGTGCCAGTGCGTGATGAGCAGAGATTCGATGTCGGCTGGGTTGACTCCGGCACGGCGAAGTTGTGGGATGAGAGTCGGCGGCGCGTCGATGAGCAGGGTGCCATCAATGAGTACCAACGAATGTAGCCGCCCATCGGGGCAGAATGCGTTACCGCTCCCGAGGAACTTCAACTCAACCATTCAGCCACCCTTTCCTGCCACCCCACTCCTCCGCTTTAGGTGCGCGGTCGGCAGGATTGGGTTTCACCCAAAGCTGTCGTTGAACCTTGCAGCGCTCTGCTCACGGGTCGGCACCCCGCTCGATTGATAAACCGAAGTTATGACGAAGGCTCAGCCCCGCCGTAGGCGGGCATGTCCGGGTGATGATATCATGAGTGATTGGAGCAGCAAGAATCCCTACCTCGGAGTGATGTCAGAAAAGCCTCTCCTGACATCGACGGCCTCGACCAAAGAGACCCGACACATGGTCATGCAACTCGGCGACTCCGGCTTAACCTACAAGGCAGGTGACGCACTTGGAATCATACCAGAAAACCCTCAGGAGTTGGTTGACGATCTACTCGGGCTGCTCGGCTTCAGCGGCGACGAGATTGTCGAAACCCATGTTGGTGAGGCCGACTTGAGGGTTGCACTGAAGCACAAGTTCGAGGTTCACAGACTCTGCAAGAAATTCATCAACGGACTTGAGCACAAGTTCGCCGTCAGCGGGCCCGAAGTGTCGGTTCGATTGGTAGGGCGAACCCGGACTTCGCTCAACACAGGTGAGGAAACACTGTCGTGGGATTGGTCTGGGGATGAGGATGACTACCCTTCGGACTTCCTTCCAGTCGGCGCTTCAAGCGACCCAGCAAGAGAGCTTTGGGAGGGCCTTGTGAATGATCCAAAGGCGATGGAGGACTACCTTTGGAGTCGAGATTACATCGACTTCCTCGCAGACTTCCCGAACCTCTCCTTCACCCCTCAGGAGTTCGTAGACAACCTCGACCGGCTCAAACCTCGCCTCTACTCAATCGCCTCCTCACCCGACGCCCACCCCGGTGCCGTTGAGCTGACCGTCGCCATTGTGCGCTACCACCACCACGGCCGTGACAAGGGCGGGCTTTGTACCATCTACATGGCAGACCACGCTCTATTGAATGACGCTTCGATTCCCATGTTCATGTCACCGACGCGCAGCTTCGTGCTACCGGCCGACGGGGCGACTGACATCATCATGGTCGGACCCGGCACAGGAATCGCACCATTCCGCGCCTTCCTTGAACAGAGGGAGTTTGATGGCGCGACTGGCCGTAACTGGCTCTTCTTCGGTGACCGAACCGAGGCGGATGAATACCTGTACCGCGATGAGTTGGAGGCCTGGCGGAAGAGTGGTCATATCGACAAGTTGGACTTGGCTTGGTCGCGCGATCCGAATGTTCCGAAGACCTATGTGCAGAATCTGATGGCCAAACATGGCGAGGAGATTTGGCAGTGGATAGAGGATGGTGCCTACTTCTATGTCTGTGGCGACAAGAATTACATGGCGAAGGATGTCCATCAAACTTTGATTGACACCGCTGAGCAGTATGGCGGAATGTCTGCAGATGATGCGAAGGAATTCATCGAGAAGCGTCTGATGAAGGAAGAGAAGCGCTACCTCCGCGATGTCTACTGAGATTAGTGTCAGCCATCGTCGAGTTCAATGGTGAAACTAGAACTCCGCCTACATCAGTCTATTGAACCGGGTCGGCTTAGGTGAAGTCATGTTCGAGCGGGTGCTCATCGCCAATAGGGGTGAGATTGCGCTTCGAATCCTGCGCGCCCTGCGTGGCCTTGGCTGCTCGGTCGCCATCATCCACGGGCGAGAGGACCGGCTCTCCCTACCAGTTCGAATGTCGGACATCGCCATCCCCATCTACTCCGACAATCCGCTCGACGCCTATCTCGACTACGAGCGGGTCATCGAGGCGGCGAAGGAGGTCGGTGCTCAGGCGATTCATCCGGGATACGGCTTCCTCGCGGAGAATTCCTCTTTCGTCAGGCGCTGCGAGGAGGAGGGGATCACCTTCATCGGCCCCTCATCCGAGGTAATCTCACTTCTCGGCGACAAAATCGAGGCTCGCGCTGCGATGGAGGCGGCTGGCCTCCCCGTTGCCAAGGGGAGCAGTGAGCCGGTCACCAGCGCCGAGGCGGCATCCTCAGTCGCTGATGAAATCGGCTACCCCGTCATCATCAAGGCAGCAGCAGGTGGTGGTGGAATCGGCATGCAGATCGTCCACGAGGCCAGCGAGTTCCCGTCAGCTCTCAGAATCTGCCAGTCGAGGGCTAAGTCGGCCTTTGGTGACGAGAGAGTATTTGTCGAGAAGTACATCGAAGGGGCACAACACATCGAATTCCAAGTGCTCGCCGACGGCACCGACGCAATCCATTTCGGCGAGCGCTTCTGTTCCATCCAACGGCGTCATCAGAAGTTGTTGGAGGAGGGCCCTTGGCTCACTCAGGAAATCCGGGAGGAGGTTGGTGCTCGCGTGTGCGCGGGTGCGCGTGCGGTCGGATACAAGGGGTTGGCAACTTTTGAGTTCCTGCGCGATTCGTCCGGCGAGTTCTACTTCCTAGAGGTGAATCCGAGAGTTCAGGTGGAGCACACGGTGACCGAGATGATTACCGGCCATGACCTCGTGAAGTTGGGAATCAGGGTGGCTGCGGGGGAGCCTCTCCCGTTGTCACAGGATGAGGTGGAGATTTCCGGCCACGCAATCCAATGTCGAATCAACGCCGAAGATCCTGTCAAGTTCGTCCCCTCTCCAGGGAGACTCTGGGACTGTCATTTCCCCGCGGGCTTTGGTGTCAGGGTGGACACCCACGCACACATCGGCTACGAGATGCCGGGCTGTTTCGACTCACTGCTCGCTAAGATGGTGGTCTGGGGCAGAGACCGAGAACAGGCGATTGAGTCACTGAAGGTCGCTCTCGACGAAACTGTTCTCGTCGGCGTCGAGACAGTTATTCCGCTACATCGGGCGATTCTCGATGAGCCAGATTTCCTCGACCGAAAGATTACCATCAGCTATCTTGAGGAGCATCCCGAACTGATGAGGTGAAAATAATGGAATTGGTAATCGTCGGGAGCATCGCCTACGATGACTTGGTGACCGATGCCGGTGAAGCAGAAGGTGCACTCGGCGGCTCTGCAACCTACGCTGGCCTCTCCGCCGCCTTCCACTCC
>CAZPJQ010000002.1:0-50359 GCA_964586945.1 uncultured Candidatus Poseidoniales archaeon
ATTATGTCGAAGGAACCCCACCCGTCGAAGCCGTTGCTCTGCTTGGCTCGGAGTAGTTCTGTCTGTTGGGTCTGATCGGTATACACTACCAAGTCGCACTTCATGAAGGGCAGATTGAAGCCACGGTGAGCGTATCCTGCCGCCTCCTCCGCTCCGGGTGTGTAGATGTCGTACTGCTGGCCGAATTTGAAGATTGAGCGGATTCGCTGCTTCACCTCCAACTCATTGTTGTCATAGCGTGGGTCTGCGCTCGCTTGCGCCACAGGTGCCGCTGCTGCGACTGGTGCTGCAACCTCTGTATCTGCGGTGGGCTCGACGGTAGCCTCGGGTGTAGGTGTCGGTGAGTTTTCTGCAGAGGGAGCCTGATCCGCAGGAATCCAATCCGTGCCATTCCAATAGAATTGTCCATCTTCACTGAAAGTCATGTATGTGACTCAAGGTGGCCTCGGCTTTGAATGATTCTCCTAGATAATCAGTGGACCACGCCTCCTCACTGAGTAGGGGGTTTGGGTGGTGACTGTGGTGAAATTTCCTCTGTTGGTACTTCAGGCACAGATGGTGGTTGTACCGTTGGGGCGTAGTGATAGACCGCTTCGGGAGTTCGAACTGCGATGGTTCCCGGCTGCTCCGTCCTGTTGGCTATTGACGAGCCGGAGGTGTTCATACCAGCCCCCACGCCCAACACCACGAGACCGAGTAGAAATAGCCCGCAACCTATAGTGAACAGGTAACTGATGTCAAAGTCGGGTGATGTTACCATCAAGCCGACGGACAGTATTAGAACAACGAAACCAAATCCCGCTGATGCGCCGCCTCCGAGCATCAATTGACGGCCTAATTCATTGTCCATTGACACCTGTCACTCCTCACTCGGTTGGGATGGCCCGCCCCCTAACCATCTTGGAGACCACCAGTTTGCTCTTCCCATCAGTCGCATCGCAGCCGGCACCACGAGAGCTCGTACGAGGGTGGCATCGATGAATATGGCGAGCGCGAGACCGAGCCCAATCGCCTTGATTATCTGAACCTCAGCCAGTACGAATGAGCCGAACACCACGACCATGACTGCTGCTGCACCGGTGATCAGCCGGCCGGTGCGCTGTAGACCGAGGCTGACCGCAAGCGTGTTGTCGCCGGTCTCCACCCATGTCTCATGGATGCGACTTAGCATCAGAACCTCATAGTCCATCGACAATCCAAACACGATGCAGAACAAAATGACGGGTGTGCTAGGATCGACAGGTTGAGGTGTGAAGTTGAGAATATTCTCGAACCCATGACCCTCTTGAAAAACAAAGACGAGCATGCCGAAGGACGCTGTGAGGGAGAGTACATTCATCGCTATCGCCTTGAGTGGAATCAACACGCTCCGAACCTGCAAGAAAATCAGAATTGTGGTGGTGATGAGAATGTAGGCAACCGCTTTGGGGGTCTGACCTACAACCTCCTCGATGACATCGACACCGAGAGCAGCAAAGCCACCCACCTTGCCATCCAAACCATCAGAGGCCACCAAGGCACGCACTTCTCGCACGAGTTGTTTGGCCTCCATGCTCCCGGGGTCCCCCCGATATTCGATGTAGAGAATGGCTATTTCCTCAGTCGAGGTAGTATTGGATATCTCCTGGATTTCAGGCGGCCAGTACTCCTCTGAAAGCGAATAGAGTTGTTGTAGGTCACTGGCGCTCATCGAAGGGCCTGGATGATGAATTCCCACAACCCTCGTAACGGCTGGCATCTGTTGCACAGTTGCTGCGAAGGCGTGCATCTCGCTGATTGTGCCGTTGTCGAACCTATTCTCGCCCTCCTCGAAGTTGAAGGCGACGATAATCGAGTTACTGGCATATTCGGCCCACTCATCCTCCTGCACCTCAACGCCTAGGCGGGCCTCATCGTGGGGGGCCAGGAGTTTCACTCCACCAAGCCCGAGATTGACATTCATGAAGGGGGCGGCAGCCGAGATGAGGAGGATGACAATCGGGATGAGTGTCGCCCATGGGTGGCGCATCACCCACTCCGCTATGTTCGCCCACATCCCTTCTCCGTCGACCTGGCGCTTCATGCCAAGTGGCACCTTCCAACTGTTGACCCGCTCACCCAACAGGGCGAGAATGGCCATTAGGAAGGTAGTAGAGAAAAACACCGCGAGAGCAACCGCAAAAGTACCTCCAATACCAATACTCGGCAATCCTGTGCCTCGATAGAAGAGCAATCCCGTAAGCCCGACCGCAACCGTCAGACCGGAGAAGAATACCGCCTTGCCGGCAGTGCCACTGGTCTTGACCAACGCTGCACGGACCTCAAGGCCATTATCCAGTTCCTCCCGGAACCTGTTTACTATGAACAACGAGTAGTCTATTGAAACGGCGATGCCGACGAGGGAGATGATGTTCATCGCGTAGGCATTGACATCAGTTTGGTGGCTGAGCCAGTATATGCAACCAATGCCGCTGAGTACGGTTGGAAGAGATATGGCGAGGGGAAGCAGGGCTGCCACCACGGATGCGAACACGATGATGAGGATGGCTAGGGTGATGGGAGCGGCAACCTCCTCTGCGTGCCATAGGTCGTTCAGCATTCGGGTGTCGAAAGTCCAATCGATAGCTACATCGCCAGTCCGCCAGCACTCCAGTTCACCACAGTCGAGTAGTTCGCTGACCTCAGCATACTCGTTCTTCTCATCGTAGGCCGGGTCAAAACGAACGATGACCTTGACATGGCTGCCGTCGTCACTGATTAGTCCGGCGCCCGACGACATCATCTCTTCGGGTACATTCCATGGTGTTGACACATTCTCGATGCTCTCGTGCTCAGCGATTTCGCGCATCGCATCATTGACGGCCACCACCAACTCTGGGCTCGATGCGTTCCACTCTTCATGAGTGAATATCACCTCGAAGATGCGGCCCCCACTTTGTTCGACTGAGAACGCCTCATCTACCCTCTCCCACGCCTCCATCGACTCCATGTCCTCACCGGTGAAGGTCTCGCCGAAGTTGCTGCCCATGCCAATCAAGCTTGAGAGGCTGAGGGCGAGCAGAAGCGAGACTGAGATGACCAACCAACGGTGGTCGTAACTGAACCCGCCGAGCCTGCCGAGCAGGTTCGACTCGGCCGCTGATGCAAGCATATGGTAGGGGCACAAACCGCACTATTTGAGCACTCACTACTCTAAAGTCTGAGGTACGGAGAGCATGCTTCTTCAGTCACTGTGATGTTTGTGGGTGAGCATGGGTAGGTAGAGGGAGGGTTATCTCCCAGTGGCCGGTGGCGGCGGGTGCATGGAAGAGGTTGTACTAGTAACCGGGGCGAGCGGTTTCATCGGTAGCCACATCGTCGCTAACCTGCTAGTGAAGGGAAAAACAGTTCGTGCTTCGGTCCGCAACCTTGACGACCCCGAAAAGGTGGATCATCTGAAGGCACTCCCTGTAGCAGCAGGAGGGTTACTGGAACTGGTGGAGATGGATCTCTTCGACGATGCGGCCGTGAACTCCGCGGTCGCTGGTTGCAGTGATGTAATCCACGCAGCAGCAGCACTCCACATCGGCAACATGGACAAGCAGAAGGATGTCGTTGACCCCTCTCTCATCGGCACTCAGAACATCTGTGATGCAATCGACTCTGCTGGCACCGTCAAGCGGCTCGTACACACCTCCTCGACCGCAGCGATCCGCACGACCCACTACGATGACGGACAGGTATTCACCGCCGAGATGTGGGCTGACGACAAGCCCCTGACGCTCGGGGACAACGCCTACGGCCTCGCAAAGACGGGAGCGGAGCGTCTCGTTCGGAAATGGCACTCAAACTCCGACCCGGCAACCCGCCCCCGACTCGTCACGATTCACCCTTGTGTCGTGTTCGGCCCCCCACTCACCAAACGCCACCTCTCGGGCAGCCTCTCCTATGTCGAAGCCCTCGTTAAACGGACACTTCCAAAGTCGCTACCCGTTCACATAAACATCGTCGATGTCAGGGATGTTGCCGAAGCTCATGTCAGAGCACTTTCCGGTGGTGCGGAGGAAGGTAGGTACCTAGTGGTAGGCGGCGACATGTGGATGGTCGATTTGGCGAATGTCCTACGCGATGGGCACCCCGAGAGAAAGTGGCCAAAGGGGGTGCTTCCATACTGGATATGTCTCATCGCCGCGGTATTCCACCCCAAGATGAGTCTGAAGTGGGCGCGCAACCATTTGAGGAAGAGTTGCACCTTCGATGCAAGACCGGCTCAGCGGGAGTTAGAGATGACTTTTCGGAGCCCAGCGGAGGCGGCAATAGACAGTGTCCCTCCAATGGTTCAGAACGGGTGGGTCTGAGCGAAGGATTGAGGGATGGCTGCTCGCCCGGTGAGGTGAATGCAGCCCGAGGAAGTATGGGGAACCCGTTGGACGGCGGCTTCTGACCCTCTTGCTCGTCGTTGGATGACAACTGTCGTCAACAAGCAGAGCATGGTGGTGCTCGCGGCTGACCGACAGACGATGGCTGGACTCAACGAACTTCTCGATGAAGTTGCACCATATGTCTCGGCACTCAAGACTCATGTCGACCTTGTCGAGGATTGGACCCCAGAGGCTTGGGCTGACTTCTGCGCCCGTGCGAAAGCAGAAGACATGCTGATTTTCGAGGATAGGAAACATGGCGACATAGGGAAGATCGCCCGGGACCAGATGGGTGGCGTCTATGACTCCCGCTCATGGTCTGACCTGATGACTGCTCACCTAATCTCGGGCCCGTCCGTACTCGATGGCATGGCTGATGGGTGGCTGAGCGTAGGTCGAACTGGTGGTGTTCTGCTTCTCGCCCAAATGAGTTCGGCGGGGAATCTTCTCGAAATACCAGGTTACACTGATGCCGTGGTTGCTGCAGGAAAAGGGCACCCCGCCTGCTTCGGCTTCATAGGCAACGGTTCGCGGGCGAACGAGTTGGCCGAACTACGAGGGAAGGTCGGAGATGGAAAGATGATTTGGACGCCGGGAGTAAATATTGTCACCGGGGATGCTGAGTTGGGTCAGCGCTACGGCGACCCTCGCGAGGCGGTTTTGGTGGGCTCGGACGGAATCATCGTCGGAAGTGGGATCCACAGGGCTGACGACCCCTCGACCGCAGCCAAGCAGTACGCTGAAGTCTCATGGGATGCGCTTCTCGAGCGGGTATAAAACTGGTGACCAAAACTTGAGGGGCGACGCCCCTCTCCCGTTACTGTGACTGAAGCTGAGTTCATCCTCTGGCTGTTCGCAGCCGCGTTGACGGTTGGTCTTGTCACACTCGCCGCTTGGCAAGTCTGGATACACAGACGGCTCGATGAGCGAATTGCTGCCTGTGACCCCTCACTGCTCAGCAGCGTCTCACACAAGGTCGAGACCACGACCGATGCGCCTCCCGGCTCGGCAATCATGCCGTACGTCCCGGTTCAGATGGTCCCGATAGCAGCTCTCGGTGCCCCTCAGACTGAGCAGCCGGGTACTCCTATTCTTCAGCAACCAACCACCCAAAGAGCGGCTCTGCCGGCACCATCTACAGAAGGAGAGAGTGGGGGAAATGGGTTGGGATTCTCAGATGGGTAGGTAACCCATCGTGTAGAGCCCGTAACCTATTGCTCCGAGCGCCCCGACAAACAGCAACATCGCGAGGAAGAGGAGACCGCGGCCCTTCTTCCGCCGTTTGGGGGGTGGGCCGAGTGCTGGTAACGCAGAGGGTGGCGGTGGTAGAGGAAGGTCGCCAAGATCGATTTCAACTTCCTCCTCCAATTCAGGGTAGAGTTTGTCCAAGTCCGCCAAGCCAGGTGCCTCGGGAATATCACCCTCGATGGCCTCCCAGACTGCCTCCACGGCCGACCTGCTTACTGGCTTCTCCAGTACTGCAACCGCACCTGCGCTGAATGCCGCATCTCGTGCCAATTCCGCCTGGCTTCGTGGAGCGGTGAAAATTATCCTTGCATCATTGCGGGACTCTCGCATCTCCAAGGCAGCGATATGGCCGTCAAGGGTTGGAATGTCCAAGGAGATGAACACCAAATCTGGCTTCTCGGTGACAAACAGGTCGACTGCCGCATCACCATCTTCACACTCGAGGACTCGGTAGCCACGCTGCCGCAATATGCCGTTCATTCGGTGGATGGCCATCTGATTATTGTCGACGAGCAGAGCGACTGGCGCTTCGTCGTCAGTAACCTCTCCAACACGGACCATGGCTCCCCTCCAACTCCATCCAACCTGCACCCGCTCATCAATCGAGCGGTGTGTGGGAGAGAGGCGTCGGCCGGTGCAGAACGGTAGTGGGTGCTTACTCCTCTGAATCGTCGACCACCGTGTCTACAGGCGCGGTTGCGGGCTCGGTGAAGGTCTGCTTGAGCTCCTCGGCGTCCTTCTCCTCAGTCTCCATCTTGGCCGTCTCGCGCGGTGCTTGGACGAACTTCATGCGGAGTTCCGTGACGATTCCCAGGAGGAACTTGGACTCCATCTCCTCGAGGTTCCCCTCCGTTCTCTTCTGTAGGACTGAGACCAAGTCTATGGCCGCCTTCGCCTCGGCGAGATTGACGCTGAACTTCCCCTCTTGGTCGGGTAACTGACCCATAGCAACCATCGCCGAGCGCTGTAGCATCTGGACTAGGCCGAAGAACTGCTGGCTCTCCTCGCTCTGTAGGAATTCATCAGTCATGAGAACACCTCATCGATGAGCCAATCGGGGTCGAATTGCTTGAGGTCATCATAGCCCTGGCCGATGCCGGCGAGCACGATTGGGCGGTTCGTAGCATGGGAAATTGATAGGGCGGCACCCCCCTTGGCGTCGGTGTCGAGCTTGCACAGGACAGCGCCGTCGAACTTCAGCATCCTCTGGAACTCGACCGCTTGGTCAACTGCGTCGTTTCCAGCCAATGCGTCGCCCACGAAGAGAACGAGATGCGGTTTTGTCACTCTGTGGACCTTTCTCAATTCCTCCATCAAGTTCGCCTTGTTCTGCATCCTGCCTGCTGTGTCAATTATCACGACATCCATTCGGCGTGCCTTCGCGTGCTCGATGGCATCTCTGGCAATCGCTGCAGAATCGCCCCCTCGCTGACTGCTGATGCAACGAATGTCGAGACGCTCCGCGTGGGTCTCCAACTGGTCGATTGCTCCGGCCCGGAAGGTGTCTGATGCGGCAAGCACAACTCGGCGGCCCTTCTTCTTCAGTCGGTGGGCGATCTTCGCAGTGGTCGTCGTCTTTCCAGTTCCGTTGACCCCTACCATCATGATGATGACGGGCAGGTCGCCCGCTTCTATCAGCCCCTCGACCGTAGCGTCGAAGTCCCAGTAACCTATGTTCAGGAGTGTGCGAATAGCTCTCTTGAGTGATGCTTCCACGACCTTTGACAGGTCTGCGCCCCTGCGAAGTCTGCTGCCCACGAGTTCACTCCGTAGTGCGGTTATCACCTCATCGATGCTCGCTCGGCCCATGTCTGACTCGAGCATAACAAGTTCAAGCTCTTCGAGTAGATGGTCCAAGGCATTTCCTTCCTTGATGACTCGACCGCCCTTGGTGACGACCCCTCCTCCAAGGTCGATCTCTAGGCTCTTGCCTGTCTCAGTTTCTACTTCGGACGGCCCGCTAGAGCCGCGCGGTGCGCTCTTCACCTCGACGAGCTTCCTTCCTGTGGTCGAACGCATGATGTGAAGATCCACCTTTGAGCCGTCAGGGCGTACTTCTTGATCGATGTCAAAGCCGGCCTTCTTCAGCCGCTTTCGCTCCTTCTCGGCTTCGCGGCGCTCTCTTTCGAGCCGCTTCCGCTCCTTCTTCTCGAGTGATGGGTCGATTGGTGCCTCGACCGGTTCGTCGTCCCAGTCCTCCCACTCCTCCTCGGCTTCGGTGGTCTCCTCTATCGCATCGAGTTCGGTGAGGTCTTCCCAATCATCATCGGAGGATTCGGAATCTGTATCGCCTTCTATTGCATCATTTGCTTCTGCTTCTGCTTCGGCCGCCACCCGTTCCGCTTCGATTCGCTCCTTCTCGGCCAACGCCACTGCTGCCTCATCGGTGTCCTCCTCCGCGGTCAACTCCTCAAGGTCGGCCCCCTCGGCTACCTCGGTGACCCGCTTGCGAAACCTGTCAAAGAATCCCATGCTCAAACCTCAGTCATCGAGTGTCAGTTCACCGCCGATTGAACGGCGTCTCTTCTTTTGAGTGGAACTTGATTTGTCCTCCACCTCTTCATCGGATTCATCCTGCTTGGCTACTGCCTGAAGTTGTGCGACCCCTTGGTTGAAGGTTTGTGCGAGTTCTGCCACTTGGCCCTCGGTCTCGTCAAACTCGGCTTGAAGTGTGTCGACGAGTTGTACGATGTCGGCTGCCCTCTTTTCCAGCATCGTGATCGCTTCTGTAATCGGGCGCTCAGCTTGAATCCCAGAACCAATGTCCATCACGACTCCGCCATCCTCCGGCCTGTCAACGACCAACTGGATGCCCGCGCCGAGTGGGACCATCGTCTTGGCGCCGTCATTCTCTGAGAGTGCCTTCAAGCCGACGAGTACCTCTCGGTGATCGTCAACGGCAGCGTTCAATCGCTGAATCTGCTCACCTAGACGCTCCAACTTCTGGCGGTTCAACTCGACGAGTTGTGCCATCTGCTGGAGTTCGCCGCCGTCTACCATGTCCTCACCGCAAACCGCCACGGGGTGCCGCCCTGTCATGAAGCCGTCGATATGGAGGATTTGAATGGATTAGAATACGGTAGGCTAAAACACACACTCTACGGGCCTCGGAGCAGTGCGGTTGCAAATTGAGGATATCAGATGATGGGGCGATTCAAGAGAGCGTATCTCAGATTCCGCTATCGGAACAGCCCATTCCCTGGGTCTGCAGAATATTGGGAAAGAAGGTACGCCACCGGGGGCACCTCTGGAGATGGTTCCTATGGTGAATTGGCTAAGTTCAAGGCGAAGGTCATCAACGACTTCGTCACTAACCAGAGGGTTGGTGGTGTGATAGAACTCGGTTGTGGTGATGGAAATCAACTAAGCTTGTTGAAAATCCCACGGTACCTTGGATTGGATGTTTCAGAAACCGCTGTCGAAATTTGTGAAAAGATATTTAGCGGGGATGAGACAAAAACATTCAGGCATTATTCTCCTAGTGACTATGAGGGTGAATCACTAGCTGAACTTGCGTTGTCGCTTGATATCATCTTCCATCTTGTGGAAGATGAGATTTTTCACACCTACATGACACATCTCTTCCAAATGGCTAGTGATTGGGTCATCATTTACTCAAGCGACTCGGAAGAGCCGTTTGGTGACGGTACCGTACATTGTCGAAATAGGAAATTCACAAGTTGGGTTGAAGATAATGTGAATGGGTGGGAATTCGACGAAAAGATAGACAACATCTATCCTGATCAATCGGTAGCAGACTTCTACATCTACAAGAAGAGGGCGTGACTAGCATGGCCTCCCACATATTGGGGGTGAAACGCTGACTGCTCGCCCGGTTTGGTCAGAAGCCTTGCGCCACCACTGGGGTGAAACTGCATCGAGCCATTGGATATCGACTCTCGATGGATTCGAGGCACGATTCGGTAAGGCTCTGCTCTGGGCTGTAGAGGTGCCTGGGCGAGTCTGTATTTTGGGTGACCATTCTGATTATGTTCCGTATTTGCGGGCGAACATCATCACTTTCGCATCGGATAACCAACGAATGAGGGCTTTGGTTTCGCCTCGAGATGATGGCCGGATCCGAATCGCTAGTTCCCTTGATGGCTGTGAGTTGACGGAATTCGAAATTGAAGGGGAACGATATGATGGTGATTGGTTAGATGGACTTGACGAAAGAGGTGCTCCCGATTCGCACTGGTCAAATTATGTCAGGGGGGCTGTCGCACACACACAATCACTGAATGAACTCAGATTCGGGTTCGATATGTTTGTCGATTCGGCCATCCCCCCCGCCTCTGGATCATCATCATCATCCGCACTCACCTTGTGCTCACTCCTAGCCACCCACCTTTCCAATGGCCTAACTTGGGATAGAGAGAATTTGGCTAGAATGGGGGGGCGCGCGGAATGGTATGTTGGTACACGCGGGGGGATGATGGACCACGCTACGATGGTTTACGCTGAAGATGGAAGTATGTTGAATCTGCAATTCCGCCCCTTTGGGGTGATGTCAATACCAGACCTACCAAGTGAATTTTGTTGGTATAGCAAATTTACCCACCCGGCAGACAAAGGCGGTCCGATGTTGGCAGCATTCAACGAACTCGCCTTCGTCCAACAGAAGCTGATACCTTCGTCTCTCGATGAAGTAGGGTTTCAACATCCGAGAGATCAATCAGAATGGGAAGTTGTAGAGAACAATCTGGATGAGTATTTTGAATACCCCGAGATGGGGGTGCTGAGAGTACGGGATCGCTTTCGGTATGTGATGAAGGAATATCAGAGAGTAATTGATTTCGAACGGGCACTTGCGAGTTCGGACATGACAACGATTGGAAGGCTACTCAATGAGGCCTGGGGAGATACTCGTGACTTGTTGGGAACTCACACACCCATGATGGAGGAGGAAGCGGCGCGTCTCAAGAAAATTGAGGGGGTGGTCGGAGTCAAGGTATTGGGTGCGGGGTTCGGGGGTAATCTGTTGATTCTTGCGAAAGCGGGGGTTGACCTTGGTGTAGGTGTTGTCTGCCAAACTCCTGGGAAGGGTGTTTCGATTCTTGACATGAACGAAGATGTTCGTCCACCCAACACCCGGTGCGCCGCGGTTCTACTTTGTGGAGGGAAGGGGAGTAGGATGGTCTCGCAAGGAATTGATGTACACAAACCATTGATTCCAATATCGGAAATTCCTTCCCTAATTCGCGTGTTGAATCAACTCAATGGTTGCGGAATTGACTTCTCCACTCGAATAGTTGTAGTGCCACCAAACAGAGTCGAAGAATACGAAGTGGTGTTGAAAGGGATGAATTGCTCAGTCGTCGCTCAACCAAATGCCCTTGGAACTGGAGATGCTGTTCATTGTACTCTGAATGCAATACCGGAGGATGTCGAGCATGTCTATGTCTCATTCGGGACCCAGCCGTTGGTGCAGAATGAATCCGTGCTCGCATCGCTCAAACATCACATCGATAACCACCTAGGTTTCACACTTCCCACGACAATTACCCCAAACCCCTACGCGCCGTTGATTCGGGGTGTTGGTGGTAAAGTGACGGATTCGGTCGAAACGCATCTCGAAGGTGTTGAGAAACCATCAGTTGGTGAAGCGAACATAGGGGCATACTGGGTATCGGTGTCTGCGCTTAAGCAGGTCTTGGTGCCACTCGTTGAATCCAAGTGGAACGGAGAAGGCTACGACACCACTTCTGGTGAGTTGGGGTTCCCAAATGAGATGGTCCGAGCGTGCCTAGAAGCGGGCGTCGGTGTAGATGGATTCCCCTGCGCTGAACCTAGTGAAATGATTGGGATCAAACGAATCGAGGATGTTGCCATAGTCGAGAGAGAGTATGAAAGGCGAACCCGGTGGGCAGCGGGTGGTCAGACCAGTGAGTTGTAGATGGTGAGTAACTGCTCTCTGATTATCTCCTTCGTGTATCGTTCTTCGACACCCGCGCGCATCGCTGAGAAATCCCATTGATGTGAACGGGCCTCGTTCATGGATGAAGCAAGTCCAGACACATCGTCCACGGCTACTAGAATGCCGTCCTGTTCGCGAACTATGTCATTTGGGCCGCCACAACGGGTTGCCACTACGGGCCTACCACTCGCTAGTGATTCAACCAATACTATCCCGAAAGTTTCGTATCTACTAGGGTGAACGAAGGCGTTGATTCCTTGGAAGAAATTCGGTGCTTCTTCCCTTGGTATTGTGCCGAGGAATGATACTCGATTTGAGAGGCCTAACTCGGAAGCTAAATTCTCAAGGCCCCCACGCAATGGCCCGTCACCTGCTAACTGAAGTGTACCCCCATCGACTGACGCGAAAGCGCGCAGAAGCGTTTCGTGGCCTTTGTCGGCGACCATGTTCGCCATGTAGCCCCAAATGAACTCATCATCTTGGCGCTGTGGAGTCAATGGAAAGTTACCGATGTCTATCATGTTGGGAACCAAAGTGAATAATTCCTGGGGGATGCCTAGAATCCGATCCAAGTCCTCTGAGAGAGAATTGCTTACCGACGCTAGATATGACGCTGAATCGAGTGTTTTTGATGCTGTCATCCGTTCACGGGGTCCCGCAATGCCTCTGGCAAAGATGCTGGCGCCAACGGTGACAACCCACGGAATTCCTTCCCGCTCAGCGATGGCTCTCGCGAGAATCGCCCCCCACATCGTGCACTTTGCGTGGATGATGTCCGGCTTTCCGTTGACTTCAGAATATGCATCATACATCTTCAGTGCGAGTCGCTCTCTCTGTCTAACCGCAGCTCGATAGACCGGTGGGATCCGTTGCAATGGACCGGGTTGCCTCATCCGTTGAACAGCGCGCACGACTGTAAGGCCGTTCTCAACTCTTACTTGGACACCATGAGTTGTTCCACCAAACCACCTCTTCGAGGGCAAATCGATAAACTGGGCGTACAAGACTCCTACCTTGTGACCCACCTCCTCAAACATCTCAGCCTGTTCTTGGAAGAATGTGCCCAAAAGTGGGGCCTCGTCACTCGGATACCATGACGGTACGAACAGAATGTGTAGTCGGCTCAAGCCACTCACCTAAACTCCGCTCAGGCCGGGGCGGTCATCACGGTTGTGGAGAAGTTACTCACTCTTCTTCGGAAGCAGCAGAACTCTCAGTGGCCACGGCGGCCGAAGGTGATGTGTCACCACGGAAGGCGGAGATGACCTTCGGCTCTTTCGAATCGGATGGGTCAATGACCTCGATGCTTGCGATGTTCACGAATCGCCGAGAGACCCGGTGTCGGCTACCGAAATTAGACTCAACACGGTGTCGGGCATCAGCCTCGTCGCTCGCTACAACATCCATCGTGAACTCTTGGATGTTCTTGCCATTGGGGAAGGACCCCAGCACTCGGTAGGCCTGCATCGATGCGCCGACCTAGGGTGCCGTCTTAAACGCGATGGGGCTTGAAGTGGACATGGGTTCAAGCTCCGCACCCCTCGCATTGGCGCTCCTGCTCATGTTTTCTCTCGCTTCTACCCTCCCCGCGCCTACGGGCGCGCTTGGGAACGGGTTTTCGAACGAGGGGGTGTCTAACGAGGGGACTGGAAGCACGCAAGAAGATGAACAGGGTGTGGATTACGCTCAATTTGAGGGCAGCTTGGCTTCGGGCAGAAACTCCGTCGCCGCCTCGATCAGCCAACATGGTGAACTGGACGGACATCCAGCGTGGCTGCTCGGAATCGACGGTACTGGGGTCATCATCGCCAGCGCCGACTCTGGAATCGACCGCGACCACGCCTGCTTCCGTGATGCGACAGAACCTGGGGCATCTGGTAGTGAATGGAACAATGCCACCGGCACTCCTGGAGTTGCGCATCGGAAAATCCTCTTCCTCGACGAATCAATCGACAATTGGGATAGCCAAGGTCACGAGCATTTCACCCACGGGACCCATGTGGCGGGAAGTCTGGTCTGTAGGTCGGTCTACGAGCAAGCGGCCGAGGATGTGGAGGATTGGCTGAACGCAACACCGGGTGAGGGGACTTCTCTTTCTCACGGCGCAAAACTGGTCTTCACGGATGTTGTTGGGGATGATGGGTGGGTGGTCCCGGAACCTTCGGTTCTGTTCACCACCGCGGCCGAAAACGGGGCGGTTATTCGCTCAGACTCCTGGGGGGATGCGACCACTGACTATACTGAAAGAACACGCCAATTCGACTCGTGGCTCCACTCCGTTCCATGGGCCCTCTCGATAGTCGCCCCGGGAAACACCGGCAACGAGGTGCAAGAGCCTGCCAACGGATTCAATGTCGTCTCAGTTGGAGTCGCCAAGAAGGATGGTAGTGATGACCTCTGGATGTTGACACCACACTCACCTACTGCCCAAGGTCGGCAGGGGGTGGAATTCGTGGTCCCTGGAGTTTCGATAGTATCGGCCACATCTGATGGTGAGCATAATTCGTACAATGATGGGTGGAAGAGCAACTCCGGTAGTTCGATGGCCGCCCCTCAAGCGGCTGCTGCTGCTGCGTTGGTTCAACAGATGGTACAGGGTGGTTGGATCGCAGGTGGTGATGAACGGTTTGTGGTGGTTTTGAATCGGCCGGGCTGGGCGACTGTAGTCGACGAGAACCTGAGTGATGGGGAGTTACTCCTTGCAGAAGGCTTCACCCCCTCTGGCTCTCTCCTGCGGGCGCTCCTCTCCTTGAGTGCTGAATCGATAGAGGGGGGCAGACAAGGTAGCATCGTGCTTGGCCCGGGGCCCGATGACTCGCAGGGTTGGGGACTCGTCAACCTCTCCAGACTGGTCGACTTCACCGGGGTCGGGGATTCTCTTGGGGATGAGCCTCTTGACCCGGCCCCAAATATCTGGATTCATGACTCCTTCCGACTCAAAGATGACAACTGGCAGGAGGTCGTAGCGTCGTGGCTCGATGGTGAGGCTAATTCAGCTGCTGCTCTGCAAGAAAATGAGTGGCGGGGTGAGGGTGCTGAAGGACCATTTCTTAGCAATGGTGAATCACAGTCATGGCTCATGCCGTTAGTGCCTGGTGAGGATTTTGAGGTGAGGTTGGCTTGGACATCGACCCCTCATCCAAATCTCGACGATCTGGACCTTGTCGTTGAGGTAGATGGTGAATGGTATCATGGGAACCAATTCGACGGTTGGAACAGCAGCGCCTCAGAAGAACTTGGTTTAGGACAACAGAACAGTACTTTGGAGGGTGTTCGAATCTCCGCAGAACGGTTGGTCGGAATTGAGAGCGTGACGGTCACGGTCAAGGCGGTCAGTGTGGTGGAATCCTCACGATTGGGAGTGGTCGGTATGAATGGTGATAGTGTTGGGTTTGCTCTTGCGGTAAAGGGTGTTCTGAGCGCTGATGTGAGGCCTGAATCTAGTTGGGAGGTTGGGCCTAATGTTGTTGGAGATGGAGAGGTGAGTAGTCTTTGGCCACTCTTCATCGCTGTCCTCTTGATAGGGGTCGCAGTAGTCATAGAAGTGGGTTGGACTCGAGGGGTGACTGTCGAGGAGGCCGGAGTGACTAAAGGTCAACCTTCAAACCCTCAAGGGGTCTCGCTGTCCTCAGCGGTAGCACCGCACACAGGTGAAGAAGAATGAGCGAGCGACTATATCTCGGAATCGATTTGGGAACCTTCCAAAGCACGATTTCAGCATCTAATGGAGAAGTACACACGGTGGAAACCGTGGTTGGAAAGCCGAAGGACCCGATTGCGAGGAACTTCTTGAAGAGAGATACTCTGTTCGGTTCGGAAGCTCTGAAGAACAAACTCGCCTGCAACCTATACCACCCACTGGCGGCTGGTGTTGCACAGGATGACGAGAATAACCTCGCCGCGGCGAAGTCGTTCGTTACCCACCTGGTCGAAACGGTCGACCCGGAAGAGTTCGATGAGGTGTTTGGTGTGATTTGCTCACCCTCACACATCTCATTCGTGGACAAGAGCAATCTCGTTAGCATTCTACGCGGTCAGGTCAATGCAATCATGGTCGTCAGTGAGCCGTTTGCAGTAGCCTTCGGACTTGATGAGATAGGTGGTTCCATTGTCGTCGACATAGGTGCGGGAACCACAGACATCGCCCGAGTCTACGGAACCTTCCCAAGTGAAGAAGACCAGGACACTGTATCTGAAGCTGGAGACTGGATTGACGAGCGACTCATGGAGCTCGTTGCCAAGAAGTACACTGGTGCGCAACTCACCAAGGATATGGTGCGACGCTGGAAGGAGGATGGTTCCTATGTTGGCGGTGATGTTCGAGAGCAAATGGTCGAACTTTCAGTGGATGGTAAGAAACAGGTTGTCGATGTTGGCGACCTCGTACAGATTGCATGTGAGGAGTTGATTCCACACATGGTTGGTGCGATTAAGCGAATTGTTTCATCTGCAGATCCGGAGTACCAACCAATCCTACGCAACAACATCATCCTCTCAGGGGGGGGTTCTCTAATCGATGGCATCTCCGATAGGATAGCTGATGAGTTGGCTGACATAGGGGATGTACGTGTTTGGTGCTGCGACGAGCCCATCGTTCGTGTCGCTGATGGTGCTCTAAAACTGTCAATGGTCATGCCAGATGACCAATACACAGCCATCAGTTAAACGCCGATTCCGGCAGACCCTAGGGGGTCTGTAGAAAGGCCTTACCACCCCGTTGGCTAGCGCAGGGTTCAAGAATGGTATTGCGCCGATAGGATTGTTGATTGAGTATGGCGACCCCCTCCACCTCCTCTGAATCGAGCAACGGGGCCGGTGACATGGACCGTGCTGCTCTGTCTGGAATGTTGTCCTCATATGACTCCAAGCAACTGGTTGACGAGGTCATTACTGCATGGGAGGAGTTGGCGGCGGCCAACAAGGACCTCGCCACATCAAGCCAACGAAACCGCGTTCTCGAGCTCGACCTCGCGGAGAGAGATGAGTTGGGTGTCCCTGAGCGCGCTCGTCTACTCAAAATGGAGGAAGATATGCGCGAGAGGGAAGCGCGTATTATCCATCTTGAGAGAATGTTGGATGAGGTACGGCGTGAGAAAGAGGGTGTTGAGAACTCGGTTGGGGCGATTCGGGTTGACGATCTTGAGAGGAACAATGCTGAACTCTCAGAGAGAAGTGAGTCTCAGGCAACGATGATTTCCGAAATGGAGGGTAAGTTGGACCAATTGGTTGACGCGTTAGAGAAAGCTGCGGAAGCTGGCCTCACTTCAATCACTGCTGACGAGGTTCGCACCTTGAACAGAGAACTTGAAGAGGCTCATCGAAGAATTGAGACAGAACAGTCTGAGAGTAACGCAGTTGGGGGTGAGCGTGACCAGTTGCGTGAGATGGTTGAACAGACCGGGAGTCTGCTCGAACAGCGAGATCTTCGAATAAAGGAGATGGAAGGGCAACTTCAGAGAATCATGGAAGGGCCCCGCTCAATCTCTGCAGAGCATGACTACCTAGTGGAGCAAATCGAGGAGTTGAAGCGCCGCCTTCTTGAGCGGAATCGTGAGTATGAGGCTCTGCGCCGACGGGAGAGAAGACTACACAGAGAGGTATTCGAGCGGGATGAGAGAATCCAACAGATGCAATTGACGATGTCGGATATCGAAGGTGGTCTGTCAGACCGTACCGCGGAGATGAAGACGCTTGAAGAGAGTCACGAGCGCTTGTTGGCTGAAGTGGAAGGACTTCGCCGTTCAGAGAGAACGAGGGAAGTGGTCAGTGGAGCATTCCAAGACACTCTTGGAGTTCTTCGCTCCCATGAACAACGCAAAGCACGGCGCGAGGCGTTGGGAATCGAGGAAGATGATTCGATTCCTGAACCCGGAGATGGTAATATGCCTGGAGGAACAGCACCAGCGGCCTTGCGTGACATCGATGAATTGGATGAATGAGGTTGTTCATCCCCTCATTTCTGTGATCAAAACACTCAGTGCCTTGCGTAGATTTTCGATGTCGTCGAACTGTTCGGTGAGATTTCCCGTTACGACATAATCCGCTCCGGCCTCTACCGCAGCGCGCGCGGACTGGCCGTCCCTAATTCCCCCACCAACGATGAGAACCAATTTCTCCGACGCATTCCTTGCCGCTTGAATCAATCTGGTGGAAACCGGTGTTTCTGCCCCACTACCCGCTTCAAGATAGAGAAGAGAAAAACCGTACGCCTCGGCACATACCGCATACGCTGCTGCAAGTTCCTCATCATCTACTTGTAGAAGGTCAGCTCTGCCAACCTCACCGACCTTACCACCTGGAGCACATATGACATAACCCATCGAAAGTGGTGTCACTCCTGCCTCCTTGATGTAAGGGGCGCCCATCACCTGTTCGCCAACAAGAAATTGACGCTCTCTACTATTCATGAGCATCATGAAAGTGATACCATCTGCAGCAGAGGAAAGCGCGTGGGCACCTGCGGGAAAGAGAACCACAGGGACCTTCCAATCATCTTCAGACATGCCTGCATCCTGACTTGCATTCCAGGAACAAAGTTCGAGTGCTTCTTGGATTGACTCCACAGTGGCATGGACATTATCTCCATCCGTTCCTGTTGAGCCGCCAACAAACACCATTCGACTCCCGGCACTGACCGCAGCTACGGCTCGCTTAGCAGCATCTTCGTGACTCTGTAAATTAGGGTCAATGAGAATCACATGGCCGGCGCCACGACTACTATCTCGCACATATGACAACAAGTCTAGGTGTGAAGATGGACGCATGGCCACCCGAAGTGGAGCCGGCATTTGGATTGTCTCATCAAAATGAATTGGTTAATTCATCAAATAACACTACTGCGCGTGTTAGAGAGCCGTCGATTGTAGTAGTTTCAAAAGAGGAAAAATTAGTCTCAATCAATTCGATGAAAATATCCGTAGTGGACATCTGTGAGGGATTTTGGATCCAAGTCTCCCATGTACCATCATCCCGAGGCCATCCTCCAACCACTTCACGAGAGGTTACCATTCCAGTCCAAGAATGGTTTCCAGGTTCATGTTCTGGAACATTAATGATGAAATCTCCTTCCCAATGCGTAGAACCCCCTGCACCTTGTAATTTCAAACTGACTTCTTCACTCTTCTCAACTCGAGTTCGGAGAAGTATGGAAGCACCTTTTTCGACAAGCGAGAGTGAAATATTCTTCTCCAACCAGGCACGACGGAAAGAAACTGAACCATCATCGAGTGAATGGCCTACTTCCTGAATTGAAATGCCCCAATCTTGGAAGTATGATTTCCAAAGATTTGAATCGTATAGAATTCCAGGAGATTTACAGGGAAATCCAATCTCAGCTCGTTCTTCAATTACTGTGACATCAACAATATGATCAGAATCAAGAAACATGTGAGCTAATGCGAGGCCGGTAAGATTCCCGCCGATGATGGCTATTCGCATATCAAAACCTCAAGATTTTGCAGCCACGATATCCAAAGCGAAAACAGGACAAGCTGGAATGCATATCTCACAATGTGTACAAGTTGGCTCATCTACGATGACCAACCAACCTTCGAGTATGAGAGCATCAACAGGACAGAGAGCGACACACGCGGCGCAACCGTAGCAACGATCCTCGTCGACAACGAACACCGCCCCTGCTTTTCGGCCCATGACAACCGATGGGGTGGTCCACTTCAATGAGCCGACCACCCACCCCCTCTTTTCCACTGGAACTAACGAATAAAATCAGCAATGGTGGCAAGATGATGAAAATAGCAGCATCAGCAATGGATGTTCAAGTTGAAGCGCGGGACGAACATAAACATTGACGGACAAGAATCAAATTTAATTGAGGTAAACTCCTATCGAATTCTTTTCCACTGGAAGTAGAGGGGTTCCACTCTTCCTTCTCCGAAAGTTGATTTGAGTCACCCGCGAGCCACACTTGTTCCCATGGTCCTCTACACTCCAGGTTCCACTACGAGTTATGATGATTCACCGATAGATGGGGATTCACTTCGTTACCATTTCCTTGGCGGTGGAGAAGAAGTTGGCAATGTCGGTTGTATTCTCGAGGACACCACTGGAACTAGGATCCAAATTGACTATGGCTTCGTCCCTTCTAATCCCCCTCGTTATCCAGATGAAGGTCCTTCAGTGGATGACGCTATTCTCACCCATTCCCACATTGACCATGTTGGACTCGCCCCTTGGCTAGTTGCCTCTCACGGCACCACTCTGCACTGCACCAAACTTGTCGCTGACCTCCTCGAGATGATTTGGCGTGATACCTACAAGGTCAGCTCAATCGAAAGACAACCACTCCCTTGGGATAAACGCGATTTGGAAGAGGCTCTTGACCACTTAGTGGTTCATCCATTCGATGAGTGGGTCGAGATTGGAGCCTGGCGATGGCGGTTTTTGCGTGCTGGTCACATACCAGGGGCGGCAATGGTAGAAATTGAGACCCCGAGCCGACGCATTCTCTGGTCTGGTGATTTTGATACTCGCGACTCCCCATGTGTGAAGGGAGCTATACCGATCAAGGCAGATACCCTGTTTTTGGAATCAACCTATGGTGGAAGAGAGCAACCCGAACGTGAAGTAGAGGTGGAGCGCTTCATCGAGCGTGTCGTGGAAGTTGTTGAGCGAGGTGGAACATGTCTGATACCGGCCTTTGCAAATGGACGTGGTCAAGACATTCTTCTGATGCTCTGGCGCAGTGGGTTGGACTTGGATGTCCACTATGATGGGATGGGGAAGAAAATCATGGAACATTATCTCCGTAATGGGGAATTCCTAGCTGACGCCGATGCTATGGCCAAGGTGAAGCGTTGGTGCAGGAGAGTAAGTAGTAAATCGGATCGCAAGAAGGCGTTGGACGCTGATGTCATCGTGACCACTAGTGGGATGCTCGATGGAGGCCCTGCACATTGGTATCTCAACAGACTTCGCCACGACCAGCGCAACGCAATCCTACTCACTGGGTATCAGGCCGAAGGAAGCGGTGGAAGGATGTTGCAAGATGACAATCGCATGCTAATATTCGGTAAGATGGCGGACATCAACCTAGAAGTCGACCAATTCTCTTTCTCGAACCACGCCGACCATCCTCTGTTGGTATCTTTTGCTCAAGATGTTTCGGCCAAAGACATAATCCTCTTTCATGGGGACAGGGATGATGCTCAACCAGCACTCTCCAAAGCGCTTTCAGAAGTTGGATTGAGAGTTCACATGCCGGAGAATGGGCATTCCTATCTTCTCTCTTGAATCAACAACATCTAGTTAGCCCAACCGTCTAATAGGGTGGCTTAGGTGGCCACTTCGTTAGACATGGCGAAGAAACCTCTCAAGAAGAAGGCGGGTGGCAAGAAGCGCCGCCGAAGGAAGTTGAAGTTGACTCTCAGAAGCAAGGGAATCAAAGGTAAGACTGACTATCACGACAAGGTCGGCTGGTCCACTGATGACGCTGGACATGTGTTGGGTGATGAGGATAAATCTACTGAGCCTAAAGAAATCGAGCACCAATGTTCGATGTGTGGGAGTATGATGCGCATCCCACGCCCCAAACGGGAACACTACAAGGTGGTCTGCGCTCACCCTGAATGTGGGCACGAGGATGAAGGCGGCGCCTGAAGCGGCACACCTCGATATGTCTAGAGGTCACAGTCAGACCATCTCGAGCAACCGCTTCACTGCGGCTATGACTAAAACGGCAACCAGTAATTTTTTGACCAGTTGTTGAGGGGCGATATCAGAACCATAACGAGAACCCAGTAGTCCACCGATGAGAACGACCAAGGTGAACGGCGCCAACACCAGGATGTCAAGATCGAGTTGCCTCGACAGTCCTGCACCGACCAGTCCAGCCATTGAGTTCACCCAGATGAAGAGGGCTGCTGTTGCAGCTGCTACCTTCGGTGTTGCCCATCTTTTGAGAAGTAGCACGGGAGAGAGGAAGATTCCACCCCCGACACCGACGATTCCACTCACAAGACCGATGACTCCTCCAACCGGGAGGGCACTCTTCAGTTCGACTGGTTCAAGAGAATCCTCAGGAATATCGGACTTCACCCAAAACAGGCGCCATGCAGCCCACAGAAGAGCGATAGAGAGGAGGACATCATATGCGCCCCCATCAACTATCAGGTATCCTCCTAGCAGAGCGAACGGAATGCTTGCAGCGATGAAGGGGAAAGTCAGTTTGGGATTGTGGTGGCCTGATTTTCGGTAGTGATAGAAAGCGATGGACGCGACTACCAGATTGAGACACCAGACCTGTTGTTTCAACCACGAACTCTCCATCACTCCGTAGGAGGTCAGAGAGAGAATGGCGAGATAACCAGATGCCCCACCATGGCCTACACTCGAGTAGAGAGTCGCCACCAACAATAGCCCGATGAGTATCAGGAGGAATTCAACATTCACTGGAGTCTCACCCACCCATCTTGCTTATCATAGATTTGCGACGGTATCAAGCGAGCATCCACCATCGGGCGCTCATGGAGAAAGGTGTGACCATCGAAAGGGCCCTCGAACTATCTCTGCCTTACACCTTCACACCAGACAATGAGACAATCCCCCTCACCGAGGCACATGGGCGCATACTCGCAGTTCCGTTGGCTTCCAAAGTTGACGATCCGGGGTTCGACAATTCAGCGATGGACGGATGGGCGGTCAGGGCGGTCGATGTTTCTGTTGATGGCGGGCCTACATCGTTGCGAATCGTGGGCACAAGTCAGGCTGGTGGCGGGGTATCTCTGCCAACAGTAGGCTCTGGCGAAGCGTGTAGGATCATGACGGGGGCCCCTATACCAGAGGGTGCGGATGCGATTGTGATGGTCGAGGATTCCGAGTTGGAGGGGGAATGCGTGTCAATAACAGGAATCGCAAGACCCCATTACATTCGTCGGCGTGGCGAGAATTTCACGACCGGCGAAGAGATTCTTCCCCCCGGCTCCTTGCTGACCCCGGCGCGTCTAGCGCTTGCCGGGGCGATGGGGCACGGTGAAGTGGCGGTCTTGTCCCCTCCGACGATTGCAATCATTGGCACCGGCGACGAGTTGGTTGTGCCAGGCCAACCACTTAGTGAGGGACAGCTCTACGAATCGAATACCACTGCGTTGGCAGGTTTAGTGCGTGCATTGGGTTGTGAACCCGTCATTTTTCCACTCATCACAGATTCACTCTCTCAACTTCGTGAGACCTTAGATGTGGCAACTTCGAGTTGTGATGCCATCATCACCAGCGGAGGAGTCAGCATGGGGGAATGGGATTTGGTACGCAAGATCATGGAAGAGGAGGGTGAGATGATATTTTGGCGAATGCGAATTAGGCCGGGCGGCCCGCCACTCTTCGGAACTTGGGCTGGGACCCCCCTGTTCGGTCTTCCGGGGAATCCAGTCAGCAGCCAAGTGGTGTTTCTGACATTGGTCGCACCCTGGCTGTCCAGTGCCTGTTCACACGACTCTAACTTCGGTCCGAAGTTGTACGACAAGGTTCGTGTGCGCCTTCTCTCATCAGTCAGGTGTGCTAAAGGAAAAGTAGCGCTTCAACGAATCTTGATCACTACCGAAGGAGATGAGCTGGTCGCTTCCACCCCCTCCCACCAAGGAAGTGGAAACCTGCTGAGCATGGTGGCGGGCAACGGATTGACTCTACTCCCACCCGATGTCGATGGAGAAGCGGGCGAAGTCATCGACGCGTTTTGGTTCAGATGAGCGTTTGACACTCTCTCCAAGCATCAATTCAAGAACAGCGGAGGCGCGACCCCACTCATACGAGGGGTTTGAGGTGGAACAGAACGGCAGTCAACTTCCCCGAGACGAAGGATGGATTGTGGTAAAGGGTGCTCGCACACACAACCTGCAGGACATCGATGTCAACATCCCACGCGGTCGCTTCGTAGTCATCTCTGGAGTTTCTGGCTCCGGCAAGTCGAGTCTTGCCTTCGACACACTCTACGCAGAGGGACAGCGGCGCTATGTGGAATCCCTCTCCTCCTATGCCAGACAGTTCCTCGGACAGATGAAAAAGCCGGATTGCGACTCTATCGAAGGTCTCTCACCAGCGATTTCCATCGACCAGAAACAGGGCTCTCACAACCCTCGTTCCACAGTTGCCACTACCACAGAGATCCAAGATTACCTCAGGCTTCTCTATGCTCGGGTTGGTCAGCCCCATTGCCCTGAATGTGGTGACGAGGTAGCTAGGCGAACGGTGCAGGAAATAGTCGATGATGCCGTTTGGCGGTTGGAGGAACACGCGGTTTCCGTTTGGTCCCCAGTAGTTCGTAACAGAAAGGGAACCCATGCCGACCTGTTCAGCCATTTGGCCGAACAGGGTTACCTGCATGGCAAGGTGAACGGCCGCGAGGTCGAGTTTGACAATCCACCAGAGTTGGAGAAGAATCTGCGCCACGACATCGATGTTCGTGTTGACCGGATGAAGTTGAGAAAGTCAGCGAGGCAACGGTTGACAGAAGCCGTCGAAGCGGGTCTGTTACTCGGCGGGGGGGCCGTCGCGTTGGAGAGTTTGGAAGGCCCAGACAAGGATATTGAGTTGCAAGAAGGCTCCCTTTCTCGTGAAACTGAAGTCGGCGAGGCAATAGCCTACTCCGAGGAGTTCGCATGCCCCACTCACGGAGCGTTCATGCCCGAAATGACCCCACGAGTATTCTCTTTCAACAATCCGTTGGGTGCTTGCCCGTCATGTCACGGCCTTGGTGTCAACCGCGCGTTCTCTCCGCATCTCGTGATTAACGAGGGGCGCTCCGTGGAGGAGGGTTGTATCCGACCGTTCCAATCCTCGATGATGGCTGGTTGGTATCGAAGTCAGATGCGGCAGGTGTGTGAACACTACGGAATCCCTGTCGACACATCATTCAACGAATTGGATGATGACTCCCGAGATATTCTGTTGCACGGCTCCGGTTCCACTGACATTCGCTTCGTGTTTGAAAGCCAGAAAGGCTCGACATACCATATGGTGAAGCCGTGGGAAGGAGTTTTCAAGCGGTTGAAGCGGACCTATCAGGACACTCAGAGTGACCGGACTAGAAACCGGCTTCATTCGTTCATGACTGATGAGCAGTGTCCCGATTGTGAAGGTGACAAACTCAATCCTGCGGTCCGCGCTGTCACGGTCGGAGAGGTATCGCTTCCACAACTTTCGAGTTGCAGTGTGCTCGAATCACTCGCAGTAGTCCAAACTTGGAGGCTGGGCAATCCTCTCTCTGAGACTTGGGAGAAGGTTGGCCGTGAGCCACCCAGCGGGCCGGCGATATCCTCATCCATCCCACTTGTCGGTCGCGACCTCTTCATCGCGAGAGAGGTGCTCAAGGAGATAGAATCTCGACTCCGCTTCCTCGCTCTCGTCGGTCTTGACTACCTCACACTTGACCGTCGTTCAAACACTCTGTCTGGGGGTGAGAGTCAACGAATCCGCCTCGCCACCCAAATCGGAACCCGGCTGACAGGGGTTACTTATGTTCTAGACGAGCCGTCGATAGGACTGCACGCCCGCGACAACGCTCGCCTCCTCTCAACCTTGAGGGAATTGTGTGAGATTGGGAACACCCTTCTCGTGGTCGAGCACGACGAGGCCACTCTGAGGCAGGCTGACTGGCTGGTCGACTTGGGTCCCGGGGCTGGTAAAAAAGGAGGAAAACTTCTCGTCAGCGGGCCGTTGGAGGAACTTCTCGGCAATGAGGAGAGTGTAACAGGAGCGTACCTTTCAGGTCGCCGGAAAATCCCCCTTCCATCGAGTAGAATCGAGCCGAATGGAGAGTGGTTGACCGTTCACGGAGCGGCGTTAAACAACCTCAAGTCAATCAACGCGAAGTTTCCACTCGGCTGCATGGTTGCGGTGACTGGTGTGTCGGGTTCAGGGAAATCGAGTTTGGTCAGCGACATCTTGGCCCCAGTCCTGCTTAGGGACTTGAACGGTAGCGATTCATCTCCCGGTGCCCACGATAGGGTGAGTGGAGCCGATGAAATCGACAAGGTCATCGTGATCGACCAGTCACCAATCGGTAGAACTCCGCGTTCCAACGCAGCGACCTACACAGGTGCTTTCGATGGCATTCGTCTCCTTTTCTCTGAAACTTCGCTGGCGCGCGAACGAGGCTACAAACCCGGCCACTTCTCATTCAATGTCCGCGGTGGCCGGTGCGAGGCGTGCAAGGGCGCCGGCGCAGTCAAAATGGAGATGCATTTCCTCGCTGATGTATGGGTCACCTGCGACATTTGCTCAGGGTCCCGTTATACTCGAGAGACTCTCGAGGTCACCTGGAAGGGCAGGACCATCCACGACATCTTGGAGATGAGTGCCGCCGAAGGTGCGGTGTTCTTCGCCAGCCATCGGAAGATTCACCGAATTCTGCAGACGATCGTAGATGTCGGTCTGGGCTATATTAGACTCGGTCAGCCAGCAACTACCCTGTCCGGTGGCGAAGCTCAGCGGGTGAAACTCGCTACACAACTACATCGACCGGCGAATCGCCACACAGTCTACTTGCTCGACGAGCCAACCACCGGCCTCGCTCTCTCTGATGTCCAGCAGCTGATCGAGGTACTACACCGTATTCGCTCGAACGGCCACACAGTAATCATCATCGAACATCACATGGATGTCATCAAGTCGGCGGACTGGATTGTCGACCTTGGCCCGGAAGGTGGTGAGGGGGGCGGGGAGATAGTAGCAGAAGGAACTCCTGAGGAGATTTCCAAACACCCCACATCCCACACCGGGCACCACCTCAAGACCGTGATTTGAGGTTTCATCACATCAGCGGCTTTGGCCGCTGCATTGATGGACGGCCGGCGGGCGCCGTCGGAGTGAGGGATTGGATGGAGGGTCCAGCACTCCACCGAGTTGAGGTCACCCCAAAGGCTCTGGCCGGGCTACAGGACACCCGAGGTGAGAGCGTCAAGAGACAACTGGCGGTCGACCATGGCATCCACCTCGAAAAGGTTCGCAGCATCACAGGTTACCATGTCAAGGCCGACCTCTCCGACAAACAGTTGGAACGGATGGTTTCCAACCTTTTCTGCGACCCAGTGATTGAGCACGGTTCAGTCAACCAGGCCATGTTGAATGACCCCTCCCTCTTCCCCAAGCCGCCAGATATGGTAATTCAAATCGGCTTCAAGCCGGGAGTCACCGACAATGCAGCACAGGCAGGTTTGGATGGGCTGCGAACCCTCTTTCCCGAGCAGACGGAAAACGCCGAAGTGGCGACCACGATGACCTACATCTTCTACGGCGTTCCCGAGGGAGTAGACTGTGATTTCATCGCCGACCAACTTCACAATCAGATGATTGAAAGGGCCGCTCTTGCCGGTCGCCGCGGCTGTGCATCAGCCCAGTGGCCCGAACTCATCTTCCCGGACCGGCCAGCCACGGTGTTCGAAGAGCCATCAACCATCGATTTGGAGGTTAGTGACGAGGAGTTGTTAGAGATTAGCGACAGCGGTGTCCTGGCTCTCAACTTGGTGGAGATGAAGGCTATTCAGGCACACTACCGCAACCCCGAAGTTCAACGAGTTCGGGAGGTAGAGGGGCTACCACCAAACGCCCCGACTGATGTTGAGTTGGAGTGTCTGGCACAGACTTGGAGCGAGCACTGCAAGCACAAGATTTTCGCCGCTAAAATCCACCATGTAGACACCGAGACTGGTGAGGATAGCGAAATCGACTCGCTCTTCAAAACCCACATCGTGAAGCCCACACTCGACATCGGCAACGAGGTCGACTGGCTGCTCAGCGTTTTCCACGACAACTCCGGAGTCATCGAATGGAATGAGGACTGGAGCCTGTGCATCAAAGCGGAGACGCACAACTCACCAAGCGCCCTCGATCCCTTCGGCGGGGCGATTACCGGCATCGTCGGCGTCAACCGCGACATTCTCGGAACAGGGCTAGGAGCCCGCCCAATCGCCAACACAGATGTCTTCTGTTTCGGCCCCCCCGACTACGACGGCCACCTTCCAGAAGGCCTGTTCCACCCTTCCCGAGTATTTCGAGGGGTACACGCCGGGGTTCGCTCTGGTGGCAACGAATCTGGCATTCCGACAGTCAACGGGGCGATGGTGTTCGATGAGCGATACATAGGCAAACCGCTGGTCTACTGCGGCACGGTCGGGATAATGCCGCGCCGACTTCCCGACGGACGTGAGAGCCATGACAAGACTCCGAGTCCCGGAGATATCGTCTACATGGTTGGCGGCCGGGTGGGGAGCGATGGGATTCACGGTGCCACCTTCTCCAGTCAGGAGCTGACCGAGGAATCACCCTCTTCAGCGGTCCAAATCGGCGACCCAATCACTCAGAAGAAGATGATTGACATGATTCTACAGGCGCGCGATGACGGCATCATCCAAGTCATCACGGACAATGGGGCGGGGGGCCTCTCAAGCAGTATCGGCGAGATGGCGGAACTGACCGGTGGGGCGCTTATCGATCTCTCAGTAGTCCCTCTCAAGCAGGTCGGTTTGTCAGCCTGGGAGATTCTCGTCTCCGAGTCGCAGGAACGGATGACTGTTGGGGTGAATCCAGCGGATTGTGCCGCATTCGAGGATCTGGCTGAGCTGCACGAAGTCGAAGCGACAGCGGTTGGGTCCTTCACCGACGATGGAATATTCCATGTCAAGTATGGTGAGCACACCGTTGCACACCTCCCTATAGGGTTCCTTCACGAGGGGGTTCCCCAACTACAACTTGAGAGCGAGTGGACTCCCCCCGTACACGACTCACCTAACTTTCCCGACTTCAACTCCGAGGAGATGGGTGAGTTGCTAAGTCAGTTGATGGCTCGGCCGAACATAGCGAGCAAGGAGTGGTGGGTTCGCTCCTACGACCACGAGGTCATCGCCCAGTCAGTCATCAAGCCGTTCTGCGGCGTCAACCACGACGCTCCCGGAGACGCCGCGGTCATCGCGCCCATTCATGGTGGCACCCAAGGGGCGGTCATCTCCTGTGGAATTACTCCCCGATACTCTGACATCGACACCTACGCAATGGCTGCGGCGAGCATCGACGAGGCGGTTCGAAACGCGGTCTGTGTAGGGGTAGACCTCGAGCGGATGGCTGGCTTGGACAACTTCTGTTGGCCCGATTCCGTCGAGTCCGAGAAGACCCCGGACGGCCGCTACAAGTTGGCCCAACTAGTTAGAGCCAATCGAGCAATCGACGATGTCTGCAGAGCCTACCAACTACCCTGCATTAGTGGCAAGGACTCGATGAAGAATGATGTCACACTCGATGGCAAGAAAATCAGCGTCCCCCCTACACTGCTCTACAGTCTTCTCGGAAATCATCATGATGTTCGCAAGGCCGTTTCAAGCGACTTCAAGCAGATTGGAGACATCATCTATCTGTTGGGTGAGACCCACCAGGAGTTGGGTGCGAGCGAACTCGCATTCATGTTGAGAGATGAGACTGGTGGCGGCATCGGCGGCCGAATACCACAGATTGACACATCGAGAAACTTAGGACTCTACAAAGCGCTAACCGCGGCAATGGAGGCCGAACTAGTCGCCTCAGCCCACGACTGCAGCGACGGCGGCCTCGCCACAGCCCTCGCCGAATCCTGCTTCGGCGCCGACGCCGGCTGTTCGGCCGACCTCACCCCAATCACCGTCGGCCGAGAAAATCTCGACAAGTGGGGGCTCCTGTTTGGTGAGAGTTTGGGTCGAATCATCGTCAGTGTCACCCCGGCAAACTCAATTGCGTTCGAGGAGGCTATGACCGGCCACTCATGCCATCGAATAGGCGAAGTGGAACTTGGAGATTCAATTACCTTCAGCAGTAGTGGGGGGGGTATTCTCTCCGCTAGCATGTCAGCACTCAGAGCCGCTTGGAAGGGTACCTTGGATGGAGGGAGTCCCTGAATGGTCGATGTACCACAAGTTGCCGTACTCACCGGCTTTGGAATCAACTGCGATCTGGAGACCATGGCGGTCTTCGACATGGCGGGGGCGAAGGCACACAGAGTCCACATCAACTCTCTCGTCAATGGCGTCGACAGCCTCGAAAACTACCACATCATGGCGGTCCCGGGCGGCTTCTCTTTTGGTGACCATTTGGGCAGTGGCAGGCTTTTGGGCAACCGTTTACGCTTTGGAATCCGAGAGCAGATGCGTAAGTTCGTAGAGGATGGAAAGCCGGTTATTGGGATTTGCAACGGATTCCAGGTTCTCGTCAAAATGGGGTTGCTGCCAGGTGACGAAGGGGTCAGTCTCGAGCAGACAGCGTCACTCACTCTCAACGATTCAGGTCACTACGAAGATCGCTGGGTCACCCTAGAGTTCAGTGAGGGCAGTCCGTGCATTTGGACCAAGGGTGTGGAGAGAATGCGGACACCGGTGCGTCACGGAGAAGGCAAGTTCGTCGTCCCAGACAGCGAACTGATGGACACCTACGCCGAGGCCGGCCAACTCGTCTGCAGATATGTCGACCCCACCGACCAATTCCCGAGTGCTTCCGACGAACCGCTGGCTTACCCCCTCTGTCCCAATGCATCAATGAGAAATGTTGCAGGCGTCTGCGACCCCTCCGGATTGGTGTTCGGGCTGATGCCTCACCCCGAGGCCAACCACTCGAAATGGTTGGGTGCGACTTGGACTCGCGAAGAAGTCCCCAAGGACTGGATAGGTGAGGGGATGGTGATCTTCCTCAATGGTGTCGAATACGCGAAAAACCATCTTTGAAAGTCAATTGGATAATTGATTATCCAATTGGTATTCAATCATCATCCAAGAGGTCATCAAGACCCTCGACGAGGTCAACCCACTGCTTTCTCTCGGCTCGCTTCTCACCGACCTCCAAGTCGACGAGAACATCTCGTAGATCATCAGGAGCATCTTGCTGCGCGGCGTGTGCCGCGACCCGCGCAGACAGCTCGTGGTCTTCTCCAGACCTTTCGGAAATGTCGACCTTTTCGATTAGTTTACTTGGGACAGTCCTGACACCCGAGGCATCGACGATATCTGTGGGTAACTCTGCCGAGAGGCGCTCCAAGTCCTCTTCACTCGGCTCTTGGTCGCGCCACGGGCTTTGGTTGGCGATGTCCCTAAGTGGATTCACCTTGCGTTTGTCACGCGCCGCTTCAAATGCGGCCTTCACATCTTCCAAAGTAATCGTGCTTTGTTTGGATGCTGGACCTTGGAGCAGAGTCGAGTAGACCTCCATGTGTGGTCCGTGGCTCTCATGGTGTTCGTATGACCCCGGCTTCGCCAGCATGTGGAGGAGCTCTCTCGCCCATTGAGAGGCGAGTGATTCCGGGGGTAGATTCCCCACCCGTTCACGCATTTCCTTGTGGAGGCCGATACAATCCTTACAACGCTGAGAACCAACATCATCCGGCGCATCACAGAGTAGGCAACAGGTCGCCAAACCCATGTCGAGCATGGCTCGACGCACACCGGACATCGAACCCCCCTAGACTCCCTCATTCATCAATCCTGCCGGCTGCTGAACATCGCCTCGACCCCTGCGAACCCTCAAGGGGGTCGCACCACTGCACGGTGGTATGACGCAGGGACGTCGGCCGATTCGACTTGAGAAGGACCCCTTCGATAGGGTCGCCGAATCACCCCCACCACGCAAGCAGTCGGTGCGCGTCATCATCCAGCCTGGTCAGGGCAGCCCATTCGAGCCGTTTCTACGCGGCTTCTTTGATGTGAGTGGCCAACAGGTTGCCCAACACAAAGGCTCATTCTTCCACTTTTCAGAGCGTGAACTGAAGGATTTGGCGATGGCGACATTCGCCTTCAGCTTCGCAATATCAATAGTCTTGCATGGTGGCATCTTCGGAATGCTGAACTTGCCGATGGGGGTGTTGCTCGGCAGTCTAGTTCGGAGTACGGTATTCGCTCTTGCTGCCCTCGCGCCGGCCTTCATTCTCCACGAATTGGCGCACAAGTATGTCGCCCGCCATTTCGGTTGTTGGGCGGAGTTTCGGGCAGATCCCCGCGGACTCAAGATAGGGATTCTCATCGCTCTCGCCATCGGTTTCGTTTTCATGGCCCCTGGAGCCGTAATGGTGGCTGGGAGGGTGTCAAGGAAGGAGAACGGAATCATCGCCTTGGCAGGCCCCATTTCAAATATCATTCTGTTCGGATTCGGTCTACTCGCAGGTGGCTTCCTCATCTCCCTCACCACCACTTCTTGGGTCACCGACCTCGTCCTCTTCTGGCTTTGGGGTAACGCCATCCTCGGCGCCTTCAACATGCTTCCATTCGGGCCGCTTGACGGCCGTAAAGTGAAGGACTGGTCAGAACCAATATTTTGGTCGTTTCTAACCTTGACAATCGGGTTAGTCTATCTCGCCTTCAGCGGCAAGGCAGAATTGCTGCTCGGGCAGGTCTCAAACTTTTTCTGAGGCTCACAGCAGAGCGTTCTCTATCGGTTCTTCATCGAGATGGAAGAATGAGTAGACGGCCCACCAGGTAATCAGGTCGAGGCTGTTAGCTAGATTGGTCACCCCACTGTTTTCCTCTCCATATCCCTTCCCTTCGGTGGACATCCAATCCTCCATCTCCTCCAATGTATCACAGATTTGGTGGTAACACCAGTAGCCGTCGACGAGGCCACCGAAGCCGATGGTGACGGTGCCGAGGTTGTCTTGGAAGGCGGCGTGGTCCGAGCGAGCAGTCGTGTCTTCGTAGATGATGATTTCAGAGCGATTGCCCTCCATCCAGGAGTCGTACTTCCAAGTGTCACCATCGTGCCCCGCCCCGGTGAGAGTCCCCATCTGCTCCTCTAACCCGAGTGCGTCTGACCCAATCCACTCAGAGAGGTGTACAATGCCGGGCTGGCTCAGATTTTCGTACGAGTCGGTCGGTCCGATGTAGACCCGCATCGGCCACACCTCGTCGTCCTTAGGGTAACCGTCCTCATCCGGCGCAGGATCCGGATCGCTGTGTGGAGCGCCACCCCCTCCCGGCCAGTTGACGCCCGCCATGTCGAGGTTGATGTAGTTCGTAACGGTGACTTCGGGGTTGTCTTCCTTGACATAGAAATCTGTCCAGTAGTCACTGCCCCGCTTGCCACCCTCTTCACCTGACCAGAGGCAGAATACCATCGTTCTTCGTGACTTGAAGTTGGCCATCATCTCGGCGGTCTCTAGGACCATGCTCGTGCCGGCCGTGTTGTCGTACGCCCCCACTCGCGTGCCGTAGGTTCGCTCTCCAGTGATGTGCGGGTCGAGCAGCGGGATTGCGGCGTTGGCGGGTGGAGCGATGTCGAAGTGAGCCCCAAACACAAGCCACTCATCGGGGGTTTCCTCACCCCACCGATAGCCGCAGATGTTGAGCGCCTCAGGATTCTGCTTGTCGAAGAAGTCGGTGAACTCAAAGCGATGTTTGACGACTTCAAGACCGAACGACTCCAACTCCCCGAAGATATAGTCGCCTGCGTCCTCGTACGCCTCATTGCCCTGACCTGCCCAGCGATCCCAGTAACCCTGTCGACGGTCGATGTCGGTTAGGTCATAGGCCGGGTTGGTGATTTCGTGGAGTCGGTCGTAGACCGCCCTGCCATTGATGATTCCAGTAGCGTAGTCACCTCCTCCATCAGGTCCGAAGCCAGGTGCCGAAGGGCGCGTGATTGGGATGGTGAGGTACGCCACCTTACCACCATCATCAACAGAGTGGTTCACTCGGTCAAGGGTGCTGTTCTCAACAGAGACTCGTTCAATCGCGCTACCGCCCGGTGAATTAGGTCCACCCCGTTGCGCCCAACTACGCCACGACTCAGTTGAATCCCTGGTCGGCCAATTCTGTCTCCCATTTTCACCGATGAGGAGGAATGCCTCCGAGATTCGTGGCGGGGCCAATATCGAAATTTGGACCGATTCCCCATTCGACAAGTCGATCACAGTCGAGTTCTGCACAAACCCATTGTACGGATTCATGAGAAGATAGGGAATGTAGACGGCCATGCTCGAGTCAGCGGTCAGTTTGACATTTTGGAAGACTCCACCAGTGAGTGTCATCACCCCAACATCGAGGTCGTCGGCAGAGGGGGGTCCATCATCACCGGAGCTGAAGCAACCGGAGAGCATCGAGGCGCAGAAGAGCATCGTGAGAAGGAGTGCCTTGAGACGCATCAACTAGGGGAGTGGAGAGGTGCTGTTGAACCCAACGGCTGACGGTTTACATCAACTCAGGCGTAGAACAGACATAGACAGGTGAGTGAGCCATCCGCGGAGCGAATGTGCTCCATATCAACTTCAGTGAGTGAAAAACCATGCTCGATGAGAGCGGCAGAAGTCTGAGGATAGTCCGATGACACGATGACACGGTCGCCCTCAAACCCGATGGTGTTTGCACCATACGATTCCTCATGAGGCACCCAGATGATGTCCCCCCCGAGAGGCTCAAGTTGCTCCGGTGTGAAGAATCCCTCCGCTGCCAAAAGCACACCAGGCGCCGGGGACGAACAAACCGTCGATAGATGAAGTGTCGTCGAGGGCACATCCACCACCGCAGAGGCAAACCCCCGCTCATCCATGACACCCTGAATGAACTCAACACCAGCATCGTTGGTACGGGTGGACTTGCCTATCATGAAGAGGTCATCATAGAACAGCACGTCTCCTCCGTCTAGATGCGCGTTTTCGGGCATGTGAATGACCTCCAAAGCGCCGTTCAAGGCGTTGCGGATCCCTTCCACCTCACCTCTCCGGGATGGGTGACCAAGATTGCACATCACTACTGCGCCATCTACCACAACCGCCGCATCCTCGACAAAGCAACAATCTGGGTATTCGGAAAGACCCGGGAGAGTTCGGACCTCCAACCCATGGCTCTTGAGGGCGACGATGTACTCTTCATGAGCGATTCGAGAGGCGTCCAGATTGGTCGGCCCACTGCCGTAGTAATTGGCCAGAGCGTGTGTGAACCGAGGTGAAATTTCTCGGGTCAGCGCCTTTGACCGGCGCCTCTGGCTCCAATTTCCCATTGATTGGCCGCTCGGTAATGGGGTCATAAGCATTCGGAATCCGGCAAGGATGAAACCTTTCCCGGAAAGCGGTGAATAGTTATACCAAATTATCCGGCTTACGGAAATATCCGAAGTCAATGATGCAGAGGGCAGGATTTGAACCTGCGAACCGCTAAGGACTGGGACCTCATCCCAGCGCCGTTGACCAAGCTTGGCAACCCCTGCTCAAGTTTCGGGGAGTGCGAATCAGCCTTGAATGCAACGGAATTATCCGGTGGTTTATCGGGCCCAGTGGGCTTGCTCCCATCGTCCCCTGCTATCAAGTAGGGATGACCCACCCGCCGCCACATCGGTGAGTGCATGGGAGACGAAAAAGTACCCCTCGGTCGGATGTTCATCAACGACGAGATGCGTGCGGTCGCAGCAGAGGTGTTGGACTCCGGTCGATGGATTAAGGGTCCACACGGCAAAGCATTCGGCGCAGAATGGGCGGCCTACTGCGGTGCACTTTCTGGCACCCCCTGCTCGAACGGTTCCGTTGCGTTAATCGCCGCCCTCAGGCTGCTTGAAGTCGGTTCGGGCGACGAGGTCATAGTCCCCTCACACACCTTCATTGCCAGTGCCACTTGCATAGATCAAGTTGGCGCGTCGGCGGTGTTCGTCGATGTGGAGGAGGAGTTCCACACCCTCTGTCCCGAGCAGGTCGAGGCGGCAATCACCCCGGCCACCAAGGCGATCATCGCAGTCCACCTCTACGGCCAGCCGGTCAGCCCTAGGATATTCGAAATCGGCAAGACCCACGGCATCCCGGTCATCGAGGATAGTGCACAGGCGCATGGGGCAGAGTTGAACGGCAAGAGAATCGGCAGCATCGGCGAGTTGGCGACCTTCTCATTCTTCCCGAGCAAGAACATGGCGGTCGGTGGCGACGGAGGAGCAATCCTCGCCAACACAGAGGAACTCGCACCGCGCATATCGATGGCCATCGACCACGGCCGTCAAGACAAGTATCGGCACGACTTCCTAGGCTCCAACTTTCGGCTCTCGGAAATTCAGTGCGCTCTCGGAAGGGTCCAACTCAAACACCTCGACTCATGGGTTGCCCGCCGAAACGAGATAGCCGCCCGCTACAATACCGCTTTCGAAAACCTTGGATGGACTTCCACTCCCACCACCAGAGAAGGAGCACTGCACGGCTGGCATCAGTATGTTCTGCGCGTTGCAGACCGCGATGGATTTCAGGCGCACATGGACACCAACGGTGTATCCACTGGTGTCCACTATCCAATTCCTTGCCACCTTCAGCCGCTGTATGAGGGCCATCCACAGTCAGCAGCAGGATCCCTGCCCGTGACCGAAGCAATCTGTGACAGCGTGGTATCGATTCCAGTTCACCCCCACCTCACTGAAGATGAGGTCGAACGGGTCATTGCAGCTGTCTCCTCGTATGCGCCGGCTTGAAGTGCGAACGTCTCCAGCCCTCTCACATGGGTGAGCCCCGCAAGTTGCAGTCCGGTATCGTCGATGTCGAGTTCGGTGATGGTGTCACGGTGGTTGAACCGGTGAACCTCTACGGCTGCACATTTGGTGACGGAGTGTTCGTGGGTCCGTTCGTCGAGATTCAGAAGGGAGTGAGCGTCGGCGCGCGCACGAGAGTGCAGAGCCACGCCTTCATCTGCGAGCTCGTTAGCATCGGCGAGGACTGCTTCATCTCTCACGGTGCCAAGTTCATCAACGACCCCTTCAGCATCGGGGGTCCCGCACGAGGTGACAAGACACAGTGGAAGGAAACAGTCGTCGGTGACCGAGTCAGCATCGGCACCAACGCCACCATCATGCCAGTCACAATCTGCGATGATGTGGTCGTCGGGGCGGGAGCAGTGGTGACCAAGGACATCACAGAATCAGGCACCTATGCAGGTAATCCGGCTCGAAGGTTCTAACGAGTCAGAACGGGAGTGGTTTGTCCAATCGGGCAGTCATCTCGAGATAGCGGTCAGCGTGCTCGGTATCGGGGATGTTCATCACGAACTGCCAATAGCGCCAGGCGGCAACCGACAATGTAGCGAAGCGATGCAGAATAGGCAGTGCGGCGCGCTCGGTTTCGGTTATTTCCCGTTCAGATTCATAGCCGGACAATATCGCTTGCCAGCGTTCTGTGACCGGCTCACCATCCTGCCAGCCGAAGCCAACGAAGGCCATCACCAGATCGAGAGCGATTGCCCCCACACACATCTCCTCGAAGTCGAGCACTGCGAGCACTTTTCCAGATGTGCCGAGAACATTGTCAGGAAACAGGTCACCATGGATGATGCCGTTCGGCAGTCCATCAGGAATGTCTTCCTTTAACCGCAAAGCTTCTTGTTCCAACTGGCGCAGAAAAGGGGACCAAGTACCCCCAGCATCAGCGTGTTCGAACATATCCTCCCAGAGTCTAAATCCCATATAATAGGATGAACTGAGTCCATCACAAACAGGTATCGCGTGTAGTTGAGCCATTACTTTACCCAATGAATACAGTGATTCAGAATCTGAGGCAAGCCAGCCCGCATCCACGAACGGCAGCAGCATCCAAGCGAGTCCATCCTTGGTCAACATTCGTTCTCCCCCGGTCAATTGTAATGGAACGGGCGTCGGGAATCCATGCTCAGCAATCCAACAAGTGTGTTCAATCAGCTCTTGAACTTGATCTGGTGTTCTCTCGTTCCAGACCTTGAGGACCACCCGCGTATCGTCAACGAGTAGTAATTGAAAATTCGAATTTGCCCAGCCACCTTTCAGTGGCGAGATGCTCACGAGGTCTGCCAACCCGGCAGCATCGAGCAGTTCAGTGGCCTGTTCACGGCTCACTTCGGTGTATGCCATTTGGTCACCCTATGAATTCGTGGAGAACACTTCTGAAGGCGGCGATTGAACTTCTGTGGTCGACTACCCCGGCGTGCAGACGGGCCGCCTCGCCAAGCGCCACTCTGTTCTCGTAGGTGGTACGCAGAGCCGATGTCCAATCCTCCAGACTTCCCGCTTCCGGCACGACAATTCCTCCCGCACCGACCGCTTCGGGTTGTGATCCGATTGCGACCGATACGGAGGGTACTCCGAACAGACCGGCTTCGTTGATGACTCGTCCCCATGAGCCGGTGCTGGCGACGGTCAGCAGGTGGACGTCACACTTCGAAAAGACCTCTTCGACAGCCGTGTGACCGTACCATGTCGCATTGTCGTGGTTGCCGAGTGATTCTGCGTAGGAGCCCCCACCATGGATATCGATTTGCGCCTCTGGCCAGTGAGCGGCGAGGTGGGGTAGCAGTCGTTGGTAGAACTCGTAGCCCTTCTCCGGTGTGACGCCGACGATGGCGATTCGGGGAGTTTCGGCGCCGCCCGACTGAAGGCGGGTGGCTAGTCCAGCAGCTCGTTGGGCGGTAACCTCGTCGGCGCTTCCGAAGCGACCAGCGAAGTCGACGGGAAGCCGGACATTTCTAATTGCCTTGACATTGAATGTGGCTGCGACTTGGGCCCCTAACCCCTCACCCGCACAGCAGACCGCGGCGGCGTTCTCAAGGCTCGAGCGGTATATGTCTGGTTGACGAAATTGCAGTTCGTCCCTGACGAATACGATATATGGAATCCCAAGGGACTGGAAGCATTCAGCCGCTCCTGCCGACCAATGGAGTTGTGTGACGCCGACGACAGGGAGCCCAGCGGCCCCACCCCTTCCTACTGAAGTTTCGATGGCGGGTGAGATTTTCTTGCAGAAGCTACGATTTGCCTTGTTGAGGTGTCGAGCCTGTAATCCACTGTTTGGCTGACCATCCTTACCACGCAGCCGCCACGCAAGACCAGACCAGATATCCTCAATTTTGAGAGAGTAGCCTATAATTCTCAATTCCGAAATATTTTCTAGATAGGTTCCCTCTCCACGCACCGAACTTTGGTGCACTCGAACTCGCCAACCCGACTTGAGCAGAGCGGGATCAACATCGGGGGAGGGGTGGCAGGGCGCGTAGAGTACCTCTGCTTCGACACCCGGCCCCGGCTCCGTGACCCCCCTGAGGAGAGTTGCAAGGCTCATCTCCGCCCCGCCCGCGGGAGGGTCGAGGTCGCGGAGTGCTGCGATGACCAACCCCGGCATGGCCGCCGCTATCTTCGACCACTTATCACTCCGACCGCCGCAATGAGCGCCTCAAATTCGGTTCCGGCAGCGTGATGAAGTGGGGCGGAGTCGCCCGCCCGCATGGCTCTGACAGTTGCTGTTGTTGGAACCGGCTATTGGGGCCGTAACCATGTCCGCACACTCGCCGCGCTGCGAGATGAGGGAACGATAGCCGCTCTAGTCGTATGTGACTTGGACGAGGAGCGGGCGAAGAGCCTCGCTGGTGAGTTCGGCTGCGTCTGGGAGACCGACGCCGCCAAGTTGGCAACTGAGCACGGCGTGACCGCCGCAACCATTGCAACTCCGACACCGCAACACGCATCTTTGGCGATTTCACTGATGGAGCAGGGCGTCAATGTCCTCGTTGAGAAGCCGCTGGCGATGAACGAGGTCGAGGCCAAGTCGGTGTTGGATGCGGCGCAGCGAACTGGAAGTGTGCTGATGGTAGGACATCTGTTCCGCTACCACGCAGCGGTTAGAAAGGCGGCCGAGTTGATTGCAGAAGGAGCGCTCGGTCCGGTTCTGCACATAGAATCTGAGCGTCTCTCAGTACGCGAACCCCGACCCGACATAGGTGTCATTGCGGCGCTGGGAATCCACGACATGGACATCACCTGCGATTTGATGGGTGATATCGACCCAATCAAAATCAGGGCGATTGCACTTCCGTCAGACGAGCCCGGCATCGAAGACCACGCCGTCCTCAAGTTGGAGTATCCAGCCGGTGCAGGAGGAAACCCGGACGGCGTCACAGCCATTGTCACGGTCTCTTGGCGGAGCCGCATCCAGGGAAAGGTGCGCGAACTGCGCATCATCGGCCGCGACGCCTCTCTCGCCATCGACTACCTCGACCATGCCGGCCTCTGGATTCATCACCACCCGGGTAACGCGCGCGGCCAGCAATGGGGCGGCTTTGACGCCGCACCTCGAGAGAGAGTTGAGCTCCCGCTCGGTGAGCCCAGCCTGACCGCGGAACTACGCGCTTTCATCCTCCATTCATCTGGAGCCGACGACGGCGAACCACTCGCCTCCGGTCAAGTCGGGCTACACGGTGTCCGCCTCGTCGATGCGGCGCTGCGCGCCGCAGATGAGTGACAACACCGCTCCATTCTCGGAGAGAGGGGTCAAGAATGTCCCTTAGGTGGGCACAGAACATGAATCCAGCAGCCTCTCTGCTCGGTCCGCTCTACAACCTGTACGAGGGTGCCTTGGGAAGCACTGGGGCATGGCTGCTCGGCCAGTTGACTCTGGTGGGGTTCTTGGCGCTGTTCTGGTGGGCTGTCTCAAACCGCGAGGAAATCATCTCAGGGCTCGACATCAGGCCTAAGACCATGGGTTCTCTAGTCGTTTTGGTATTCTTCACCGGCCTCTTCTTCTTCTTCTTCAACGACACTTTGGGCTTCCCCGTCGTGGGTTCCATCGTGGTTGCCGCCAGCAGCATCGGATTCCTCCTTTGGTGCTATGTCACTCTTGAGGGTGAACCAGTCTGAGTTGACCAAAATGGCAAAATTCGGTGACCGACCCCCGCTCCCAGCCAATTTGGAGGGGTTGCTTGCTGACGAATCGGTCAGCACCATCTTCCTGAAGTCGGAATGTCCTCCTCGTGTCAAGCGTGGCCACATCACCGAACTCGAGGTCGTAGAACTGGATGATGGGCCGTGGTCCGGTTCTATGATTCAGGAGTTGGCCGAGGCCCTCGAAATGACGGTCGAGCAGCACAACGAGGCGCGCAGTGACTGCTTCGTGGAAATTGATCGCCACGGCTGCAAGGTGATGCAGATTGGAGACCTCAGGGTCACAGCATCATGGCCCCCATTCTCAGACGGCTGGGAAATCATCGTTGTCCGGCCAGTCGCCCAACCGAGTTTGGAGGAGTATGGCCTCGATGACAAGTTGCTTGCACTGATTGCAGATCTACAGAATCAGGGAACTCTGGTCAGTGGCATGCCCGGTTCAGGAAAGTCGACTCTTGCCTCAGCCATCGCTAGGTGGCTCGATGGAAAGGGGGCCGTTGTCAAGACGATGGAGAGCCCCCGCGACCTGCAACTGCCACAGCGAGTAACCCAATACGCCCCGCTCGCCGAAAACGAACACTCCCGAGGTTCGATGGAACTCACCGCTGACATTCTCTTCCTCGCTCGTCCCGACTTCATCGTCTTCGACGAAGTGAGGAAGACCCCCGACTTCGAGGTCTTCGGAGACTGCCGCCTAGCCGGGCTCGGTTTGCTCGGAGTAACCCATTCCGCCTCAGCCCTCGAGGCCATTCAGCGGATGATAGGGCGGGTTGAACTAGGCATCCTCGCCCAGATTCTGACCACAGTCATACATGTTGAGAAGGGGAGTGTTGCAGAAGTCCTCCAACTGGCGATGACGGTAAAGGCACCGAAGGGAATGCAGGCCGACCTCGCCCGTCCAGTGATTCAGGTGAAGCGCTTCCCGGACGGCAAGGTACTCAACGAAATATTCTCATTCGGCGAGCAGATTTGCATCGTCGACGCAGATGGCGAGAGTGAAGGTGACGAAGGAACACCCGCCCAACTGCTCGCCGCCGCCCAACTCAAGAGCAGCATCTCGGCGGATCTAGGAATCCGCGTCCACCATGTCAAGTTCGGGGGCGACGCCCACGCCGAGATATTCGTAGACGAGAGTGCCATCGGAGCGGTCGTCGGCCCAAGCGGCTCCACAATCAAGGAGTTGGAGAAGGAATATGGAATCAAACTCCGAGTGCAGTCTTCCCGTGACCTTCCGCGTGGGTTCAGGCCACCAGAGGACAAGTTCCGCAGCTCGCATGACAGCCAGTTGGACCGTTCAATGGGCGGCCGCGCGTGGGAGGACTCGCGAGGCAGAGGAAAGAGGCGGAAGGGTCGCAGACGCTGAAACCCCATTCACAGAGCCGCTCAAAGGTTCTTCAAGGCGGCCCGGGTCGGCCAACTCGGAGTGAGTGCCATGCAAGGGGGGGAAAGTGGCCCAGTCACCATCGTTCGCGAGCAGACTAATGTCACCAGTGGCCCCGAGGTGCAACAGAAGATAATCGCCGCAGCACGCGCTCTAGCCTCCATTCTGAGGGGAACTCTCGGACCCCGCGGTCTCGACAAGGGGTTGTACAAGACAAACGGGGAATTCGCCGTTACCTCAGACGGAGCGCGCATCCTCTCTGGTCTTCTCATCAAGAATCCCGGTGCCAAGATGTTGGTCTCACTGGGTCGCTCTCAGGAGTCGAATGTGGGTGACGGCGTCACCTCCACCGTACTACTCGCAGGAGCGTTGCTCGACGAGGCGGGGCGACTTCTTCGGAAGGGCGTCCACCCGCTCATCATAGTTGACGGATACCAAGCGGCAACAAAAATCGCCATTGAGAGACTCGAATCGATTACCACCCCCTGCTCAATCGACGATACCGACCTCCTCTCGAGAGTGGTGGCAACTTCCCTGACCGGTCGGGCCGCTGAGGCAGAGTGCGAGAGATTCGGGGAGATGATGGTGGAGGCCTTGGCCCATGTCAGCCATGTGGATGGCAACAGAGACACCTGCGACGCCGAGGATGTGCTGTTCGACAAGTCGGGTGAAGGTGGATTGGCTGACAGCCGGCTGATTCGTGGCACCCACTGGAAGCAGAGGATTCCTCTGGAAAGGATGACAGGTTTGCGAGAAGACGTCTCAATAGCGATTCTGAATTGCGACCTCAAGCAGAGGGAGAGCAAGCGAGACACAGAAATCGAACTTACTACAGCAGAGGACCTTGAGACATTCATCGCTGCCCAGGAGGCACTCAATGAGAAGATGGCCGACCAACTAATCGCCAGCGGGGCCGATGGCTTCTGTGGCCCGGGCGAGGTAGAGAGAGCGGTTCTTCACCGGCTTGCGCTCGCCGACAAGGTGGTCATCGCCGACCTTGACATCAAGCAACTCCGCCACATTGCGAAGGCTTCGGGCGGCAGGATGGTCGAGCATTCACCCGACCTCTCCCTCAGTGACTTGGGCCACGCCGGCAGCATTTCCTGCGAGCGCCGTCCGGCGACCGAAGAGGTTCAGGACAGAATCATCATCGATGGCTGTGAAGGGCCACTAGTCACCTGCCTCATCGGCAGTTCGATGGGCACCGAGGAGGTCATTCGTGGGCTCTACGACTCCTTGAGAGCATGCACCCTTGCAATATCTGAAGGAACTCTCCTGCACGGCGGCGGCAGCGCCCACATGAGTGCGGCATTCTCCGTCAAGGAAGCGGCGGAAAAGGTGGCAGACAGAACCCGGCTCGGAATGGAGGCGTTCGCCCGCGCCCTCGAGGCGATTCCTTGGATGCTGGCAAGCAACGCCGGAGTCGACCCCCTCGACGCACTTCTCGAACTGCGCGCCCAAGCGAGAGCGAGCGACGAGCCAGTAGGAATCACAATCGACGGCAGCATAGGGGGTGTAACCGATGTTCTCGAACCCGCTGAAAACCTCCTGCACGGTCTGACAACAGCCTCGGAAACCGCCTGCGGCTTACTCCGCTGCGACCAGGTCATCAGCGCCCGCGGCGACTGAATTCGGCCGCCGAACAAGATTATGACCACCCTCAAAGGTCAAGAACACCCCACTCATCGCCGTTCAACGGGTTCCTTTGATGGACGCGACCGAGCAGCCCGGAACTCAGGCAGAAGTGCCGGACAGAACCGGCGACGATGCACCCCGTGCACTAATCTCAGTGTACGACAAGGAAGGGGTCTCAGCACTTGCTGTGGCGCTGGAGGCGATGGGTTGGAGAATCGTGAGCACCGGGGGGACTGCGAGGCTGCTTCGGGAGTCTGGAATAGAGGTCTCCGATGTATCGTCGGTTACCGAACACCCCGAGGTTTTCGATGGTCGAGTGAAGACCCTCCACCCGGCGATTCACGCCCCAATTCTGGCTCGCGGAAACAACCCGGACGATCGAGAAACTCTAGCCAAACTGGGCTACCCTAGAATCGACATGGTGGTAGTCAACCTCTACCCCTTCGAAGAGGTGGCTGCCCGAGAACCGCCCGTGGAAATGTCCGAGCTCATCGAGATGATTGACATCGGCGGCCCTACCCTTATCCGTGCTGCTGCGAAGAACCACGCCGATGTATTGGTGATGGCTGACCCGAGTCAATACGACCTCGTCCTTGAACTTCTCCAGAGCACGGACGGCGACCCCGCATCCATTCCCCTAGATGTTAGAGAGAGGTTGGCCCTGACCGCATTTCAGCGCACCGCGGCCTACGATGTGGCGCTCTCCAACACTCTCGCCCAGCGTTTTGAGGGTGTGAAGTTGGAAGGCGACTTGCCGCCGAGACTGCTGATATCAGGTGGTGAGTTGGACCGTCTGCGATACGGTGAGAATCCCCATCAGATTGCGGGATTTTACGATGGTGCTCGCAGGGGTGAGGCACCATCGGGGCTTGCTGCTGCCGAGCAACATGGCGGCAAGGAACTCTCATTCAACAATTACCTCGACCTCGAGGCCGCCCTCCGCTACGCCCGCTCATTGACTGGCGATGAGTGGAGCGAGTGGCCGCACTGCTGCGTTGTCATCAAGCACACGAACGCCTGCGGTGTCGCAGTGTCGACGAGCCAGGTGGAGGCTTGGCGTGATGCGCTTGCAAGCGACCCCGAATCGGCGTTTGGCTGTGTAATCGCATTCAACCAAACAGTGAGCGCTGAGGTGGCTGAAGAGATTGGTGACCATTTCATCGAATGCGTCATCGCCCCTGGCTTCGAGGCGGCGGCACTTGAGCGGCTCTCAACCAAGAAGAACAGACGGATGCTTACTCTCCCGGAATTCTCTCCTCTTGATGCCGAACTGCGCTGGCGACAGGTGGATGGGGGTTGGCTTTCACAGAGCGAGGGCGCACCGGTGGTTGACTGGGATAATGTGCAGTGTGTGACAAAGGCCCAACCCGAACCGGGCTTGATTGACCTCGCCCGCTTTGGCGTGGCGGTATGTGCTCAAGTGAAGAGCAACAGCGTCATCTTCGTCCAACCGACTGAAACCGGATTGGCAACGGTAGGAATAGGGCCGGGCCAGACCAGTAGGGTCGAGGCGGTAAGAATCGCAGCTCGACGCGCCGGTGAGCGGGCGGTGGGTGCGATGATGGTGTCTGACGCCTTCTTCCCGTTCCGAGACGGCATCGACACATCCCACGATATCGGCATCACAAGTGTGGTTCAGCCGGGCGGCTCAATTCGTGATGGGGAGGCCATCGAGGCTGCTGACGAGCACGGAATGACCATGCTCTTCACAGGAGTACGATTGTTTAGGCATTAGTGATTAACATGAATTGGAAACACACTTTGGCTGCTGGTGCGGGAACTGGAGCAATATTAGCAGCGTTGGTGGCGCTGATTATGTTGAAGATAGGACTCGAACCACCCTCCTTCGGAGCCGCTCTAGCGATATTCATTGGAATGATACTCATCTCCGCATTTGCCGTGAAAAAAATATCGCAAGCCATTGGTTGTTGTAATCCGAGTCTAAAGCAGCTAATTCCGATTTCATTCCTAACTTTCTTTATACCTGTATTAGGTGCTTCATTCGGGGCCCCAAATAGTGATTTGACCACACTGGCAACTCTTATCCTACTAGGTACGATTGGTGGCGTTTTTTGGAGCGCTCCCTTTGCGATTTGGAATTATTTCAAGAGTCGTGGCAACGATTCAGGGGATGTACCAGAACAAGTTGTTTTAATCCCTAGTGGGGACTTTGCAGTAGACATACCAGATACCGATCAATCCGACGAGTAGTATTGTTCCTGCTCCGAACCCGGGGTCTGCTCCGCTCCAAGAAGACGGGTTGGTCAGGACTCCATCACCCTTGGTTGAGACATGCCAGACGAAGTAGGACGAAGATGAGGCCATTAGGGCGATCATGCCGATGATTCCCATCTTCGCGTGTTTTGGCACGGTCTTATCAGTGGCGTAGTAGTCGAACATCGCAGTTCCGAAGAAGCGATTGGTAAGCGTCCAGCGGAACATCCGCTCGCTTGAAATCGAGAACAGGAAGGCCGCTGGGACCGCCCACGACACCGTGGGCCAACCAGGAATCACGATTCCAATCAGGGAAAAGACAGTGAACAGGCACCCCAGGCCAATGTACAACTTGCTTTTGACCGGGTCGTTGGAGACACAATACCTCTCTACGATGGCGTCGAGGCTCTCCAATCTCTCCCCCATTATTCCACTCTCTGTTCCGTCGGCCTCACCATCTCGATAAAAAGAACCCGTTTCACCACTTAGGAATCGCCCAAGACAAGCCTCATGGAACAACTCCCCCTGCCACTTGTTGACAGGTGCCCCAACATGACAGGTTCGTACGCCCCCCCTCGCCATTCCTCTACCGATGATCCGTTGCGTCTCGGTGTCCTAATATCCGGTTCAGGAACGGGCCTTGAAGCACTTCTTCGTCACCAAGAATCGAATGACTGCTCCCATGAGACGGTTGTCGTGATTTCTGACAACCCCGGAGTGAGGGGGCTCGACCGAGCCGCCAACCATGGGGTGATGGGGGTCTGTGTGCCGCTGCCGGCAAGAGACGAATTTGAGGCAGGTTCGGCCGGTGCGGCTTTGCGGCGGCTTGCACATGAGAAGGCGGTTTCCGCAGTTCTCGACGAGTATGATGTCGAGTTGGTGGTCTGCAGCGGGTACATGCGGATTCTCACCGAATCCTTCCTCAACCCGAGGTTAGGGTGTGTGGTCAACATCCATCCGAGTCCGTGGGGGGATGACGGGGCGTTGTATCCCGGAGCCCACGGCATTAGGGACACGCTTGCTTCCGGGTCGGCCACTGCTGGGGCCTCGGTTCACTTCGTGAGTCCTGGGGTCGACGATGGGCCGATGATCGCCAGCGAGACCACCGCGATTCTGCCCGACGAAGATGAGGATTCACTCGGCGAGAGGATTCGAATGGAGATAGAGCATCACCTCTACCCGGCGGTCATCGATGCACTGGCCGAAGGGCGGGTTGAATCCGATGGCGAGCGATTCCGAATCAATTGATGGATTCCAGGTCTTCCCTTGTGTTCACATTAGTGAAGCAGCGTTCGGAGATGCCTGCTGCAGCCCACTCATCAGGTCCTACTTCGACAGCCCCCATCTTGGCAATGACTTGGTGGGCGGCAACTCCCATGTCGTCGAGGGCTGCGTCGAGGGATTCGGTCTTGGCACAGAACAGCAGCGGTTCCAAACCAGTGGCAGAACGGGCGACGGCACAATTCTGCCCGCCCGTCAACTTGCTGTAGAGCAGTGCAGGCAATCTTGGGTCGAGGAACGGCAAATCGCAGGGCACCATCTGAATCGAGACCCACCCTTGATTGCGAGCGAGTGACACTGCGCCACTCATCCCCCGCACTGCAGAGTTCTCCTCTCGATTCACCGCTTCATCAACGATTATCTGAAAGGGAATTCCGTCAGCACCCACCTTGAGCAACTCCGCAGTTGTCTTTTCACAAGGAAGTTTTCCGAGGATGTCAGATGCCTGCCCCTCGCTTTTCATCGAGAGAATAGCCTTGTCGATACCAGACTGCCCGAGCGCTTCCATGACTAGTTGTAGCATGGGTTTGCCAGCGACTTCGACGAGAGCCTTCGCCTCTCCCATTCGACTCGATGGACCTCCGGCGAGGATGATCGCGCCGTCGGGGACGAGCCGCTCCACCATTCACTCAACCTCGGCGATGCGCTCGATTGCGTGTTCCAATTCGCGCATCAGGGCGCATACCCGCTCAAGAATTGCCTTTCGGTCACGAACAGAACGCGCCGCGGGTAGCCATTCCAGCAACTTGCGGACATCAGCAGCGTCTCTCTCAAGCACATATTCGAGCGCTGCGAGGGCGATGGGGTCCTCCGCCTCGAGGAATCGCATGGCCGCCCATTGATGGGGTGATTCATCTTCATTGCGGAAAAACGCTAGAGAAGCATCCTACCGTATGATTGAATCGAACATGCCACCAACCTTGTCGAGAACCGAGGTGAGGTCTTCTTTCACCTTGTCGAAGAGTTTCGGTTCGACGCTCTCTTCAATCGTCTTCTCCATGATTTCAATCAGCAATTCATGCTCACTCTCATCGATGTCCAACGCTGAGCGCAGCATTGCAATTGCAGCTAACTCATCCTGGCTGAGCGAGGAGTTCATGAACGCCGTCTCAAACATCTCTCGGTAGATTTGCAGACGCTCACCGCGACCGATGATTCTCCCCCCCTCAACTTCACGCCCATCGACCACAGATTGGTAGATCAGTGCTGGCTGTTCCTGCAACTCATCCGCCTGTTTGAAGAGCAGAGTACCCAACTTGATTGCAAGTCGCTGTTCCTCGCGGGTCAACTCCCCGTCATCGAGCATCACTTGGATGACAGCGTGGAAGACTGGGCGGGTGCGTAGAGGCTCGGAGCCATCAGGCATGACAGAAGCAGCGCCGCTCGCTCTTTTCACCTTGTTTGATGCATCCGGTGGGTTCATAGCGGGGAGGTAGGTCGGCGGAAACACAGGTTCTCCTGTCCCAATCACCGGGCGCATCGGCGCTCGTCCAAGACAAGACCAGCCTCCGTGGGGAGGGTTCGGGTAGAATCTAAGGAAGGAAAAAGTATGGCAGATTCAAGCAATGCAAAGTACATGATTAGAGTCAAAGTTCATCTCGATGGACAGGCTCAACGAAAGGACATAATCGGGGCCATTTTCGGCCAGACCGAGGGGCTCATGCCAGAGGCGCTGGACCTGCGCAAGTTGCAGCGTTCAGGCCGCATCGGGCACATCGATGTCACAACTGACAGCAAGAAGGGCAAAATCAGCGGTCTCATCGAAATCCCCTCATCTCTGGAGAATGTGGAGAGCGCCATCATCGGTGCGGCTCTAGAGACAATAGAGAGGATTGGACCGGCAAAGGCTACTTTGAAGGTGGCGGAGATAACCAACATTCGCTCATCAAAGAGAGAGGCAATGGTGGACCGTGCGAAGGACTTGTTGTTGGACATCGTCCAACAGCGTGACACGGATGCAAGCGGTCTCATCGACGAGGTTCGCAGCGTGCTCACGACTAGTGAGGTAACGACCTACAAGGATACAGGAATGACCTGTGGCCCCAATGTCGAGGGCTCAGACGCCCTCATCATCGTAGAGGGACGCAACGACGTTCTGAACCTAGCGAAGTGCGGCATCAAGAACTCAATCGCCGTGATGGGCGCAGGAGTCGATAATGCCCTGGTTGATTTGGTGGAGTCGAAATCCATGGTGACCGCCTTTTTGGACGGTGACCGTGGTGGCAAGATGATTGCTCTCGAATTGGCTGGCGTACTCGAAGACAAACTGACTCGAATCGCATTCGCACCGGCGGGGCGAGAGGTCGAGCACCTAGAGAAGAAGTTGGTCGGCAAGCATCTCGGACAAGCAGAGGCCACAGCCCGCACAGTTGCGCGGATCCAAGCCGAGGACGGTGGCAACGGTGCTGCCAAGAAGACAGTGGAAGTCCCCGATGAAGTGAAGGCATGGGCCGAGCAGATGCCGAAGGCACGCCAGGCGGTCTTCATCCTTGAGGATGGCTCGGTGTCAGATGCGATTGGCGCAAGTAAGCTCGCAGAATTCGCTGCGGAGAACAAGGGTTTACAGGCGATTGTCATCAACAGCCCCGCAACCGACAGAGTTCTCGAAATCGCTTCGGAAAACGGCATTTCATCTGTCGTTGCCAAGAAGGTCAGCGGCAAGGCGCCAACAGGCGTTGATGCGTACGCCCTCTCCGACCTCAAGTGAGGAAGAGTCCCCCCCCGGGGTGACCCGAAGACTTTGCGCATTCGCACATTGGACTTGGCGTGAGTGAACCTTTGTGAAGAGTCAAATTCACGCTTCGCGTGACTGATAAGCGAGCGAACCTCTCGTCGGCGCAATGCAGGCGGCACCACCCCCAACTTCGGCACCCGAAGTCGGGCCCACGACAGAGCCCAGTGCGAATCCGGCAGATTCGTCGATAGCTGGTGTCAGCGGGCTAGGACGGGGCGTTCGCGCACTTGACGCCGAGGAGCAGTCCAGGGAGTTTGTTCTGAGGGAGTCAAAGAGGGGGAATCGCACTCTGTCAGTCATCGAAGACGATGATTTGGTGCGGATTTCCCTTGCAAGGAGGGAGGCCCACGGAGTCGTGGTCGAAGAGCAGTTCATGGCTAGAAAAGAAGCACTTCTCGGCTTTTCTCACTACCGATACGACTGGCTCGATGGAGGGAAGTATGGTTGGTGGGCTACGACAGGAATTGGAATTATTCTCCTCCTCTTCGCCCCCGGAATCGGCTCCCTCATATTCCTCGCGGGGGTCCTACTCTCACTGGCTCAATTCACCGACCCGGAACTTCTTCTGTTTGAGACCAATGCCGGACAACATCGAGTACTTCTCTACAGAATTGGTTCAAACCGCGCGTTAACAGATGCTAGTATGGATTTGATCGATGGCGCGATGGAGGGTTTGCTCTCAGGAAAACCACTCGATTGTGAGGCGCTGAATGAGCGGGCCGATGAGATAGCGGCACTCGTTGCAACAACCACACCACCACTGGTAGTGGAGACAGTCGCAGTAGCCGCACCAGTAGCAGCACCACTTCCCACACCGGTGGCAACCACTGCCCCATCCACGCCACCACCCTCTTCGCCGCCAATTCCGGCCGAACAGGTGCCCCCACCAACGCCAACACCAGCGGCCGAGCCAGAGCCCGAACCGGAACCTGAGGTGGCACCAGAGCCAGAACAGGAACTCGAACCCGAACCCGAACCCG
>CAZPJQ010000003.1:0-2005 GCA_964586945.1 uncultured Candidatus Poseidoniales archaeon
CGAGGCCCATTGCGATACCTATGTTGGCCTGTGAGAGAGCTGGTGCGTCATTATCGCCGTCACCCGTCATTGCCACGACATGCCCCATATGTTGTAGACGGGAAACGATACGCAGTTTCTGATCTGGTGTCACGCGCGAGAACATTACGATTTTACCTAATTCTTCATCCAATTCATCGTCGCTCATCTCTTTCAACTGGCGACCGGTGACAAATTTGGAATCGTCTTGAATAATTCCTATCTCTCTACCTATGGCAAGAGCAGTCATCTGCTGGTCACCGGTAATCATCATCACCCGAATGCCCGCGTTTTGGCAGGTCCGAATAGCATCACCTACCCCTGGCCGTGGTGGGTCCATGATACCTACTAGACCGAGGAAAATCAAACCGTTCTCGACGCCCAGAACATTCTCCATATCCTCATCACCGCTTAGTGGCCGGGCTGTTAGTGCTATGATGCGCAGAGCTTGACTTGCTAGTTGCAGGTTGACTTCGCCGATGTTATTTCGGTGTTCGTCTTTGATTGGGACGATTGCGCCATCTTGCAGGATATGTGTGATGCGGGACAGATAGGGACCTATCGCGCCCTTCGAGAAGACCCAACGCTGGCCATCATATTCGTGAATGGTCGTCATTCTCTTGCGTATCCTATCGAATGTAAATTCTCGGAAGCGGGGGTGGCGTTTTCTAAAATCATCAACAGGCTCATGCAATTTTTCACCAAAGACAGCACAGGCGGAATCGGTTGGATCGCCAATGGCTCTCCAGTCGTCTTCGATCTTGCGAATATTGCTGTTTTGGCAGAGGAGGCAGCAAGCCATGGCCAATTTGTAGCCCTTGTTCACCTTCAACTCCGCCATCTCAGATTCGGGGAGAGGAGAATCATCGCGGCAAAGCCCCCCTTCAGTTGGATCGAATCCCTTGCCCGATACATCGTAGACTTGGCCATCACAATAGAATGCACGTACCGCCATTTCATTTCTAGTGAGAGTGCCAGTCTTATCGGTACAGATGATAGTGGTGGAACCGAGTGTCTCTACAACTTTCATCCGCGATATTATGGCCTTCTTTGCAGACATGTTCCGCATTCCTAGTGCTAGAGTAATTACCAAAATAATGGGCAGTCCTTCGGGGACAATGGCAACGAATATTGCTACCGCGATGATGAATTGTCCAGCAACCACGGTTTTCAATTCGGTTGCATTTGCCCCATCGATCAGGGCGATGATTATGTTGAACACTACAAGGCTGATTGCCGCTAGAAGTGCAATGATACCAAGGAATTTCCCTAGAGATTCAAGTTTCACCTCCAATGGGGTTTTTGGAGTCTTGACATCCGAGAGACCTGCAGCGATATCTCCCAAACTAGTGTTCATCCCCGTATTTACTACAACACCAAGTCCCCGGCCGCCAGAAACCACCGTTCCCATGAATGCCATGTTGAACATTTCAGTCATCATGGCGTCTTTGTCAACCGGTTCAGTCTGCTTGTATACGACATCTGATTCCCCAGTAAGAGAAGATTCGTTGACTGAGAGTTGGTGAACCTCGATGAGCCTCACATCAGCAGGGACATTGAGGCCCTCTTCCAACCAAACTACATCTCCTGGGACCAAGATCTCAGTCGAGTGGCGATGTTCGATCCCATCCCTAAGTACAATACAGTGGCTGACTAGGAGTTTCTTCAGTGAATCCATAGCTTCTTCGGCCTTTCTCTCTTGAAGGTAGGAAAATACGCCGTTCAGGCTCAACGCGATACAGATGAAGATTGGAGTTCCGAGGTCATCCCTGTTTGCAATCAATGCGATGATTGCGGCCAACAATAGAAGATACACCATTGGGTCTCTAAACTGATTGAGAAATTTCCAAAAGGGATGGATCGGCTTTTTTCCTTCCAACTTATTCTCGCCATAAGTAGCACTTCTGAGGTCTGCATCAACACTCGATAGTCCCGATTCATCACTCGAAAGATTGCGATAAACCTCGGAAATTGATAGGTGATGCCA
>CAZPJQ010000003.1:2015-5241 GCA_964586945.1 uncultured Candidatus Poseidoniales archaeon
CCTTAGCCTCTGATGGAACAGAGTCAGAGTCCGACTGTTGCTGTAGCATACGCTCGCCTATACCAAGGAGTGTTCGATTCGTATTTGATAGAGTGGGTGGTAACCCGTCCTATCTGAATGCGGAGATAGCAGCCGTAGCATTGACGGTTCGTTCCCGCTTCGCCCACCTATGGGAGAGCATCGGCCATATGTCCCCGCAGAGACTACTCTGCCGGAATTGACCGTTAGGGCACTCATTCTCGGGGTCATCCTGGGCGCTCTCATGACCGCCGCCAACACCTACCTCGGCCTGTACATCGGAATGACCGTTTCTGCATCTATACCAGCCGCGGTGATGTCAATGCTACTCCTACGCATGATGTTCAAAGATGTCAACATCCTTGAGAACAACATTGTCCAGACCATGACTTCTGCTGGTGAGAGTCTCGCTGCCGGGGTGATTTTCACTATGCCGGCATTGTTGGTCATGGGTAGGGAAATGGACACTCTTACCACCTTCATCGTAGCAGTTCTGGGGGGCATCATAGGTACCATCTTCACCATCACATTGAGGCGTGTCTTCATTGTCGAAGAGGCACTACTATACCCAGAAGGAATAGCTTGCGAGGAAGTCCTAATCGCCGGTGAAAAAGGTGGCTCATACCTTATCGTCATCCTTTACGCGCTTGGCTTGGGTGCACTCTACGGCTGGATGGTGAAGGGATTTGAGTTGACGCAGGCGAAAGTCGAGGTGGCTGCTGACATCATTGGCGTGAGAATTTACTCCTCACTCGATTACTCACTATCACTGATAGCAGTTGGTTGGATTGTCGGAATGCAAATCGCCTCTTTCATCTTCTTTGGTGCCATCATCGGGGTTTTCATTCTCACACCCCTGTACGGACTCACCTACGGCTGGCCGGTTGATCATGACATTGCGCATGGATTCAAGACTCTCTGGATGACCCACATTAGGTTCGTGGGAGTCGGCTGCATGGTCGTAGGTGGTCTTTGGACCCTGATTGACATGCGCGGGACCATCAAATCGGGACTCAAGAAGGCCATTGGGGCCGATGTCACTGGAGATATGGGCAGCCTACCACGTACCGAACGGGATATCCCCATGAATCGAGCGGTCATCGCCCTCGGAGTGATAGCATTCCTCACTTTCCTCTTCTACTGGTGGAAGACCGGCTCTCTACTGCTTGCAATCGTGGGTGCGATATTCCTCTCGTTCACTGCCTTCTTCTTCAGCGCCGTCGCTGGATACATTGCTGGTGTGGTCGGCTCCTCAAACTCTCCCGTCTCTGGGATGACGATTGCAACAATCATGGCGACGACGCTCGTTGTCTGGTTAGTAGGCGGAGTCATCCTCGGAATGGCCCAAACCGACCTGATGTATGCCACACTGATCATTGCCTCCATCGTTGCTGTCAACGCGGCTATTGCAGGCGATGTGATGCAGGACCTGAAGACAGGGCATCTAGTTGGTGCTACACCATGGAAACAGCAGATTGCAGAACTGATTGGGGTTCTTGTCGGTGCCGTGGTTGCCCCACTCACCCTCACGGTACTGAATGAGGCATTCCGCATCACTCCTACATATTGCGCTGCAAATCCACACCCGGAGTGGGGCTGCGCAAAGGTCTTGGAAGCACCGCAAGCAGAAATCATCGGAACTCTCATCCAAGGTCTGTTCGGCGGCGATGTGAATTATCCGATGCTCGGTCTCGGAGTTATTGTCGCAGTGATCATAATTGGCGCTCGCTGGTACCTCGGCTCGTGGCAATCAAGCCGAATTCAGTTGTTCGGAATATCAACCCCCATTCCAAAACTGTCTGGCGGTCCACAACTACCAATCATGTCTATTGCCATCGGAATGTACCTGCCATTCTACCTCTCTGCTACTATCTTCCTCGGAGGGTCACTCAACTATCTAGTCAGCCGATCCGCCCACTTGCGAGTAGACGACACACTACGCGGGTCGCCGAGTGTAGAGGCAATTGAGGCAGGTAAGAAGGTAATCAGCAGAGGAACGCTGATGTCTGCCGGATTGATTGCGGGTGAAGCCTTGATGGGGGTGCTGATTGCCGTCTTCATCATTCTTGGATCGGCTCCCAGTAGCTGGTTGCCATTCCTCGGTACTCTCGGTCCTGTTTTCTCTACTCTGTTCTTCCTCTGGTTCTTCGGTGTTTTCACTTGGTTGGTAACTCGAAATCTACCAACAGGAAAGAGGGCTTTCTCGTTGATCTCAGATTGGATTCAAGTTCTATTCGATGGCGGTCGCAGGCTGTTCGAGAAGATGAGAGTACCCTAAGACAGCATACGCGGGCTTCGATTATTGAGTGCCGACCTAGGAGATTGCATTTCTAAGACCAGTGTTGGGATGAAGAAACCATCAAAGGCTGACGGAGAGGCAGTCCGGCCGGAGAGGAAGTATGGGGACACTTGTCGAGGATAATCCATCCAATTCAGACTCATCCGATATGTTGATTGAGACGGCGAAAAGATGTCGCCGAGAGATTGTCAAAATGACACATCGTGCAGCTGCTGGCCATCCTGGCGGTTCTTTATCTGCGATTGACATTTTGACCGCTCTGTACGGTCGCAGACTGAATGTTGACCCGCAGAATCCTGACGACCCTGATAGAGACCGTTTCATCATGAGTAAAGGGCACGCTTCACCCGGGATGTATGCCATCCTACACGAATCCGGATTCCTCAGTGAGTCGGACTTGACCTCATTTCGCAAGTTGGGTGGAGTGTGTCAAGGTCATGTCGACATGAAATGGACTCCTGGTGTTGACTTCTCAGCCGGCAGCCTCGGCATGGGCCTCTCCTTTGGAATTGGGTGTGCACTCGCCGCTCGGCTTGACGGCTCTGACAGAACCACATTTGTGATGTTGGGTGACGGCGAACTCCAAGAGGGGCAGATTTGGGAAGCTGCCATAGCAGCTGTCCACCATGAAATCGGTAATTTGAAAGTGTTCGTGGACAGAAATCGCATTCAAAACGATGACTTCGTTGAGAAGCAGATGCGAATCTTCGATGTTGCAGCCAAATGGGATGGCTTCGGCTGGGCTGTAAGAGAAATAGATGGCCACAACATGGATGAGATTCTATCAGCGATACAATGGTTAGACAGCATTACGGACGGACCGGCAGTGGTCATCGCTCACACTGTCAAAGGCAAAGGAGTCTCCTTCATGGAGAAGTATCCTTAGTCTATCGCCTACCAAAATTGAAA
>CAZPJQ010000003.1:5251-24951 GCA_964586945.1 uncultured Candidatus Poseidoniales archaeon
AATTTCACGGCGCAGCACCCAACGATGAGCAGTTGGCTCAAGCACTGGAGGAGTTGGCATGACTTTGGCAGCATCGAGGGACGGCTATGGAAACGGCTTGATGGGTCTTGTCGACGATGAGAAGGTCATCGTCCTAGAAGCGGATCTTGGGAAGTCTACGAAGAGTCAGATGTTTAGACAAGCCCATCCCGAACGAACTTTTTCACTCGGAATATCGGAGCAAAACATGATGCTGGTCGCTGCGGGTCTCGCAAGTTGTGGCTACAAACCATTTGCTTCGACCTTCGCCATCTTCACGCAGAGAGGATTTGAACAGATTCGAAATGGCATCGCACGGCCTAATCTCCCAGTTCACATCTGCGGCAGCCATGGTGGCATTCACACAGGCACCGATGGCTCCTCTGCCCAGTCCATTGCTGATCTCGCCATCTACCGTTCTCTCCCAAACATGGCTGTGATGCACCCATGTGATGACCTGAGTGCCGAGGCGCTGACCATCAAACTGGCCAATTACGACTCTCCCTCATACACCCGTACGGCAAGAAACAAGACACCCCGTATCTATGACTCTGATTCTGCTGCTTCGCTCCAAATCGGCAAGGGATCCGTATTGCGGGATGGCAAGGATGTTGCAATCCTCGCGTGCGGTGTAATGGTTGCAAAAGCCATGACTGCTGCCGATAATCTATCTAGAAACGGGATTGAGGCTACTGTCGTAGACATGCACACAATCAAACCACTAGATGAAGAATTGATTTCTCGATTGGCAGAGGAATGCGGCTGTTTTGTCACCTCGGAGGACCACTCGATAATCGGTGGGCTCGGAGGCGCGGTGGCAGAGTACCTTTCAGCGACCACCCCCCTACCCTTGGAGAGAGTCGGAGTCAAGGATCATTACGGCGAATCGGGTGATGGTGAGGAACTTCTATCGAAGTATGGGATGAATTCCGACCATATCATCAGTGCCTCACAGCGAGCAATCGAACGCAAGTGATTGCTTACTTTCATGTATTGCCAATCATAGCCTTGATGAATAGGGTGGAGTGTGGACGAGGTGGAGGGATGACTATCGGCGACGATGAAGGGCGACTCAAGGAGCTCCTAGATGGCAACTTGAGTGCCGATGACCTTGAGAACGACCCGATGCTCACAAAGTTGGCTGAGCGAATCTATGGTGAGGATTTCATCGAGGCGATGGGGCTATCCCGCGGAGATGCTCAAAGGGCTCTGTCGGAATCACTTTCTGACGATGATGACGATGATTTGCTGGTCGAAGTCATACCTGATGACGGCTTTGGGGAGATTCCGCCATTCGATGCACCAGTGAATCTCATCGATGATTTCGGAGCACCTCAAAAGGAGATAGGACGGCTTTACAAGGGCCTGATTGTGACTGTAATTGCCACTACAAACCTGCTCGGCGGCCTATCCTTCCTAGGTGGCGGTTGCACAGGTGGTGGTTGCCCATCAGATGGTCACACCCGATTCAATTGGGCAAGTATTGGTAATTTGAACTCTGGATGGGGGTGGTCACCATCCTTATTGGAAGGCAGTTACGGAATCCCCGACCTGGTCCTCATTGGAATTGGACTTGGGCTGCTCGGCATGTACTTCTTCAAGAAGTGAATTAGAACATCCTAGCAAGGTGCTGTCTTCGAGTGGTCATCTTGCCAGATACAATGCACGGTCTCGGCTCTGTGAATGGTTCGATGTGGTCGCCGAGAAGAACCAAACCCGTGGTCTTTTCGAGAACCTCTGCATCAGCGTCATTGCCGTCAAATGCAATCTCGTAGATCTTACCATCTTCAAATTCAGTTTGGAGGTCGGTAAGTGGTTGAATACAACTTGCTGAGTGGGAGCTCGAGCGTGCGAGCAATTCAGCACCAATCGCTTCCAGCTCCTTGCCAACAGCATCGATGATTGAGGCGAGCGGTATTGGCTGCTTTCCACCGGTCCTGCGGGCAGCGAAGGCGGTTCCACTCTCAATGTCTCGCGGGCCGATGTCGAGGCGAAGCGGGACGCCTTTGATCTCCCAATCATAGTACTTCTGCCCTGGGCGGAGATCACGGTCGTCGATGTGGACTCTGTATCCGTTGTTTCGTAGTTGGTTGGCCACATCGACGACTGATGTCATTACAGCTTCATCCTTGTGTGCTGCCACAGGAATCACCACAACTTGAATTGGTGCAATCTTTGGAGGGAAAATCAGACCCGAATCATCACCATGCATGCCGACCACAGACCCCAGTAGTCTCTCAGACATACCGTAGGTCGTCTGGTGACAGTTCTGCCGACTTCCGTCAGCAGCCTCGTAGTTCATGTCAAACGCCTGTGCCCACTGGTCCTGATAATGGTGACAGGAGGCGACTTGCAGCGTTCGACCGTCTGGCATCAACACATCGATTGCAATTGTGTACCATGCGCCTGGAAAAGTGTCCCAAACAGGTCTCCTGGATACTAAGACAGGGAGGCATAGATCTCGCATGATATTTCCTACAATCTCTAAATCCTCAGCAATCTGACGATTTGCGTCCTCTTCATCGGCGTGCGCGGTGTGTGCTTCAAAGAAGTGAATTTCCCGAACCCGGATGAATGAACGGGTCTGTTTTGTTTCGTAGCGGAAGGTATTGACTATCTGGTAGGTCTTGAGGGGTAGGTCGCTGTGACTCCGAATCCAGAGAGCGAAGAGGGTGTACATCGCCGTTTCAGAAGTCGGCCGCAAGAACATCGGTGAATCCAGCTCGGTCTCACCAGCCTGTCTGACCCAGTAAACCTCCTTAGAAAAGCCCTCGATTTCATCATCCATCCTCAATTCAGAAGGGTCTACTCCTGCTTCACGCGCAGCCTTCAGTCGAGCTACTAGACGGTTCTCCTTATCGAGCAATTCCTCGGGAATTAGTAGTGGAAATCGAACCTCGTCGTGGCCAGTCCTCTCCATTTCGGCATGAGTGAGTGCATCAATGCACTTCATCGCCTTCCAACCGTATGGCCGCCAGACATCCATCCCTTTGATTGGATAGCGCTTGTCCACGAGGTCGGCAATCTCGACTATTGCAGGGTACCAAGCGTTGAAGTCGCTCTTTGGTGGAATCCCTCGCTTGGCGCGGTCAGGCTCTCCCATGGGTGTGCCTCCTATCGTGTTCCGCTTGAAACCTACGCTGGCTTACTGCTCAAATCACGCATCAACAGGGGGTCGGGAGAGGGCCCACAGTGCGACGCCCATCCAGACTCCCTCAAGTACCAAGAAGGCCAATTCCCATGTATGCAAGGCGCGCAATCCAAGGAATCCGGAGCCAACTGCCATGAGCAGAAGGTATTGACTATCTCTGCTGGAGATGATACCTCTCGTCTCCATAGCGAAAGCAATCAAGATACAAATCATCCCGACATAGCCTAAAATCGAGGAATATAACTCTAGATGTGGATAGGCGATAACATCCTGAGTCATTGAATCACCCACAGATTGCCTGTTCGACCATCTCGGCCATCGAACTATTGTCAGAGAGATCCATCTGTTCACCTTCCGATGGAACCCAAATAGCCCTACGGTCCTGCGAGTGTACCTCTTCCATGTGGTTGGCCACCACAGCTGTTAGATTATGCCTGTCAATCAGAGAATCCGCCCTCTCGACGAGTTGTTCGTCTGTAGCTCCTGATTCAAGTTTGAAGGCTATTCTGGTCGAACCTTCGCAAAGAGGTGTCAACTCGTCCAGATGTTTGGCAGAACGGGAAAGCTGAATCGACCACTCTTCGGAACCCGACTTCACCTTCTCCATTGAGGGCGCGGACACACAATAATCCAGAACTGCCGCGCAGTGTATCCATGCATCTGGCCGCAGAGTGGATTCGGCCAACTCAATCAGTACATCCAACATCCCCTCCGGGGTGACCTCGTGATGAACTGAGGGTAGTGGAAAAGAAGGGTCATGGCTGTAATCACCAGCGACTACTGTCACTTTGTGACCCATTCTATAGAGGTGTTCGGCGATGAGCCAGCCTGTTTTGCCTGATGATGTGTTTTGAATCCAACGAACTGCGTCGAGCGCGCTACGATTGGCTCCAAGGGTGACTACTACTCGCTTGCGGCTAGCGATGTTCGAATTGATGATATGACAGAGTTCAGCGACTACACTCACCGGGTCAGGCTGCTTCATTCGCCCCTCCTCTTTAGGCCCCCAAATGACATGGTGTCCATGCTGCTGCAAAGTCTGGCACAGGTCATCGGTCACTGGGTCGTCGAATAGTGAGCCGTGCATGCTTGGGACAAAGACCGTGGGTGTCCTAGAACCCCGACCGGCGGAGAGCGCCATCTGTAGAGGCGTGTCCAAGATCCCGTGAACATGGGCTGAAGTGGTCCAATTGAGACATCTCAGGTGACCAATCCGTAAGTACGGGGGTTTGAGAGGCCCATTCTACTGCTAAGGGGGTAATCACCCTTTGAGCCGAGTGGGTCATCATCACGGTCAGGTCAGCGCCGTGTCTTCGCAATTCGCGCAACAATCGGACGCTCTCGACCGCAGCAATGCCACCAGTGATGCCGACGAGGACCTTTCTCCCCTCCAACGCCACCGAACGGGTATCGACATCACTGTCTCGCCTCTCTGCCATCAGTTCGCCGGGTACCACCTCCCTCTTTTGCGCTATCGGTTGCCGTCAACCTCAAGGACGGACCACACAGAGCAGCATTTGTGAGCGAACAGGGGACCATCGAGTCGGTTCACAGAGCGATGGCTAGCACCGTCCTGTGGATGTCACTACTCTCACTGATTCTGCTATTCAGCGGGCTGGATTCGATGGGTCTTCTCTCCTCTCCCTTTGCCCTTATTTTACTCGGCGTCACCTTCGGTGGTTCAGCCTACCTGTATCACGGTTTTTCGAATCGAAAACCATGGGCGTTAGGCCCTACCAAGATGCTCTGGTTGTTCCTGATGTCGATGTGTGCACTGTTTGGCTTGATCGATGTCCTATCGGCATTGAATGGAAGCCTCATCTCTGGATTATTGGCAATCATGCTATTCTATGTAGTCTACACGATGGGGAAGCGATTCAAGAACTTCAGCAACCCAATGTTTGTAAGTTGGTATTTCGGTTCAGCTGGGGGTGGAATTAACTCACTCTCTCTGCTTGAGAACGAGGTCATGGCTTCGTGCCCTAACTGTCTCTCAATCCTCGCTGTGAAACCGTTCGAACTAACCGCTGACGAACTTTGCCCAAATTGCAACGGTCGTCTGATTTCCGAGGAGACTGCAGCGAAATTCTCTGAGGAGGAATAGAACGCCCCTATCACTCACAAATCAGAGATTGTGAGGTTCTTCCAGTACTCCTCTGGAACTTCTTGCCCTAGCCGGAGGGCGCCAAGAGCGCCGAGTTGAACAGGGTCTTCGACAATGTGAACTTCGATTTCACCGAGGTCAGAAAGTCTATCCTGGATTGTGGCACCCAAGCCTCGTATTCCGGAGCCCCCACCAGCCAAGATGATGTTCTGGCGGAATGCGTCATGGTATTCTGGGTTGGATTCGGCGATCAGCGCCTTGATATTGTCCACGATTGGGTCCACAATCGATTCGCACGCAGTCTGCATACAGTCGGTGATATCGAGGGACATCGCCTTTCCTTCGATTGAAAAATCGACGATAATCGGGTCTTTCGGGGGGGAGGTGCTGGTGAATGATTCAGCTTCCTTCCACCTCCTTGCCATGTCTTTGGTAACCTGCGCGCCGGTGTACTTCTTCTGGATTTCAATGATGAGGGCATTATCGATCCAGTCTCCGGACATGTTGATGTGGAGTTGGTCCTCGGGCCCAGGAATGGTTCCATAGACCCTGCAAATATCGGTTGTCCCGGCTCCGATATCGACGACTAGAGTGTGGTCTAGCATGTCTAATGCGTAGGCTACTGCGAATGGTTCGGAAATAATCATGCAAGCGTTTACCGTACCAGCTGCCGCATCGAAAATTGCGGTCTTGTCAACATGGCTCGCTTCTGCGGGTGCTCCTATGACCGCCACCACTCGGCCGTAATCCTCTGGGTCGGAGAGGTTGATCATGTGGTTGATGAAGTGAGCGATGAACTTCTTGTCCTCCGGAGTGTCCTTGATGACACCGTGTTCGAGAGGTCGGTAGAGATTCAGCGCCAACCGGTTCTTCAGGGCTTCTTCTCCGAAAAGAACATCGCGACGGAGAAAGTTCTTGGCAATGGAATCCTTTGGGGTTCCAATCACAGTCAGAACCTGTTCCTCATGCCCCTTGTTCGACACTACCACAGAGCGGAAGGTTCCCAAGTCAACACCAATGTAGAGTGTGTCATCTGCCATTCCAATCACCGTCGAGTCGAGTCCGGCAGCGCCGGCATATTAACCATACCCATTCAATTGCTGACAATTGCCCGCGGTCACACCCACATTTCGCAGCCGCTGCAATACCAAGCGTCATGTTCTGTGTAGAGGGGAACCGCCTTTCCACAGCCGGTGCACTCCTTGAGGACACTGTCTCCAAAGAGAGTCAAGATGATCTTCATGTGGCGCTCTTCACTGATGGAGAGGTGCTGCCTCATAGCCCAGAGGAGTTGGTCTTCGCTAGGAGTGATGATTCCGTCACTCAACATTAGTTCAACAGCTGCCTGATAGTCTGATTCAATGCTCATCGCAGCCGCATCCAAAGTGACTCCATCCTTCTCAGCAACTAAATCCTTGTCACCGGGGTCATCTACGAAGAGAACCAAGGCCTTAGGGTCGAGAGAGGTGTCTCTAAGTTCAAAAATGACTGCGTTCCCTTCGGAGTAAGCGTGAACTAACTCACTCTCTCTGTTGATGATGGCCGCTATGTTCCGAGCAGTCTCGTCTCCATTTCGACCACGCCGCCAACCTCTTCCATCACCAGAATCATAGCCATAGAATTCTGTTCCGAGGCCTGGATATTCCACCCGGACCTCCTCCCCCCCGTCAAAAACATTGTTCAAGATGGTCAATTTCCCAACATCAGTGTCGATTATGTTGTCGTCTTCATCGAAGTTGATTATGAGAGGTTTACGCTCATCATCGGCAGCATTGTAGTGACCATGCATCCCATCAATCCACTTGTCCTGTAGCCTTCCAAGGCTAGATTCCTGTTCCTCGGTCAGGTGTTGTTCAATTCCCAAAACCCTAGATATACCGGTTCCACTCTCAATTTCAGATCGGAATTTATCGACCATCTGGGAATCCTTCTCAATACTCTCGAAATTCCGTTCCCTCTTCTTGGTTGAAAAATCCGGGTCTTTCCATTCGTAGTTACAGCGGACGCAAGAAAAGTAGCCATCCATGGATGATGGGCCGGCATCTCCACCGCAGCGGGCGCAGTCGCCCTCGTCACTCACAGAGAGGTTGTCCTTTGCTTCTCTGCCACCTTTGCTCCCGACGAACGGGCGCTTTCTGAATGCCATCGGGCAGATGGCCACAGCCAACCCAAATAGGAGTTCCGCTGAATACATGGATTACGGCTGCCATGATTCGAGGATTGTTGCGATTCCCATGCCGCCGCCAATACACATCGTAGCAAGCGCGTATTGGCCTCCGACTCGCTCCAGCAGACTCGCCGCTTTTCCTGTGATTCTAGCGCCGCTAGCACCGAGCGGATGACCGATAGCTAGGGCACCTCCATCAATGTTGACGCGTGGGTCATCGTCATCGAGTCCAAGATCTGATAGGACCGCAATTGATTGTGCTGAAAACGCCTCATTCAATTCGATGACAGATACCTCATTTAGTCCAATACCTGCGCGTGAAAGGGCTTTCTGAGTCGCCGGCACCGGACCTATCCCCATTATTTCAGGAGGCACTCCCGCTACCGCGGTGCTGACAATGGAAGCTAGGGGTTTGATTCCCTGTTCCATCGCAAAATCCTCTGAACATACCAGCAGAAATGATGCGCCATCAGTTAGCGGAGAAGAGGTCGCAGCGGTAACAGACCCTGCTGCATCAAAAGCAGGCTTCAACCCAGCCATCGCCTCAAGTGTGGACGCCGCCCGGATGCAGCCGTCAGAGTTTACCTCTCCTTCATGAGTGGTGATGCTGACCAACTCGTCTGCAAAGTGGGAATGGGAATCAGCCCGCACTGCCTTCTGGTGGCTACTGAGCGCAAACTCCTCCTGACGAACTCGATCGATGGAATGGCTTACCGCCAAATTCTCAGCGGTCAAACCCATCGCAATGTACGCCTCAGGAAACTGAACTTCAAGAGTGGGGTGCGGGGAGCGATTGAAGCCACCCCTCTGAACTCGAGACATAGACTCTACACCTCCACAGAGAAAACAATCTCCAGAACCCATTTTCAAGGCACCAGCAGCGCTGTGAATCACCTGCATCGAAGAACCACACAGCCGATTAGTGGTCATCCCAGGCACTGAGGAGGGGAGTCCGGTCATGTAGGTGAGAATCCGTCCGAGATTGAGGCCTTGTTCACCCTCAGGATATGCGCAGCCAAGCAGCAGGTCTTCGACATACTCCCCGGAAACCCCAGTTCGAGAGAGGGTTTCCTGAGCAACTTGAGATGCGAAATCCTCAGGCCTGACATTCGCCAACGCACCCTTGTGGGCAGGCTGGAAAGGTGAACGGGTGTATCCTGCAATTACGGCCCGCATAGCCCTGCTACATGGCGCGCTGTCATAATCATTGACGAAAGACGAGGAGGGCAATCGGCAACTGTTGACCGAGGGGTTCATGAACGGTGCGTCGGTCGCCGCCTCCGATGATAAGAGAGTGTCACCTCCACGGTCACTTCGAAGGACAACTTTGCCCCGCTTGCAACAGCGAAGGAAAGTTCGTCATGAACGATAGAGAGCGAGACCAAATCGCTCGACGGATGGCCGGAATTCTTCGTCATTTCCCCGAGAAATTCGACTTGGACATGGACATCAACGGATGGGTCAGCATTCGTGAATTGTCGACAGCCATTGCTAGGAAGGACCGTCGCAAGCATTGGCTGCGAGATAGGCACATCGAGGCGATTGTCAACACAGACCCGAAGGGTCGGTACGAAGTTCGTGGAGGGAGCGTTCGCGCCACCTACGCCCACACTGTGGAAATTGAGTTGGATCTCCCTACCGAAAACATCCCGGAGTTGCTCTACTACCCGTGTGCGCCGGATGAGTTGGATGTTCACCTTGAAGCTGGCATCTCTCCTGGTTCCAGAAAATGGGTCCACCTCTCCAAAACCATCACCACCGCCGCCAATGCCGGTCATGTTCACCACCATCGCCCTGCGATCCTTGAAATCGACACCATACAGATGCAGGCTAACGGAGACATCGTCTACCATGCTGGAACCACGGTCTATCTCACTGAAAGTGTGGACGGCGCATATTGTGCCCCTATCGAAGAGAACAATGTTGAGTACGATTTGATGCTCAAACAGTGGGCCGAAGAAGAAGAGTGAGCCGTTTTATCGGCTTGCCACGGCTTTGCCTGAATATCCGAGTCTCTGAATGATGTCAGTACACTGCTCACTTGAAGTGGCCACAGACTGGACAGAATGCAAGTTCCGAGTCCATCGGTTCATCACACTTCACGCAAAAATTTCCATCGCTTCCATCAGACTTGGCACTGGCTGCTTCCTCCTCCGTTGCTAGAAGACGCACTGATGCAGCCTCTTCGTAGAGCGGTAATTCAGCTTCCTGAAGGCGGCTGACACTTGCATGGAAGGCGAGCGCCTCCTGTAGTGCTGATTCGAGCTGCCAGCGTCTGTTCTCTCGCTGCGACTTGCTCTTGATTGAGTCAGCCATCACTAACTCCTCTTGGAGCCAGCGGCGAAATTCCTCCAGTGATGGACCTTTGCTCACAGATGGCGCACCCATCCAACCCTCATCAACCCGGCGGAGATGGCACCCGCAACCCACATCAGCCTCGGCCGCTCACGGGAGGATAATGGCAGAGTTGGTGGTCATCAAGTTCGGCGGCGGGTTGATCACGCACAAGGGCAGATTGTGCACTGCTAAACCCGATGTCATTTCTGGACTTTGTGAGGCGGTATCGGAGATAATCGACCTCGGATTTCGTGTCATCGTAGTACATGGCGCAGGCAGTTATGGTCATTTGAAGGCAAAGGCATGGTCTCTCGCCCAAGGTCGAATGAAGCTAGGTTGGTCACCTCAAGACTCAATGGGGCTCAGTAGTCAAGACGAGGCAGTGCAATCGGTCAGGGGCGACATGGACCTGTTGAATTCTATCGTAGTCGATGGTTTGACCTCGAGTGGAATCGACACATATTCTCTAAGGCCTCGAGATTGGGCGACGGGGACAGGTCCGAATTTCTCAGGAGATATCTCAAGTTTTTCGCATAGTGACGGGCGCGTCCCAGTCTCGTTCGGAGATGTTGTAAATGAGGTTGGGGAATCGGAGTTCGGAATCCTCAGTGGAGATGACATCATCTATAGAGTGGCCTTGGAGTTAGATGCCGACCATGTTCTATTCGCCATGGGTGGTGCTCCAGGATTGATGTCATCCCCACCACATGAGTCGGGTTCAGAATTAGTTAGAACATGGAGTCAGGGTGATTCAGTGAACGGCCAACACGAATCAGAGATAGATGTGACTGGTGGCATTGAACTGAAGTTGGACCGTGCAGCGACAATTGCCGAAGCGGTGGCTAATGTCTGGTTGATTGATGGTGAACAGCCACAACGACTCGTTGCCGCTGTCCAAGGCTTGACGCCGGTCGGCACTAGGGTCCTCGCAACCACACACTGAAAGTGTGTGCCGACCACTCGACTAAAGGCTCAAATGGGGTCGGCAGGGCGGTAAGGGCGATGGATGGAGAGGCCGGCTCTGCACTTGGCAGTTCATACGATGCTGAGCAGATGTCGATGATGGATGAGATGTGCATCCTCGTTGACGAACAGGACAACGCCATCGGCTCAGCCTCGAAGGTCGATTGTCATCTGGGTTCTGGAAAATTGCACCGCGCCTTCAGTCTACTGCTATTCGATTCCAAAGACCGATTGCTAATCCAGAAGCGGGCCGCCTCGAAAATCACCTTCCCCTCAGTATGGGCCAACTCCTGCTGCAGCCACCCCCTTGATGTGAAGGGTGAGAACGAGGCAGAGAATGGAATGGGTGCGAAGAGAGCAGCGATTCGTAAATTACAACAGGAATTGGGAGTAGATCCTGAATCGGTTCCTCTTGAGGATTTCAAATTCATTAGCCGAATGTTGTACAAGGCGAGGGCTGATGAAAACTGGATCGAACATGAGTTGGACCACATCCTCTTCATCCGCGCCGATGTTGAAGTCACTCCGAATCCAAACGAAATCGACGAGTTCAGGTGGGTCTCCATGGACGAATTGGAAGACTTGGTATCTCGTTCTCCTGCAAATGGAGAGGTTGTCGCCCCCTGGTTCCAGCATATCAAAGAACTGTTCTTAGACGATTGGTGGGCAAATTTGGACGACATGGCAAGTTTTCAGGATGGTAAGATTCACTCCGTGGGAGATGTCACGGTGCGAGAGGACAGTCTTCTACTCAGTGCATTGGAAAACCATCGTTTAGAAGTCGAGCCGAGAATACGCGCCGCTCTTTCAAAAACTAGCCATGAGCGCCTTCAAGCCGCGATGCTGCACCTCATTGATGGTGGTGGCAAGAGACTCCGGGCCATCCTACCCCGGTTGGTGGCAGAAGCGACCGGTCTAGCAGATGAGGGGCTCTATGACCTAGGAGCAGCAATCGAAATCATCCACAACTTCACTTTGGTGCATGACGACATCATGGACAACGATGAGGTGAGGAGGGGGCGCCCGGCAGTTCACATCGAATTCGACCACCCAACAGCAATCAACGCAGGTGATGCGATGCTTGCCGTGTCATTCGAGGTTCTGAGTGAGTCACCACACATCTCGGCAGAACACTTCAGGGAACTTGTGTTGATTATTGGCCAGATGGTGAGAAATGTCTCGGAAGGTCAGCAAATGGACATGGACTTTGAGAAACAGGAGTCAGTTTCAGAATCGGATTACCTGACTATGATTTCGGGGAAAACTGCTGCTATGTTCACTACCACAGCTCGAACTGGCGCCCTCCTATCAGGTGCTTCGGCTGAGACCATTGAGTGCCTTGCTGAATGGGGGGAGAACGTCGGCCTCTGCTTCCAGCTGATGGATGACCTGATCGACGCCACTGGTGACTCTGATACGCTCGGAAAGCCGGCCTGCTCTGATGTGATTGAGGGGAAGAAGACTCTGATCGCCATTCACGCCCACAGCCAAGATGAAACATTGCTTCCGACCTTCCACCGGGTCTTCGCAAGTGGGGACCATGAAACCACTCGCGACACCCTTGACTCAGTGCTCGCCGAACTTGAGGCGGCAGGCTCAATTGCATATGCCAAGAATAGGGCGATGGAACACCATGCAATCGCTCACCGGTGTCTAGATTCACTGCCCGAATCGAAGGCAGTTTCGGTGCTTAGAGAACTGACTGACTGGCAACTTATCAGAATCGCCTGATTGGATTCTCAGTCGGCGTAGTAGGATTCACCGGGGATATCTGGCTTTAGGCCCTTGCGCTCTCGAATCACAGCAACTGTGCCAGTAAGTAGGCTACGAGGCAACTCTTCGAAGCCGCAATTCTCGGTGTTCCACACCGCGCGACCTTGGCTGGCCGCTCGGATGTCATTGGAGAATCCGAAGGTTTCAGCGACTGGCACCTTACCAATCACAGTTGTAATCTCTCCATCTGCTGGCATGTCCTCAATCTCACCACGGCGCATTGTCAACTCACGAGTTACGCCGCCGAGCCAGTCATTAGGCACAGAGACATTCAACTTCTGAATCGGTTCCATTAGAACAGAACCAGCGCGTACCATGGCGCCCTTGATTGCGTTGCGCATCGCTGGGATGGTCTGAGCAGGCCCGCGGTGAATAGCGTCCTCGTGGAGCTTTGCATCGACTAGACGAACCATCACACCCATGATCGGCTCCTCTGCAATCGGGCCCTTCGAGCAGACCTCGTTGAACGATTCGATGAGTAACTCCTTGGTCTCGTGAAGATACTGGATACCCTTTGTGTCGTTTACTAGGACATTGGTCCCGTTGATGGCGTAGATCTTGCGCATCTTGTCCTTGTCCATTCCGAACTCGCCGAACTTTCGGCCGACCTCCTTGGCATCGTTTGGTCGGATTGTGCCGCTACCAAACTCGCCTTCACGTAGCGCTTGGACGACTTCCGGTGAGAGTTGTTCAACCTCGATGTAGAATCGATTGTGCCTGTTGGGTGACTTGCCCTCGAACGAGGAACCTCGATTGGTCCCAGAAACGGTTTCCCTGTAGACGACGATTGGTTCGGAGACCGAGACCTTGATTCCCTGTTCCTCCTCAATTCTGTAGACTGTGATCTCCAAGTGGAGTTCACCCATTCCTGCAAGAAGTGCCTCTCCGGTCTCGGCATTTGTTCGAACCTCGAGCGAGGCGTCGGCCTTCGCAAGGGAGCGTAGTGCATCGATGAACTTGGGCAGGTCTTTCATCGACTTGGGCTCGACTGCGACTGTCACGACAGGTTCAGAGTAGTGGCGAATGGCCTCGAAAGGAACCATGTCACTCTCTCGACCGATTGTCACTCCAGCAGCGGCGGAGCGTATTCCGGTAATCGCCGCGATGTTTCCGGCAACAATCATCGGGACTGCGATTCTATCAGCGCCGACCATCATGCTGACCTGTTGAACGCGCTCAGCCTTTGCGCCGCCAATCGCCCAGACGCTGTCTCCGTGGTTGATCGTACCAGAGTAGAGGCGGCCGACTGCTACTTCACCAGCGTGAGGATCCATCCAAATCTTAGTAATCATCAGAGCAAGTGGCCCGTCGGGGTCGCAACTCATCATCCCCTTACCCAATTCTGATTCCAAATCACCAGTCCAGATGTTGGGGATTCGGTACTCTTGAGCCTCAACTGGGCCGGGTAGTTGTGATACCGCCATATCGAGAAGAACCTCGTGAACAGGCGCCCGCTTTGCCAACTCCTCTTGATTTTCATCATTACAATAGTCAAAGATGTCCTTGAATGAGATGCCCGACTTCTGCATGTATGGGACTGTGATCCCCCAGTTGTGGTATGCTGAACCAAAGGCGACCGTGCCGTCAGCAACGCTGACCAACCAGTCCTTCTTGTGCTCCTCGGGAGCGAATTGACGAATCAGTTTGTTGACCTTCTGAATCTGGCCCATGAATCGCTCCTGCATATCCTCTGGCGTTACTTGAAGTTCGTTGATGAGGCGGTCCACCTTGTTGATGAACAACACAGGCTTCACCTTCTCCTTGAGTGCCTGGCGGACCACTGTCTCGGTCTGAGGCATGGCACCCTCAACCGCACAGGTGAGGATGAAGCAGCCGTCGACCGCTCGCATGGCACGGGTAACATCACCACCAAAGTCGACGTGACCGGGTGTGTCTATCAGATTGATTAGGTAATCAATACCCTCGATGTTGTGCACCATCGATGCTGATACAGCGTTGATTGTAATTCCGCGGGCGGATTCCTGCTCGTCGAAATCGAGGACTCGGGCCTTGCCTGCCAATTCCTCACTCATCATACCGGCGCCAGCGATCAAATTGTCAGAGAGAGTGGTCTTTCCGTGGTCGATGTGAGCAGCGATGCAGAGGTTTCGAATCTGCCCCCGTATGTGCATGACTTCTGTGGCCTTTGCGATGTTGTCTTCCTTGCGTCCCATTTGGTCCACCTTTCGTGAAGCGGCCGACCTGCCGTCCATTGATAAAGGCCCCTGCGCGGGCGAGCACCCGCGCACGAGAACATCGAGGCTGAATGAGGTACTGCGGCGCTCAAGCCAAGACTGCCGCTGTGGAGAGGCACATCTCCTCTAGGAGCCGTGAAAACTCATCTCGAACGAGTCGGACTGACTCCTTTCCTTGCTTAATCTGTAGCATTAGTTTCTGACGCTTCTCAGCACTCGCACGCTTCAGTTGTTGCCGCATTCCGTCAACTTGACGCATGGCTAATCTCAACCCCTCACAACACTGCTTTGAACGGGCCTGAAAGAGTCCCATCTCTGAATCCCCATGGAGCTCTGCAGATTCTGCTGCCACCTTCTGGAATCTCGTCTCCATTCTTGCAGACTCTATCGCCCATTTTGGAGTCCTCTTAAGACCGACATTCAACTTGACCAGCGAGAAGGCCTGAATCCACCATTTGGAGGGATCCCATTGCCACCAACGATGACCGTTTCGATAGTCGGCCTGGAAGGGGTGGTGAAAGTTATGGTAGCCTTCCCCAAAGGTGAAGAATGCTAGCCAGAAAGAGTCCTTACTGCTGTTTTCAGTCGTGTACGGCTGCTTACCCCAGACATGTGCTGCCGAATTGATGAGGAAGGTCCCGTGGTGCACGAAAACGGTTCGAACCAAGCCTCCCCAGACAAAACCTCCAATTCCTGCTCCTAGCCCTCCGATTGCGTAACCAACCAAGCCAGGCGCCACCATGCCGAATAGAAACCCAGTCGTGAAGATGAACTGATGCTGGAATCTGACAACCCAGTCCTTCTGCAAGTCACGCACATTGGAATAATCTGGTTCACCAGTATGCTCATCAAAAATAATCCATAGGAAATGACTCCACCAAAATCCCCTAGCGGCGTTGTATGGGTCTGAGATGAGATCGGTCTCCTTGTGGTGACGGCGGTGGTCACTTGACCATTCAAGAATTGAATTTTGAAAGGCTCCGGCTCCGAACAGGGCATATCCAAGACGGAGGGGCCAACGCGCTTCGTGGCTGCGATGCGTGAACAGCCTGTGATAGCCAACGGTGATTGAAAGTCCACAGGCGAAATACCAAACGAAAAATATTGCACCTTCTACCCAAGTGATGCCGAATGTGAAGCCGTGCCAGATTGCGCCGATGAGGGCGAGCGGTGGCGTACCCAATAGAAAAACGGCATTCAAAGCGTTGATGTTGAATGGTTTTGCGCTCCTCTCAACATCTTCCATGAATTCACCCTCCTACTGACACCTATGGCTATTTCCCAAATAATCTTCGACCAATTGGACAATTTGACGGAAGGTGAAGAAGCCGGATGACGGTTGAATCAACGGGCAGAGGCTGCGATTCTCTCAACCTCTTCCTTCTTGCCGATAGCGTATGAGGTAACATCCCCTTCGGCCGCCTTGGAAATCTCTGTCACAATACCCTGAGTGAGGGTCTTCTTGCTCTTGTGTGTAGCCTGGGTGGCGCCCTTCGCGAGATGGCGAATTGCGACATCGAGGCGGCGACTTGGGGCTGAGTCGACAGCCTTTGGTTGGCTTACAGCTCCGAACTTGATTCGAGTGATTTCCTCCATCGGGGCTGCATTGGAGATGGCGTCGACAAAGACCTGTAGAGGATTTACACCATCTCGCTCTCCAATCCTGTCCAAGGCAGCCTCAAACGCCTTCGCGGTTGAAATCTTCTTGCCCGAGTAACGGCCGGTTCTCATCAGACCATTGATGAAGCGCTCGACAACTGATAGTTTGCTCTTCCCGAACCACATGTTTGCGTGGCGGCCCCCAGAGTGTGGCACGCCGACGGTCTTGAGATTGACATAGGGGGCGATGCCAGGGTCAAAGCAGGTCACTTCTGAAGTGTCCCACTTACCAAATACGAGTGTTCCGATGCCAGCGATTGGAACCTCGGGCTCCTCAACCTTGACCTCGGCCTCAGGTGCATCTTCGACTAGTTCTGCCTCATCTGTCATGAAAACACACCTCACCGAATCGGCTTCTCCTTCCGCCCTCGAACCATTTCATCGAGTGAGACGCCGTTGACCTTGATGACTTTGTATCGAACACCCGGGATGTCTCCGTAGGAACGGCCCATGCGCCCACCGATTCCTTCGACTAGAACCTCGTCGTGTTCATCGATGAAGTTGATTGCACCGTCGCCGGGAGCGAAGGCGGTCAACTTGTTTCCAGTTCGAATCAAACTGATCTTCACAGCCTTCCTGATACCGGAGTTAGGCTGCTTCGCCTCAATGCCAACCTTCTCGATGACTATGCCCTTTGCTTGGGACGATCCGCCGAGTGGATCGGACTTCTCCTTGAGCTTCAGAACCCGCCTCTTGTAGCCTCGGTCCTTCCACCGAAACCGCTGACGGTCACGCTTCATTTTGGCGCCAGCAAAGAGTCCCCTACCCATGCGTACACCTTGAAGCAGCCCGCCGACCTGCCTCGCGTATATGAGGGTGACGGATATGAATGATGGACGGCGGCGCTGTAACCCTCTCTTCCGACCAGTCCAATTAGGCATTCCCCCAACCTTGAAGCGACTACTGTGATTCGCCCCCACAATGGCCTTCAGGGAGCACCTCGGTGAGGCGATGCATATCGCCACAGTAGACCCCATCGGAGGAATGAGAGAGATTGCTTTGGAGCAGTCTGGGAGGACCCTTGTCTTTGATGACATTCTTGGCGCACCGGGCCACCGGGCGGCAATGAATATCTGTATGAGGCATAATTTGGCCTCAAACTTCGACATCTCTGAATCAGATGTGATCGATGTTCTCGGATGGGCGATGAACAATAGAAGTGAGTCCGTTTCCTACACTGGAGAGGCGCCTGTATTTGAGAATTCAATTGACCCGGTAGACCTCAATCAACTACCGATCCCTCAACATTGGCCAGAGGATAGAGGACGGTACATGTCTGCGAGCATCATCATTGCCGAATGGGGCGGAAACCGAAATGTCTCCTACCATCGTCAGTTCGTACGAGATGCGAATCATGTGGTGGCCAGGCTGGTGCCGCGACATTTACGCACTATGCTGAATGAGTCTCGCGCCGCGGGTGAGCCACTCCCCGTCGCCATCGTGAACGGAGCAGACCCATGCGTTCTCCTCGCGGCAGCGATGTCCTTCGATGAGCCCATTGACGAACTCTCTGTCGCTGCTGCATTACACGAGAGATTCTACCGGCAGCCCCTCGAACTGGTCAAACTCTCGAACGGCATTGAAGTGCCAGCCGATTCGGAGTACGCGATGGCGGCCACCATCACTCTGATGGATGATGATGAGGGGCCATATGTTGACATCACGGGTACGGTAGACGATGTTCGCCAGGAGCCGGTTATCGAGATTCACTCATTGCACCATCGAAACGACCCAATATTCCACGCCATCCTGCCTGCCGGTCGTGAACACCGCGCCCTGATGGGTCTGCCGCGAGCACCGACCATCAAGGCAGCCGTTTCAGAGGTCTGCACCTGCACTGATGTGGTGATGACGGATGGAGGCTCAGGTTGGTTGTCTGCAGTCGTACAGATTGAGCCGAAATCTGCCGGCGATGCAAATGCAGCAATAATGGCTGCCTTCGCCGGTCACCCCTCGATGAAATCGGTCACCATTGTTGACACCGATGTTGACCCTGCAGATCCAGTAAGGGTGGAGTGGGCGCTCATGACACGGTGGCAGCCCGATAGGGACACCATCATACTGAGTAACCAGCGGGGAAGTAGCCTTGACCCGACCCGGAGCGAGGATGGCTTGACTTCCAAGATTGGCTACGATGCGACTATTCCATTCGGAAGAGACAGAGGCCCTTTCACATCGGTGACATGAAGGCACAAGTTGCCGAAGGTTCATTGACGCTTGAACGACGGCGTGCCATCGTGGTCGAACAGAGCGGTAGCGGATTGCAGCACCCGAGGCGAAGCTTGGGTAATCGGCATCGAGCGCAGGCCAAGAAGTTCCTCAAGTTGGCACAGAGTGACCCGGCTCGAGAGGCGAAGAACCTCTCATGGGCCGAACAGAGTGCCCGACAGGCTGTCCTGCATGACTTCACTCACGAGGCGAATTGGACCATTTTGACAGAAGTAAAACTTCTTCTCTCGGATTCAGACGGCTTGCGCGCAGTCCTTGAGGATCTCTTCACAATCCTTGGAAGGGACCCCGAACACCTGAGCCAACTCGGTTCCTTGGACATGCTCACTCATGGCGGAGAATTGCTCAATGCAGCGCTTGACACCGACCCTCTCGACCCTGATGCGTGGTGGTCCATCATTGGCCCAGGCGGAATTTCGGATTTTGAGGCGAGAGTCCTCAAACTGGACCTCTCAGACCCACGCGCAAACATCCTCTTCGGTCGCAGGATGGAGAGAGTTCGCACAGTGGATGAAGAGGCCTTCATCAGGCTCATTCGAAGACTCCTCGCCCACCGGCCGATGAACCATGAAGCGTGGACTGAACTCGGCCGGCTGCATGAAAAGCGTGGCGAGGTAGATGATGCCTGGTTCTGCTACGACCAATCCCAAACTCACTTCCCTCAACTACCGACCCGAGACAACTTCCGGGTACGTATGGAGAAACGAATGGATGGTGCCGGCAAGCGATGGAAGGCACCGAGCGCCGACACCCGTGAGATGTTCCTAGAACGGATGGAGGCGCTAGCGATGAAGGTTGCAACTCCTGATGAAGAGGTTTCCATTCCAACCGATGAGAAGGAGAAGGAATCTGATGATGAGGAGAAGTTACGCACTCTCTTGGAAGCAAAGGAATTTGCTGCCGCCTTCTTCCTCGCCAGAAGGTTGGTGACTGGAGGCGAAACTTGGGCCCAGCCCTACCTTGAGCAAGCGCAAGTCAATCTCGACCAGTGAGAAGTTCAACCACATCTCTTGGTGACAACTCTTCAATCTGAGATATTCTCTCTTGGAAGGCAGACTGGTCAATCGCCTGTTCTGCCTCAATCATGACTGCAATATCTGGCCT
>CAZPJQ010000003.1:24961-25951 GCA_964586945.1 uncultured Candidatus Poseidoniales archaeon
TTCTCCACTTGCATCACCATCCCAGTTGTTAACCAACCACTCAAGGATTTGTGAGATGTCGGCCGGATTTGAACGCGCATCATCACCATCTCCGGGGTTCCTTGGCTTTGCCGCCTCCACTCTCTCCTGCATTGATGGAGCTTCGTCTGAGACCTCATTTAGTGCCACATCCAGCCAAAGTAGTGCTGCTTCCCGAACGAGTTCAGGCATGTCGGTGTCACGCAGACCTTGGAACGAGACCCAACTATGGCGAAGACTCGATTGTAAATCACCGATGTTGAGGGTTAGATGTGCAGCCCGCAACCGACTGAGCGCAATTGTTTCAACTAGATGAGGCCCATGTCGATTGATTTGGCTGTGAATCGCCAAGGCCATTATCGGCTCCCCAACTGATTCATGCCAAGCCGCCATGTTGAGCATTGCCAAACCGTGAGCGGCGCCTCCTTCATCGAGCGCATTCAGCCTCTCCATAGCCCATTTTAGATCGACCCCTGCTTGTTCAGACTCGCCGAGCGCGAAGCGCAGCAACCCCCACTCCATCCTCGCTCTGGCTTCAAGGGAATGGTCTCTCTCCCCCCTCTCTCGTGAAGAGGTCACACACGCAGTCAATGCCTCCTGAGCGGCTTCGGCATCATTGTCGAGTTGTGCCCGCCGAAATTGCAGAAAGTGGAGCTGAGCTGGGCTAAGTTCGGATTGTATGGTGGCGCAGAGGTCGTGTTCGCCCTCAAACAGGGCGCATTCGCCGAGTGACAGAGCGTCCACCTCGGAGATTGCCGATTCGACATCGATTGAATTCTCTCGCAATTGAGCGACCGCTTCAGACGGGGTCATCATGAGGATTCCCTCCTCAAGCCCGATAGGTCAGCGATGAAGCCGGAGCGGGCAGTGATAGCGGGTGCCTCACCACTCCAACCAGCAGCGCCGGGGTGACCCCCTCCTTCACCATCCAGCCGCAGAGCGAGAGACTCCATCATCTCACCGAGATTGCAC
>CAZPJQ010000004.1:0-265 GCA_964586945.1 uncultured Candidatus Poseidoniales archaeon
CCTGATGGATGGGCCACCAGCGCTCGCCCTCGGGATTGAGAAGAGACACGGAGATGTGATGAGTCAACCCCCCCGTCCGCTCACAGAACCTCTGCCCAATCCAATCGATGTGCGCCTCATCTTCTTCCTCGGCCTCATCATGGTGAGCGGCACCCTAGCTATCTTCTTCCTTGCTGGGGGGCATTATGCAGCAAAAGGCTACGAACCCTGTTCCGGGTTTTCAGAAGAGAACGATCCCGGCCTGTTCACCTCAACAGGTGAATGT
>CAZPJQ010000004.1:314-10872 GCA_964586945.1 uncultured Candidatus Poseidoniales archaeon
GCGTGGGATGCATTCGCAAATGGAAAATTCGAGTATGCAAGGACGATTTCCTTTGCTGCATTCATTCTCTTCCAACTTTTCAATGTTGTAAACTGTAGGAGTATAAATCGGTCAGCATTCAAATTGGGTTTGTTTCAAAATCGATTCATCAGCGCCTCATTTGCAATCAGCCTCTCACTGTTGGTTTTGATTGTTCAGTGGTCTGAGGTTTCGGTCCCAGTCATCGGGATTGCAATAGGAGACCTGCTATCTACAATACCACTTCAATGGAGTGACTGGTTAGTTGTGATTGTAATCGGCTCATCGGTATTTTGGGTAGAAGAATTCAGGAAGTTAATCCTAGCGTCACGGCAAGGAGGGAGCCAGACATCGGTTGGTGACAGCCGTTAAATCATCAACCTACCACTAGGAGGACGCATGCGGGAGAATTACGAAGACTCATGGACAGATGAGCCCGCTGAGGCTGGAGTGTTCCAGGGGTGGCGAGAACGCTTGGTATGCGAGGTCCCCAAGGATCTGTTGGAACACCTTGAGTTGGGTCCAATAGCCATCAAAGTCTCTGCGAGTCAAAGATTGTCCATCAAGGACGGTCTCACCATGTCTTCTTGCACAGACTACCCTGCTCTAGCGCGCTTAGCCCACATATCGAAGTCAGCGAGGTTTGGAGAGCAGGTTTTCTTCAACAGGAACCTGCATGTAAACCAGACAAACATTTGCGTGCTTGCCTGCCGATTTTGCGCCTTTAGGCGAGGGCCCAAGTCAGATGGCGCATATGCCCTGTCGGTTGAGGAATACATTTCACGAGTTGCTCCCTTCTCGGAGCATATCGACGAAGTTCATTCAGTGGGGGGACTGCACCCCGATTGGGGGATTGACTACTACGAGTCTTTGTTTCGACAGTTCAAGCAGCAGTTTCCTCGTTTGATGTTGAAGGCGCTCACAGCTGTCGAGATTCAGCATCTGTCACGGCAGGAGGACATCACAGTCAGTGAGGTGTTGGAGCGGTTGAAGTCCTCGGGATTGGATTGTCTTCCAGGTGGCGGGGCGGAAATCCTCGATGATGCAGTACGAGATGTGATATGTCGGGGAAAGGAGACCAGTTCAGAATATATTGACATCCACCGAACCGCGCACAATTTGGGTATTCCGACAAATTGTACAATGCTTTTCGGGACCATTGAGACAGCCGAGCAGAGAATTATCCATCTTGACAAATTGCGAACATTGCAGGACGAGACAGGTGGGTTCCAATGCTTCGTCCCCTACCCTTTCCTTCCTGATGCCTCAAGACTTCCCGATGCGCAATTGGCTAGTTCCGCTGAAACACTGAGGGTCATCGCAATTTCCCGGTTGATGTTGGACAACATCCCTCATATCAAAGCGTACAGGATGAACATAGGCGACTCTGTGGCAGCGATGGCCCTCAACGGAGGTGCTGATGATTTGGACGGTACTGTTGGGCAGGAGGAGATCATGCACCTGGCCGGTTCTGACACCTCACTCAGCACCACCGGCTCGGAATTAGCTCGATTGATAGAGGACTCTGGCGGCATCCCAATCGAGAGAGATACGATATATTCGCGGTTCAGACGCCATCAACCTCCCCCTCCTTCAAGTGGAAGGCGCCTTCCAGTAACGGCCGAATAGGTGAACAATCACCCTTTACAGGGGCTGCCTTGTCGGCGTTCCGGTGGTATGAGTGGCACATTGGTCGAGTGTTGTCGGCAGAGTCTCTTTCGTCAACTGTGACCCCCTTTTTTATGGGCTCTCTGAGCAGTGGAGTATACTGCCTGCCCCTCCTGCGTGGTTGACTGGACATCTACTCCGACAGGATTGTTTGGTGGCGCCGATTCCTACTGCCGATTTTGCTAAACATCATTCAAAATTGCAATTATTGCCAGATGTGGGGATTGCTTCCGATGGTAAGGTTGGTAGCGTGTTACTGTTCAGTGACAGGGAGTTGGGTGAAATCAGGGATGTTGCGATGCCAACTGACTCATCAACCTCTCGAAAGTTGTTGCTCTATCTGCTTGCGGAATCTGGACACACTCCCAAATCGGTCCAGATGGGCCCTGACCTTGACGAAATGCTACAGCGATGTGATGGGGCCTTGTTGATTGGTGACAGAGCCATAGATGAAGCTGCCAGAAGACCAGAGTTGGTGAAGTTGGACCTTGGTGAGGAGTGGAAGCGCATCACGGGGTATCCGATGGTATTCGGAGTGTTCGCAGCAACATTGGATGCTCCTCCCGAACAACTTGGTCGGGTTCACTCAGAACTTGTTTCACAACTCGAGAAATTTGAACAAGATGAAGAGTGGCGGGCAACAGTTGTAGCATCAACTGCAGCGCGCAGTGAATTCAATGTTGGCCGAGTTGAAATCTACTTCAGTGAGGTGAGAAACAGACTGGATGATGAGTGTCGCAAAGGACTTGAGATGTTTTTAGTCGAGGTCTGTGGAATGAATCGAGAAATCAAATGGTTTCGATAATTCAAGTTTTCTTACGCCGTTTCGGAGCTCTCCTTTTCGGTGCCTTTCTCTTCTTGACTTCGGCTGGTTTTTCGTCTTCCTCATGTTTGGCAGCCACACCACCCCCGGTCAACTTAGATATTGCATCAGCAAAATCAGTCGGCTCCTGCACATCATCATCCTCTTCTGGAGGGCTGGAACTGTCTACCATCTGCTCTGCCAATTGTTTCAAATCAAGTTCCTCATCGTGGAAATCTTTCGATTCACCGTAGGGGTCCTGCTGGTCGGGGTCATCAGTATCCCAGTAAGCCCCGTGTTCGCCATAGTCCCAAGATTCCCCCTCCGGAGCTTCGCCAGATTGTATTACGGTCCCTGGGGCTTTACGTACCTTGCGAATCGCCCTCTGATCAGGCGGCGGCCGGGTTGGCTGAGGGCGGGATTGTGCGATTGTAGGGGGTGCTGAAGGTTGCCTCCTGCCGGTGGACGAGACTAGTTCCTCTTCGTCAGTGCTAATGGCCTGAGTTGAGCGAGATTTTCGCCGACGAGTGACGGTCACCTCCTCCTCTTCCTCCTCCTCAAAGAGAATAATGTTCCTCCTGCGAACACCTACAACGAATATGAGTGGGACGATTGCCAATGCTAGGATTGGCGCCCAATAGTTCTCGGTCATCCATTCAATCGATATCTCCACCATACTGGGCGGGGGTGGTTCGGTAGCAAGGATGTTGATGGTTATTGTAGGGTCTGTCGGATAAATTGCCCCGCTGACATATTCAGTCTGTCCCTCGTAGATGACAGATAGTCGGATTGGGCTCGACGGAGTAGCCATTGCAATTGTCGAGGCGGGTGGAGATATTCCTGGTTTGAAAGTCAAGTTGAACGGACGAGGAACCTTGTTTGACAACTCTACCTCGATGAACCATCGAACAATTATCCTAGTTTTGGAATCTGTGCTTACGGTATCAATGAGCCCTAATTTAGCATCACAAATCACTCTGTAGTCTATCACTGCAGAATGTTCCCAAGCAACCGCATCCATCCACGCCGTGGTTACTGCAGAAGAATCGGTTCCACCACAGAGCATTCTTTCCATCCGAAGGGCTTCCCCATGATCCACTAGATTGTCCGGTGTGACCGAGGATGCGGAGAGGGCTCTCAGTGGTGCACTTTGAGAGGAGTTCAACTGTACGGAATCGAGAATCGTCATGGTCGATCCAGAGAACGAGATTTGGATGGCGCGGATGTAATCCATGTTAGGATGGGTTTGGCAATCGTGGCCCTCGTTACAGACGAATTCGTATTCATCGCTGATTCCGTCACCATCATCATCCGAATCTAGACTGTCCGGTATTCCATCCATGTCTCCATCCACACCTGGTTGCCCGAAGCCCGGTCTCCATGGTATGTCTGAATAGATGCTGACAATCGATGAAAGAGTTGATACCATGAATTCATCTTCAGAGGGCGACAGAGCGAAATGTTGGGCATCGTGACCTAATTCAAAGGTGTTTATCACATTCATCTGAGGTATTTGGTATACCCGCAACAAAGGTGAAGCCACTTCAGTCATAACCCACAATTCATTGCCAAGGCCATTCCACTCAAATTGCTTCGCCGCCCCGTCGAGGGTGATTGTGTCAATGAAGTCCCCTGAAGGCATTGCACGGAGCTGCATTATTGAGGCCGTGATCCATGTCACCGTGTCTCCAGAGGCAGAGAACCCACAATCCACAATCGAGTCATCGGAGAGCCAAGATAGGTGAACGGTCTGGTCGGCCCTATTCCAAACCACAATCGAGCCATCTTCACTTCCGGTCAGCAGGTGGTCCCCCGAAGGGGAATAGTCAACACAAGTCGCCCTAGAGGTGTGCACACCATCGTAGGTCGCAGATGAGTGGGCAGGATTGTCGTATTGATATTCATTTACACCTTTCACCTCATTTGCCGCGGCGAACATTTGTTCCGATTCGAGGGTACTGATCGAATCAACTTCTAAACCGTCATCTACGACCCCAAGTCGTTGCCAATCATCTGTGTCGAAAAGGGCAACAGCCACGGTTTCCAGCATAGGGCTTTCCAGCCCGACAAACATGATGGAATCATCACCAGAAAAGGCGATTGAACGGACTCCATCTCCAACGTCGATGTTGCGAACATATGTCCTCGATGAAGTATCGAGGATGCCTACGCTCCTATGAAATCCTACTGCTACAAAGGAACCGTCATTGCTGTATGCGAGGGTGAATGAACCCGAATTGGAGTAAGGGCTATCTACAGCCCCACTGTAGGCGAAATGGTTGTTCGCATCAGCAATCACAACGGGAAAGGATGACAGTATCAAAAACACTGTAGCAACTATTGTTGCCACGCAAGGGCGAGTCGAGAACCTCCTCTCCACGTGTGTGAAAAGGTGCCAATCACCTAAGCATTACCGTTGTTTGTTTCAATTTAAGTCCCAGAATACTCAAATTCAACAACACCGACAAAATTCATCAGGTAATTGCGACCTCGCAAGCCTCTGCCAAGACAAACTCCTCCTCGGAAAGATGTTGCCTTAGGATTGTTCACTCATGGTATCAGACCTCGTTCGCCCCGATGAAAGAAACTTCCTCAACTTCAAATTCAGAATCGACCATGCCTATGTTCTGTCCTTCAACAAGGAATCTTCGAATACTCTCTCTTCCATCTGCTTGATAGTCGATGGTTCTGTCGTTGACATACATCTTGACGAATCGAGAATTTGTCTCCTGATCGATTCCTCTCCCCCATTGGCGAGCAAATTTTAGAGCTTCATCTGGTTGGGAGATAGCTAGTTGAATACTCTGTTTGACCCATTCAGTGATATCCTCACATAGTTGCTCTCCCAAATCCTTCCTGACGACATTGCCGCCGAGTGGAAGTGGTAGGCCTCCAGTCCTCTCATTCCACCAAATTCCGAAGTCGAGCAGGAGGGTCAATCCGTGAGATTTCCAAGTTAGTTGGCCTTCGTGGATGATGACCCCGCTGGCAAATTCACCAGATTGAATTCGCGGAATGATCTCGTCAAATGGAACGATCGCCACATCAACTTCTCCACAAGCCAACTTGAGAGCGAGGTGAGCTGATGTTTTATCCCCTGGAATGGCGATGGTCTTGCTGCAAGCCTCCTCCAAAGTCATTTTGTTCTTACTGACGAGCATCGGCCCGTAACCTTCCCCCATGCTTGCGCCGCAATTCATCAGATGATAACGCTGAGAGACTTCAGGGAATGCGTGAATACTAATTGCACTAACCTCGTACTCACCCTCTAGAGCCTTTTCGTTCAAGGTCTCGATGTCGAGAAGTACATGTTCAAATTTGAAGCCCGGAGTCTCAAGCACGCCAGTGGTTAGTGCGTGAAACATGAATGCGTCGTCTGGGTCCGGAGAATGGCCCACTCGGATTGTTCTCACCCCCCCTTCCATGATTTCGTTCGCCTTGCTTACCCGTTCTCAATGTTGCGTAAACAACCGCACGAATCAAAAGGTGTTAATGGACAGACTCAAAGACCCAAACCCTACGCAACCAAAACGAGGCACATGGTTGACGAATCACGGCTCGGAACTCATCAAGGCGAATTGGGGCCAATTTGCGATTATTGCGGTGCCCGTCTTACCTTCGGCCAATCGATCCCCATCGACTCAAAATATGCTTGTTTTGAGTGCTATCAGAATGAAACCGGGGCAACACCCTCAAGCGAGCCGAAAGCAGTCGAAGGATTACCCATCGATTGAGCGAGCCGTTCAAGAGCCTCACCACCCCAGCCGATGTGTAGCAGATGGTCGGAGGTTCATGGGCGAGAGCCGCGGTAAGGTTCGCCAATTGGTACGACAACGCTGTAGAAAGTGACCTGTGGTTCCCTCCTCGACTGAGATCTCGGGAGTGGATGTTCCAAAAGTGGGGTAACGCGCCGTACGACAGACACCGCGGTTTCAACACCCCGGCACAGGTGATTGACCACATTAGAAAAATTGGTCCACACAGTTGTTTCTACTCAACAGCCTACTATGAGGAGCCATGGCAACGAAAGATGGCCGAAAAGGGCTGGCGAGGGGCAGATTTGGTGTTCGACCTCGATGGTGATCATCTTGATCATGTCGACCCGTTCAATTTCCCTGAAATGATTGAAATTATTCAAGAACAGGCGTGGCTCTTATGGTCCGAGTTCCTCCATCCCGAGTTTGGATTCAAGGAGGAGTCACTCCATGTCACATTTTCCGGGCACAGAGGATTTCACTTACACTACCGGAGTCCAGATGTGCTGGGCCTTGACAGTTCAAGTCGTCGCGAATTGGTCAACTACATCCGAGGTGAGGGGATAGATGTTGGCGCCTTGAAAGGCAACTCTGGTGGTGGATGGAGGACTCGCATCGACGAAGGTGTCGAAATTATTCTGAATAAATTAGACTTGGCAAATCAGGATGGCGCCGAGGGAAATGCGATGACTCGGGAATTGATTGCAATTATCAAGGAACGCGGTAAATCTCCCGATGCGAAAGTGAAGAGCTGCACTAGGGACCGGATGAAGAAATTGGCTGAGAAGGTGCAACACCAAGATCGGAGAGGGCGGATTTCACAAGGGAACCTGAAAGGATTGAAGGAACACGAACATCTGTTTCTTGAGTTGGTCAAGGGGGACCGTTCACTCGTCATCGGAAGAGCCGGAGAAACCGATGAATCCGTTACAATAGATATCAAGCGTCAGATTCGTTGGCCCGGAAGCCTTCACGGTAAGTGTGGTTTGCAAGTCACGGACATTCCCCTCGAAAGACTGGACCCTTCTGGAGCGAACCCATTCGACGCCCTTTCCGAGGCTGTTCCGCGCTACGATGACAAAGTCACTAATCTCGAAGTTATCGTTGATCGGTGCGTTCTTCGAATTGGTGAAGAACTGATTGAACTCTCAATGGGTGATGAGGTAGAAGCAAACGCTAACATCGAGAGTTTCCTGACTTTGAAGGGTTGGGCAAAGGTAAGTAACACCTAACAAAACGACTCCTTCGACTCATCCACTCCGAGCCAATGTTAAAGGCGGATTCCGGTTCACCGTTGCTTGTCGGGTGAGGGTATGGCGTTTCGCAAGCGGAAAAACAAGACAGACCTGCCTCCACCGCCCGGGGGATTGCCACTACCGCCGCCACCAGGTGAATTACCTCTCCCGCCAGCGCCAAGTGCTGAATTACCGCCGTCAAAGAGCAGTGGCTCCCCACCTACTCCATCAGTCGATGTAGCCGACATTCCCTCTCCCCCTGAGCCACCTACGATTCCAATTGATGGTGCGTCGGATGACGAAGTACCTGTGTTCGTTGATGATATCGTAGAGGTTGTCTCTGACGATGATGAAGTCGATGACAACTATGCAGATTTGTGGCAGAACAGAACAGAAAAGTCACTACAACAGATGTATGGTCACATTGATAGGTTAGGTTCGGGTGAAGTCGGTACTCTACTCGAGAGATACGCTGACCGGTTTGGACATGAACTCGACAGGGAAATCATCGTTATGAGAAAGACCGAGAGTGAAGGGCTGCGCGAGGCTGCTCCCGTCGTTGAACTCATCTCTACTCCCGACGGGGATTCAGAGGATGATGAAGAATCTGATTCTGATGAATTTGATGAGTTGAGAATCGAACTATCCGAATTAGAGGATGAGATGCGTCCGCTCAAAAAGCAATTTGACGCTGCCAAGTCCAAGGGAAAGAAGGCTCTGGTTCAGAAGATCGGCAAGCAATTGCGGCCAATGGCCACCCGTCGAAAACTGATGATTGCAATTCTTGCTGGGGATGAGGACATCTCAGCTCTTGACGGCGACGAAGCATTGCCCGTGAGTGCTATCTCCGATGAGGACCAATTCCCTGCATTCTTCGAAGTGGTAAACAACTTGTTAGGAGATATGCCAGATGAGTTTGTGAACAATTTCATTGCAAGTAAGAACTTCCCACTTTTCGAAAAGGTTGGGGATGACCCTGCTGGAACGAACAAAAAAACGCGCAAGCAGTTCTTTCAGATGGTCAACAATGAGTTGGGTGATATGCCTGATGAGCAATTGCAATCGTTCATGGAGTCACCCGACTTCCAACTGTTCATTGCGATGAGCGAGATATACGGAGCGTGAAATAAATGGGATTGCTCGAAAAGGCTGGCAAGATGCAAACGGACGCCCCTGCGGCGACCAAAGAAAAGAAGGCCAAGAAGCCACAGAAGGCGACTAAACCCAAAAAGGAACCTCGCAAGGCTAGGAAGCCGCGCAAGGCGAAACCGGTTGTTGATGACCTCGATGAGTTCGAGGTTGAGGAGAGAGTTGCTCGCACCATGCCAGACGAGTTCATTCTCGCATCAGGCAAGGCAAGATTTGCCCGCAGCCTAATAGATTTCATCGTAACCTACGGATGGATGGTTCCAATCGTTGGAATGACTGCATATGGCACCTACTTCGATCCGACTTATTTCATCGCCATTGGTGGACTAATTACTCTGTTCAACTTGATTGTGATGCCCATCATGACCAACAGAACCGTTGGTAACTATGCGTCTTTGACCAGTTACATCACCTCAAAGGGGAACCCCCCCTTCTTCCTTCATCAGACATTCAAGGGCCTCACTTGGCTCTTCCTTCTGGTTGGCGCTTTCCTAATCGCCTCCGCGTATGCCCCTCGCCTGGGATGGAACACAGTGAACCTCGGAATCGGTTTCGCAGTTCTTGCGATCCCGTTGACCGATTGGATTGTAGGGAAGATTCGGCACGAGACAAAGCAGGGATTGTGGGATTCGATATTCTTCGCATACATGGTAAAGCACGCCCGCACCAGTGAAGAAGCAGAGGGAGGCTTCTTCGGAAGACTGGAGTCAAGTGGGGATTGGCTCAAGGACAAAGGGTGGCTCGGTTCGGAAGAGAGCGAAGATTGATTCTAACTGTGAACAGCCTTCACTGTTAATTCGAACAACTTCACCCGTTTATTGGATGGAGGGGATTCACTCAGATTCGCCGTTTTTCTCAGCCTTCAACTTGGCGAATTCTCGCATGTCTTCACCGATCATGCCTTCTTCAATTCCGTCAAGATCAGTTTCATCAACTATTTCCCGACCGAGTAAAGTCTCGATGATGTCCTCCATAGTGACCAAACCGGTTGTGCCACCGAACTCGTCGCGGACAATCAGTATCTGAACTCTGTTATCGAGAAGAATGTCGAGGGCTTCGTCTATTGACTGTGTTGAGAGAACTGAGTAAATTGGTCGCATGATATCCTCCATTGTAGGTTTGAAGTCGTCTGCCGCGGCCAATCTAAGGATATCGCTTCTCAATACGAATCCCTTGGTATCATCGATTGATTCACCACATACTGGCATTCTCCCATGAACCATGATAGGGATCTCTGCCATTATTTCCTGGATATTCTTATTGGCTCTCACATGTTTGATGACGACTCTCGGGGTCATGATTTCCTTGACCTCCATATCCTTCAACTTGAGTAGGTTCACGATAACCAGTTCCTCGTCCTCTTCAATGGCGTCTTCATCCTCCATTTTCTCCGCGAGAGCAGCTAATTCCTTCCTCGTGACAGTTTCCTGAGGTGCTGAGGGGAACAAGGACCGAATCCACTCGATAGGGGCGACAATCCAAATTAGGATAATAATCAAGAATCTTAGGAAAAGCGCTGTCGGCGTTGACAGTTTCTTCCAGTACAATGTCCCTAGGGTCTTTGGTAAAATCTCTGAAAGTAGCAAGATACCCAATGTCATCAATGCGGTGGCGACGAACATCGCCATCTCCACTCTCGGGTCACCCTCGTAAAGTCGAGTAACCTCAACCCCGACTCCCAGTGCTCCGACGGTGTGAGCAATTGTGTTGAGAGTCAATATCGCGGTCAGAGGTCTCTCAGGCTCAACCTTGTACTTCCGCCACAGTGAGGCCCCCTTCCTATTCTCTGATTCAAGTAGGGCAACATGTGAGAGAGATGTTGAGAGTAAAACAGCCTCCAATATGCTGCAAATGAAGGATACCCCGATAGCGACTGAGGCGAACACGACGAGCATCGTAAAACTCATCAGTTTTCTTGACTCCAACGGCAG
>CAZPJQ010000004.1:10882-25402 GCA_964586945.1 uncultured Candidatus Poseidoniales archaeon
GCGACAGCGAAGCGATGTAGCCGGGTTATTCAGCATTTTCGGAGTGTGGGTTCAAATGGCTCCCTCAACAGAACGCCGAATATCAATAAGTAATCAGTGAGTAACGGAAACGGACAATAACGGCCGTCACGCGGAGCACTTCAATGGGCGAGGCTGAGCATGTCCTCATCTGCGTTGCTTGGCCGTACGCCAACGGCCCTCTACACCTAGGTCATGTAGCAGGCTGCTATCTGCCACCAGACATACAATTCCGCTTTGAACGGGCTTTGGGTAACCATGTTCTGCTCGTCAGTGGTAGTGACGAACATGGCACCCCCATCACCGTGACCGCTGAACAGATGGCAGTCGACCCTCAGGAAGTGGTCGACAAATACCACTCCATCAACAAAAAGGCACTTCTTGATCTTGGTTGCTGTTGGGAGCCAAACATTGATCAACGCGGAGCAGAATTCGGCGGAGCTCTGTTCAACAGGACCTCAGACGCACGCCACAAGGAACTCGTACAGGAAAACTTCCTTTCGCTCATGGACGCAGGTCTATTCGAGAAAAAGACGATGAAACAATACTACGAATTGAGAAGCGATGGTGGAGGCCGATTCCTCCCCGACCGATATGTCGAGGGCCAATGCCCACAATGCGACTCGGAGGGTGCTCGTGGAGACCAATGTGACGAGTGTGGCGCAACCTACGAAGCAGAAGAATTGAGCAATCCTCGTTCCAAGATGAACCCCGAATCTAAAATCGAAATTCGGGACACTGAGCACTTTTTCTATCGATTGGACCATTTTCAAGAGATGCTTGAACAACATTCTGCAAACAATTGGGAAGTCTGGAAACCGAATGTTCGGGCGATGACGAAACAGTGGCTCGACATGGGGTTGCGGCCTCGTGCGGTGACCAGGGATTTGGAGTGGGGGATCCAACTCCCACTAGAGGGCGAAGAGTGGCACGGAAAGTGCGTCTATGTCTGGTTTGAGGCGGTTCAAGGGTACTACACATGTGCCCGGATATGGTCTGAGAGATACGGTTCCGAGGCTGGACATCCGGCAGGTGAATCTGCATGGGAAAGTTGGTGGAAGAATGGCGAAGATGGCTCCCAGCCACGCCATCTATATTTCCTCGGGAAAGACAACATCCCCTTCCACACTGTCATCTGGCCTGCCTTGATCCTCGGACTCAACCACAGCTTCGCCGGCTTGGACCTGTCCACTCCCTCGGCACTGCCGGGTCCGGGTGAACTCCACTTGGAGGACAATGTCCCGGCGATGGAATTTCTGATGTTGGCAGGTGGTCAGTTCAGTAAGAGCAGGAAGCACGCGGTCTGGCTCCCTTCGTTTCTTGAGCGATTTGACCCTGACACATTGCGTTACTATCTCTCTATCAACATGCCAGAAAGTCATGATACTGATTTCAACTGGCCCGACTTCGTTGAGAAGGTCAACAACGAGTTGATTGGAACTTACGGAAACTTCGTCCACAGAGTACTGACACTCGCCGTTCGCCTTGATGATGGCTCAGGAACAAATCCATTATCTGAATTCGATGACCCTGATCAACTCCCCGATGAGCGTTCTAAGGTAGAGGAATTGCACACGCAGGTCACTTCAAGCCTCAAGAAGCATCGATACAAGGAAGCCCTGCGCGGTGTCATGTCAATAGCGCAATTCGGCAATCAACTGCTTCAATCAGCAACTCCATGGAAATTCCTGACCATGCCAGATGACCCTGATGACGATTATCTGGTTGAACGGAAGGCATCGCTTGGCAAACTCGCCTTCAGTTGGCGGATTAGCCGCACCTTGGCAATTTTGACCAACCCTTTCATCCCATTCAGCGCAGAGCGGCTCTGGAAACTTCTCAACCAACCCGGCGAGGCGACAGAAGCATCGTGGGCGAGCGCCATGAATTGGCAGGTAGAGATGTCTTGGAACACCGAATCCCCTCAGCCATTATTCGAGAAGTTGGATTTGGATGAGATAATCACGCAGGAGCAAGCCCTTGCTAGTTCTGAATCGGGTGAAACTGATGCTGACCCGACGCATGGAGTGAAGGGCGGAAAAAAGAAAGAAGGTGACAAAGTGAACGAACCACCAGAAGGAACGAAGTATCTCGATTTCGAGACATTTCTAGAAGTTGAACTGAAGACCGGTAGAATCGTGTCCGTCGAGGACCATCCGGATGCTGACAATTTGTATGTCGTGACGATTGATGATGGCAGCGATGCGGCTAGGACCGTCTGCGCCGGTCTCAAACCATACTATACCCCTGAGGAGATGACTGGGGTTACTGTGATTTTCGTCGCCAACCTCAAGCCACGTAAACTGCGAGGTGTGATGAGTGAAGGAATGTTGCTTGCTGCTGATGATGGGGAGGGTGCAGTTCGTCTAATTACAGTTCATGGAGATATCTCACCAGGTTCTTCAGTAAGGTGAACTCGTTGTTGAGGATTTACCACAACCCAAGATGTTCCAAGAGTCGTCAAGCTCTACGGACCATAGTTGATAGCGCCCTCTCACACACTGTTGTGAAATATCTCGATGGAGGAGTTACAAAACAAGAATTTACCTCGCTTCTTTCCCGGTTGAAAGGAGAGCCAGCAGATGTAATCCGTTGGAATGATGAGGCCGCACCAGAGCGTCCGTCCGAACTCAAAGTGGAAGATGTAGTTACCTTGATCCTCGATGTCCCGAAACTTCTGCAAAGACCGATTGTTGACGATGGAACCATCGCGAAAGTCTGCAGACCGCCGGAATTAGTGGAAGAATTCCTCTGATTTACTCCGGCTTGTCGAAGAATTCCCACTGTATCTCTACCAATTCAGCGTTGGTTTTCGCATCTGCGTACGCCTCCAATGGCTGGGCATTCAACTGGAGGAACTGCTCACCGAACGAGAATGGCCGAAGGATTTCCTCGGCCTGCCCCCACCTGTCCACCAAGAGGAGACTAGCTGCAAGAGCCTCCACCGTCGACAATCTCCCCGGCTTTCCCCAAGAAACTGGGTTCGCCGCGAGTACAACCGGAAGAGTTCGACCTTCCAAACTCGGTGCGCGCTTTTGTACTTGAGAGAGAGAATCGTCGAGCCGCTTCCATGAACAGTCCAATGCGACGATGGAAGCGCCCTGCTCGATGCTCTGAGCATCATCTGGTCCCAGGATCGTGCCGGCCACCGGATCCAGAAGGAAGCCTCGTCTTGGAGGGCGGCGGATCTGTTCGTGAATTATTGCGAGACCCAACCTTTGCAACTTTCGAGCAGTACACTTTTTCGGGTCATCCTGTGAAAGATGAATAATGTGCAGAGGGACCGCCTCCACAGTCAATCATCCTCATTTTTTGCCATGTCGAGAAGGTCACCGAGGCTGAGTCCTCTAGCATTTCGTGATGCGATGTTGGTATCTGTTGGTGGTGTGGAGTCACGCCCCCTCAACTCTAATCCGAGGGTCGATTCAAACTTCTTGACGACCTTGTCTGATGGGACATGTCCCGCCTCGGCTCTTTGGATCACATTCACCTTCTCTTTCATGCGAAGGCCGAGAGTCCGTTGGTCCCACCCTTTGTCCTCTCGGGCCTTTTTGATTTGGTTGCCGAAATCAGTTGCCAGTTCTTCGTCCCCTCTGAACATGATATCCTTCCCGGCAGTACCGAGTCCCCCCCATCCACCGGAGGTACGCTGGCGTGCAGCGTCAGTTACCCGCTGAATGTTCTGTGAAGCTTTCTCAGCATCTTCCGTGATTCCGAGAGAAGCTTGACATTTTGCACACGCTTCAACTAGTGCCCCGTGTAGTTGAACGCACCGCGTCGAGACATTATCTGTCCCACAAGTCTCACAGGTCGGCATGGTGGTTTATCAGCGAGGGCTTGGCCCATTTGAGGGTTATCATCGGCTATCTGCCCACCTTCAAAGAAGTAAGAATCGATTGTATCTCCAACTGATAGATTATTAGTGATAGGATGGCGGAACAGATTCGGGTGGGAGCATGACTGCTGACTCGGATGCCATTAGTCCTAGGGATGACGACTCTTCTAAACATAAGATTGGAGAGATAGCCGAGCGAACTCTCAGAGACCTCGAAGCAGATTTTGCAGACCTCAAGGAGAGGGCACAGCAACTGCTCTCAGAACGCGTTTATCTTGAAAACGAGGTCAGTCAACAGAAGAAGAAGGTGAATAGGCTGGAGGACGAAGTCCGCCAACTTCGCATGCCACCACATGTCATCGGCAACATTCAAGATATTCTGGAAGACGATAGAGCCGTAGTGCGCTCTTCAAATGGAACTATTTTCCTTGTATCCTTGAACAGAAATCTCGATTCTGACCTGCTCAAGCCTGGTGCTAGAGTCGCCTTGAACCAAGACTCTCTATCCGTCGTAGATGTTCTCAACGATGCTTGGGATCCACTTGTCATGGGTGCTGAGATGATTGACAGGCCCGAAACCACATACGAAGACATGGGAGGAGTTGAGGAACAGATTGTGTTGATCAAGGAATCAATCGAGCTCCCCCTCCTGAACCCCGGTGCCTTCAAAAATTTCGGAATTGAACCACCCAAGGGTGTACTCCTCGTAGGCCCCCCTGGCTGTGGGAAGACCATGCTCGCTAAGGCGGTCGCCTCAAGCACAGAGTGCACCTTCATCCGCCTAGTAGCGAGTGAACTGGCCCAGAAGTACATCGGTGAAGGGGGTCGAATGGTTAGGGAGTTGTTCGACCTAGCCCGAGAACGGGCCCCTGCCATCATCTTCATCGATGAAATCGATGCTATTGGGGCCAAGCGATTGGATTCAGCGACTAGTGGTGACAGAGAGGTTCAGAGAACACTTATGCAACTCTTGGCCGAACTAGACGGCTTCGACGCACTTGATGATGTGAAGTTGATTGCTGCGACCAACCGGCCTGACATTCTCGATGAGGCCTTGCTCCGCCCGGGTAGATTTGACCGGATTATTGAGATTCCACTTCCCAATGATGAAGGTAGGAAGGCAATTCTTGAGATTAACATGTCTGGGATGCCGACCACAAAGGGCGTCCGAATCGGCCATCTAGTCGAGGAGACAAAGGGGTTCTCTGGTGCTGAGTTGAAGGCGCTGGTCGTCGAAGGAGGAATGACCGCAATTCGGAACGACCGAAAGAAGGCAACCAAGGATGACTTCCAAAAGGCGCTGAAGATCGTCAAGGAAAAGCGCACTGAAGGGCGGGGAAGTGCCCCCTCGGACCTGTGGAACTGACTCCGCAACCGATTTCAGCACTGCACACTCCCCACTACTCAATGAGCCGTAGACTTGTCGAGTGTGTTCCCAATTTTTCCGAAGGGAAGGATAAGGGGGTCATCGCCAAAATATCCGCCGCAATCGTGGCAGTTGAGGGTGTCACCCTTCTCGATGTTGACATGGGGGTGGATTTCCACCGCACCGTCGTCACCATGGTTGGTGAGCCCGAACCTATTCTCAAAGCGGCACTAGCTGCCACGGAAGTTGCTCTCGATTTGATTGACATGGCAACTCACAATGGTGAACACGCTAGAATGGGGGCTGTTGACGTCGTGCCTTTCATCCCCATATCTGGAGTAAGCATGGAAGAGTGTATCGACTTGGCTCGCCGGTACGGGGAGATAGCGGGTGAACAGTTTGGATTACCTATCTACCTCTATGCGCGAGCTGCAAATAGTGAGCAGCGAGTCAACCTGCCGGACATCAGGCGAGGAGAATATGAGGGCTTGCGGGAAAAGATACTGCAGCCGGAATGGGTACCCGACTTCGGCCCAGCAGAGTTCAAACATACAATGGGCGCAACCGCTACTGGGGCACGAAACATATTGATTGCATACAATGTCAATCTAGATACCGACGACAAGTCTGCGGCTAACCGAATTGCCGGTAAATTGCGTACCAGTGGCGTACTCAAGAAGGATGAGAATGGAGAGAAGATCATTGGCACTGATGGTAAACCTGAACGGATTCCTGGCCTCTTTGAGGCTCTTCAGGGTGCAGGTTGGATGTATGATGAATCAACCGCACAAGTCTCGATGAATTTACTGGACCACGGCAAAACAGGCCTCCATACGGTCACAGAAGCGATTCGAATCGAGGCTGACACGCTCGGATTGACTACGACCGCTGGAGAGTTGGTAGGTCTGGTGCCTCTTGATGCAATGACTGCCGCCGGCAGATTCTACCATCAGTCACCCGAGTCGGCTGATGAGGGAAGTCTTGTGACGGCAGCAATCGAAGGCTTGCAGTTGAGTGTGTTATCCCCTTTCATAGCGGAAGATCGAATTATCGAGTTTGCAGCGGAGGGTGTATGATGACCGACTTTGGAGAATTCACTCTTGAGGGGTACCGGGATGCCCTCGCTTCAGGCAATCCCACTCCGGGAGGTGGAACGGCGGCTGCAGTAGCACTCTCACAGGGTGCTGCCCTTGCAGTAATGGTCTGCAATCTCACTATTGGAAAGGATAGGTGGATGGATGGTTGGACCCATTCCGAATATTGTTTGAGAATTGCAACCCCATTGATGTCATTGGGCCATGAACTCGCAGCTGCTGACTCAGAAGCGTTTGATTCAGTGATGGCTGCATTTAGACTTCCAAAGGAATCTGATGAAGAAAAGGAACATCGAAAAGACGCCATTCTCTCTTCTACTAGGTTAGCATCCGAAGTTCCTCTCAAGACTGCGAAAGAGGCCCTCGTCCTACTCGAGTGCCTTCCTAAGTTGGCTGAAGTGGGGAATGCCAACGCGGTGACGGATGTTGCTGTGGCAAGTCTACTCGTCAGTGCGGCCTGCAAAGGGGCCCTCTTCAACGTCCAAATCAACGCTGACGGACTACCTGATGATGAGGGGGGTTCGCTGCTTCAAGAAGTCGATGAGATTCGAGAGCAGGCCAAAATCCTGAGTCGAGAGGTGATGGCCGCGGTTCACGACAGACTCAATTCCTGAGCGCTGTGTCCAATCTGTCCATTGCAGCAGCAATCTCAGCGACTGATACTGCTCCGATCGATATTCGGAACCATCCGGTCTCACCCTCCAGTCCGAACGCTTGGAAAGGAACGACGGCGACGCCAGCAGCTTCCAACAACCATCTTCGAATCTCTTCATTCGTATCCACTCCAAGCATCTCAAACAGGTCAAATCGAGTGGTCAGGTAAATCCCACCCTCAGGTTCTACGAAATTGAGGGGGAAACCTTCTGCTTTCATTTCTGCTAACCTACTCTTCAACAATTCCATGCGTTCTGAGATTCGCCCATCAAGGTCGGCAAAGAACGAGTTCAAACTGTTAGGCTCGGCATAGAGCGCAGCAACGGCCTGCTGTATCGGACGGGCCGGCCATGACCCCATGTGACCTATCAGAGCGATGACTGGGGCAGCGAGCGAGGGTGGGATTGCCATCCAGCCTAGTCTGAGACCAGTGCCTGTGAGGGATTTGGATATCGCATCCAAGGTGATTGTGTAGTCGAACATCTCGGGCCTTACATTGAGGGGGTGAATGTGCGCAACACCCTGCGCAGTCATTGTCGAATAGACTTGGTCATAGACTAGCATCACTGGTTTCTTACCTGATTGCCGACGCTTCTCATTCTCAACCAGAATCACATCGCAAATCGCGCCCAATTCATCGGCTGTAAAACAGGTTCCAGTCGGATTGAGTGGACTGTTCAAGATGAGAACCCGTATCTCCTCTATTCTCTCCGCGACCCCTGCTGCTGTAGGAAGAAACCTGCTATCTTCCGTTCCGATAATTGGAATGTCCACAGCCCCGGTTAGGTGGACATAGTAGTGGTTGTTCCAGGCGGGTACTCCGTGGGCCAATCCGTCTCCTGGTTCGATGAAGAGGCGGAATGAGGCATACAAGACCGGTCGAGCCCCTGAGCCTACGATAATACCCTCCGGGCCGACATCGACCCCATATCTGCTTGCCATCCATCTTGAGAGACTCTCCCTCAATTCTGGAAGCCCTGCAGCGGGAGGGTAGTTCGTTTGTCGTGATGAAACGGCTTCGAGCATGTTAGTGATCAAATCGTCAGGCACATCGAATTGTTCGGGTGAAAAATCACCCACCGTGAAGGGTGCTACCTGCTTTCCTTGTGCAATCATCTCCCTCACATCAGCAGCAATCGAGAGGATTCGGCTCCTCTCCATCCCCGCAGCCATTTCCGATAGGCGCCACTCGACATCGTCTGACTGCACGACCCGACGCGTTCAGCGACCGTCTTTAGCATCAACGGAAGGGAGGCGAACGCTCAAGGGAAGAGACCCTCCAGTTGGACACATGGGGGATGAGCCGTTGAGAGAGCACATCGGCGAGGGTATCCCCTCAACTCTCCCTGAATCAGCCCTTCTCGATGATTCGGTTGACCATGCGCCCGCTAGGCGACAAGTCCTCACCGCTTCCGAAAAGCGGTTGGCGCTGAAGAACGCGCTGCGATACTTCCCCCCGAAGATGCACTCAACATTGGCATCAGAATTTGTTCTGGAACTTGAGAGGTCTGGCCGCATCTACATGCACAGGTTCCGCCCAACTGAATACGATATGAGGGCACACCCAATCAATTCCTATCCAGCCAATACCAGACAAGCAGCATCAATCATGATGATGATTCAGAATAATCTCGACCCTGCCGTCGCCCAATTTCCTCATGAACTGATCACCTATGGTGGCAACGGCGCGGTTTTCCAGAACTGGGCGCAATATCGATTGACTATGCGGTACCTCAGTGAGATGACTGAAAACCAGACCCTCGTGATGTATTCCGGCCATCCCCTCGGATTGTTCCCTTCACACCCTGACGCACCACGAGTGGTGGTGACCAATGGCATGGTGATTCCTAATTACTCGAGTCAAGAGGACTGCGAGCGCTTCAACGCGCTCGGGGTCAGTCAATATGGCCAGATGACGGCTGGCTCCTACATGTACATCGGTCCGCAGGGAATCGTTCATGGCACCACCATCACGATTCTGAATGCGGCTAGGAAATACCTCGGACGCTCAGAAGATGAGGGTTTGGCGGGGGTGACTTTCGTCACCAGCGGGCTAGGTGGGATGAGTGGAGCCCAGGCCAAGGCCGCTGTTATTTCAGGCGCCGCCTGCATAATCGCCGAGATAAATCCCGCAGCAGCTGAAAAGCGACATCAGCAAGGCTGGTTGGAGCAACTAACCTATGATGTCGACGACGCCATCGACAAAATGGTTTCAGCAAGCGAACGAGGGGGGGCAACCAGCATAGGATTCGTCGGTAATGTGGTAGACCTGTGGGAGAGATTGGCCGTACGCCAAATCTCAGTCGACCTCGGCAGTGACCAGACGAGTCTCCACAATCCCTGGCAGGGAGGTTACTTCCCCGTCGGAATCTCCTTCGAAGAGGCGAAGGAAATGATGTCTGAATCTCCTGAACTGTTCAATGAGGCTGTGAGGGATAGTCTTCGCCGCCAGAGTACGGCAATCAACAGTCTGGCCGGGGCCGGGATGCGTTTCTGGGATTATGGCAACGCCTTCTTGCTTGAAGCGTCACGAGCAGGCGCCGATGTGGTCAATGCCGACGGTTCATTCGTCTATCCCTCATATGTTGAGGACATCATGGGGCCGATGTGCTTCGATTACGGATTCGGCCCGTTCCGCTGGGTCTGCTGTTCAGGACTAGATGAGGACCTTCAAATCACTGACCAGATTGCCGCCTCAGTATTGCGTGTCTTGATTGAGGATAGTCCAATGGAGATTCGGCAACAGATGTCAGACAACATCCACTGGATTGAACGAGCTGCCGAAAACCAGTTGGTGGTCGGTAGCAAAGCAAGGATTCTCTACGCAGACGAGCTAGGCCGTCGCGCCATAGCGGAGGCCTTTAACAACGCCATTCGGGATGGTACACTGTCCGGTCCGGTCATCCTAGGAAGAGATCACCACGATGTTGGTGGAACTGACTCACCGTACCGAGAAACGGCAAACATCAGAGATGGCTCAATGTTCACAGCCGACATGGCAGTCCAGAACTTTGTTGGAGATGCTTTCCGAGGGGCCACTTGGGTGAGCCTCCACAACGGTGGAGGTGTCGGTTGGGGTGAGGTCATCAACGGTGGATTCGGGATGTTTCTGGATGGTTCCCTCGATTCAGACCGAAGGTTGCACTCGATGTTGAATTGGGATGTCAACAACGGCATAGCTCGACGGGCGTGGGCGAGGAACTCCGAGGCGGAATTTGCTGCTGAAAGGGCTATGGAAGGTAATCCCGAACTGGTCATCACCCTACCTCATCATGCTGATTCGGACCTCATTGACCGTACTTTTGGGAACTGAACTGCTACTGTTCCCCACAATCACCGTTATATCCCGGATTTTTTTGGCTCGCTTCGATGGCGGTGGACTTGAATGGCTCAGGCCTTACCATTGAGGATGTTGAGTCGGTAGCCCGCGGAGGCGCTTCCGTCGGTGTCACCGATGAGGGCTGGGTACGAATTGAAGAGTGCCGAGAAATGATTCAAGAGAAGATCGACAACCACGAAATCATGTATGGGGTAACTACTGGAATCGGTGAATTCAGCGAGGTGGTACTGACCCCTGAACAAGTCAAAAATTTCCAGAAGTATCTCATCTACTCACATGCTGCTGGGATTGGAGGCCCACTTCCAACGGATGTCGTCCGTGGGGCGATGGTGGGCAGAATCAATGTTCACTGCCACGGAAACTCCGGCGGACGCAGGGAAGTCACCCAGCAACTCATTGAGATGGTTAATCGAGGAGTCACACCTGTTGCCGCCGCTAAGGGCTCCGTAGGTGCCTGTGGAGACCTCTCACCCATGTCTCAGTTGGCTATGGCCATGATGGGAGAGGGTGATGTATTCTACGAAGGAGAGAGGATGGAGGCTGCTACTGCTCTATCCGCTGTTGGACTGGAGCCTCTCAAGTTGCACGCTCGCGATGGGCTGGCAATCATCAATGGAAGCAATATGTTGACCTCGATGGCCGCCCTGACTCTCTGCGATGCACAAAGATGGGTGAAACTTCAGGATGTCGCAGCTGCGATGACTCTCGAGGCCCTCAACGCCAACATGCTTCCATACGACCACAGACTACACGAATTGCGCGGCTTTTCCGGCTCCCAGATCGTTGCCGCGAATCTCCGTAGACTTACTGATGGTTCTGAAATCATGGAAGCGCAGGGAAAGAAGGTGCAGGACGCATATTCGCTACGCTCAACCCCTCAAGTCATTGGTTCAGTCCGTGACGCGCTGAACTATGCCCGGTCCCAGGTCGAAATCGAACTCAATGGGGTTGGTGACAATCCAGTTTTCCTCGTTGATGAGCAGCGGGTCATCACCGGCGCGAACTTCCAAGGAACTCCAGTGTCTCTCCCAATGGAAATGGTGGGTACCGGTCTCTCTATGGCCGCCGTGCTCTCGGAACGACGACTCAACCGACTGACCAATCCAGCCCTCTCAGGTGGCCTTCCACCCTTCCTCACTGAGCATGCTGGGATGCACTCTGGCTTGATGGTGGCACAATATACCGCTTGCGCACTGGTTGCAGAGACGAGAATACTTTCTCATCCTGCTGCGAATCAAAGTATTCCAGCTGCAGCCGATCAGGAAGACTTTGTCAGCATGGGTATGACCACCACACAGAAGACCGCTCAAATCATGGAAAATTGCTATTCAGTTCTCGCAATAGAGTTTGTCGCCGCTGCCCAGGCTCTCGACATCAGAGGAATGAAGCCGGGAACTGGTGTTGCTGCGGCGCATTCCCTCATCAGGAAGAAAATTGCTCACCTCGACGAGGACCGGCCGCTCTTCCCTGACAACGATGCCATGCTGGAACTTCTCAAATCCGGTGAGTTGCTTGCAGTGGTGGAAGCCGCCATTGGCAAACTCGATTGACCCCTAAGTCCGCCGAAATTGTTGGGAAAATCATCTCGCTTCGGCAAGCAAACGCTCTAACCTCAATTCTACATCATCGAGACCTGTGAGTTGCATTATTCTAAATCGAAGTTTTGTGGCATCAGCGTTGAAGCCGAGTGACTCGAGTTCTCGAATTCGGCGCTCGCATTCGACCGCCCGGCGAACCTTCTCCTCATACACCAGGTACCTGTTGTGACGATTCTCACGGTCATCTTCAAGGAGTACAGGTTCTAGTTCACCCACATCGAAGCCCATTGATTGCCATTGTTCCAATCGACGTTGCAGCACGGCGCGCGATAGACTGGCAAGAGGGATTCTACTGAGCATCAGCAGTCCGGGTTCGACTTCAACTGCAGCAGTTTCGTAGTCGACCTCATCCTCACTAGCCTGCCGCCGGTCCTCCTCAGAAACCTCGGCTTTCATCTCATCATCTTCTGAGTGGGATTCTGGACCACCGGATTCGTCAGGACTCGAATCAATTTCATCGATCTTGATAGACACCGCTTCGCGGCGGAGCCGCGCTACCTGAGTCGCCTCGAAAGCGAGGGGGTTGTACGGAAGAATGACTGTCCATCCGCTGCCCGCGACGGAATCACCGACACTCTGAACGAAATTCATCAATGCGTCGAATCCGTGGCGACTTCCAAGATATTCAACAGCATCCAGCCAGATAATGCCGTCGCCATCTTCGGTACTGGTGGTAATCAGGTGGTGTAACCTCTCTAGCGCGGGTTCGATGGCATGGGGTTCGTTAGCCGAACTGAGCCAGTGGAACTCTACTGATTCCAAACTAATCCAACGACCCAAACGCTGTGGTGAGAGCCTAGAAAGCACAATCGTCGTACTATTTGGAGCCGTCATTTTCTGAAGCCAAACATAACCGGAGCGAGGGTCATCCAATTGGATTCCGTAAACCCGTCCTGAAGCCACATCAGACATGTTTGGCACCCCTCCTGTCAACGACTCAAACAAGCCTGTTCTTGACGCCTTCGGCGTCATGGAGTCGGAAGTGCATTAATCAAACCTAGGGTTTTGTTCCTCATGAACCATTAAATCCCCGTCTTAGGTGGATTACGGAGGGGAGAAGGCCATGCCGGACGATATTGAGGAGGAAATCGGAGGTTCAGCAGTTGCCCAATGTGGCGCCTGCGGCGAAATAATTTCTATCGATTCGAGCAAATGTCCGGCCTGTAATGTCTCCTTCAGTGGTGTCGAGGGAGTCGACCAAGGTGAGTGCGGGTCATGTGATGCACTAGTCCCATTGGATTCAAAATCTTGCCCCGAATGTGGTATCTCATTTGTGATGGACGATCTTATTCAGAGCGTACGGGAATGGATGGTCAGCGAGGGCCTCTCCGTCATTGACGTCTTTGGTAAATGGGATTCAAATGATGACGGGGTCATTTCGCGTACTGAAATCCGCGACGGCTTACTTGCCGATGGAATAGCCGTCCTTCCAGAACATGAGGTCGACCGCTTCCTCCTACAAGTTGACTTGAACAAGGACCAAGAGGTCCAACTCGGGGAACTCGCGGCTGCTCTCCTCCTGCCAGTAAGTGATGAATCCGTCGTAGAATCTAGCGATGATGAGGCCGATTCCAGTGACTCGACTTCTGATGATGACTCTGATGCTTCTGATGAGGAGGTAGATTCCGAAGAGGCAGCAGATGCCGAGGATTCCGATGAAAGTAGCGATGTCGACGATACTCAGGATGATGACCAGGAATCTGATGACGGCGACGATGAAGCTGATGATGACGACGCCGACGAGGATGCTGATGACGGCGATGACGGCGATGACGGCGACGATGAATCTGATGATGACGACGCCGACGAGGAAGACGACACCGACTCAGCAGTCGACGCTTTCACTCGACTAATTGAGGCAGTTGAGGCTTCATCCGAGTCCGCTAGAGGTCTCTTTGAGAAACTAGACAGAAATGAGAGCGACAATGTAGACCCTGATGAATTCAAAGATGCTGTTCGAGAGTTGATGGATGATGATTTCAGTGACGAAGACTTGGATTCGATCATATCTGCGATGGACAACGATGACGACGGTTTCCTCGACATCATCGAAATAACCTCCGCACTCGAAGACCCGGAGAAGGTCATCGAGGAGATTGAAAAGCCCAAGCGGGAAGGGCCCGCTGATTGGCAACGGTTCTTGATGAGACACTACGAGAATGTCTTCCCTGTCACCTATGTTTTACTAGGTATTTTCATTGGCATTTGGGTAGTCAACGGAGTTATTGGACCCGTTGACGGTTCTGGCGGTCCGGTCGCCTTTGACGGATCTGATACCATATGGTCAGACGACATGCAAGTTGATCCCGGTGACATATATCCCTGTGACAAGACCTTCCAATTGTCCGGTTGCAAGAACTCATTGACACCGCTCTCTGGTGACTCTAGTTCAATGCCAGCTGGCTTCTATTGGGATGGAATAATGTTCATTATTCTCGGGATCGCCGGCTTGGTCGGTATCTTCCTTCTCTCTAGGCAAATCAAGGAATTGCGAGAATCCCACCGTATGAAGCAAGGTGAGGACGAGGGTGACGATGACTCCGACGACGATGACTCCGACGACGATGACTCCGACGACGATGACTCCGACGACGATGACTCCGACGACGATGACT
>CAZPJQ010000005.1:0-24797 GCA_964586945.1 uncultured Candidatus Poseidoniales archaeon
TTCAAATCGACTTCACGCCACTCGTCAAGTCTGACCGGGTGCCGACAGAACTCCGGATGCTGGCGGACAGTCTGAGGGTTGAGAATGGTGACGGGGATGAGTCTGACCACGAATCGATGCTGAGTCTCTATGCGGAGGCCGGGGAAATCATACGACTCGCAAGGCTCCTCTCCGAGGAAGGTGCCGCTAAATGGCCCCGCTTCACCCTGCTCGCCTGCCGACTGCTACCGGCAGACGCCTCACAAGACTTGCTCATCTGGGCGAAAACGGCCCGCAGGACCGCACTCTCCTTGCCTCCCAATGGGGAGACAAAACATCTGACTCCACTCACCGTCGCCTTGACAGCGCTACTCGACGGCGGCGTCGCTGACCTAGAGCAGGTTCAATCCAAACTCTCAGCAGATGGAATCCTCGGTTTCCGTCAGTGTCGAAGAGCGTTGATGGAGGGTGGGGACGGTCTGGTTCCCGACCAGCACCTAACACGTTTGAAGGAGAGTGTCGAAGATGCCAACTTGAACACCCTTGAGAAGGCACTCTTCCAGCAACTGATTCTCCATCTAAAGTTGAACCGGGCGGACAGTCTGCTGCAGCGCGACGAGAGCGACAGTTGGGGCGAGGCGGAGGAAATCATCGAGGGGGTTCTCACTTCAGCGGAGCCCACTCAGCGTCTCCTTGCGAATGTTCGTGAACAGGTCATCGAACACGGCGTGGCGAGTCCTGCTCTACTTGAGTGGCATCGTGAGAATGAGCCTCAGTCAATGTGGGCTGCGATTGCGGCGGCAAGAATCTCTGAGCGGGCGGGGGGGAATCTTGAGGCTGCGCGATCCTACCGCGCCGCTGCTATGAGATGCGATGACTACGAATTGCGTCAGAAGTTGAACAAGCAGTCACTCATCTCATTCGCACACGCTGGAAATTGGCCGGAGGCGATTGAACTTCTTGAGTCTGAATCGGGACTGTCAGCCAACATCACGGACCGCTTCAGGCTCTATCTGAAGGTCAACGACGAAGCGATCAGGCAGCGTCTCGATGAGGCGAGGGAGCTTATTTTGGAAAGTGTCAGAGAAATCAAGGAGGTGGAATTTGAGAACGATGAGGGTGAGATGGAAACCAAGACCGAAGTCAAACACTCATTTGAGGACCTAAACCAACTACTGACCTATCCTGCTCTGCTCCAGTTGCCCGGCGAGCCGTTCCGAGGGAGAGTTCTCGCCGCCATCAATGGGCTCAAAACCGGTAGGGAGAGAAGGAGCACGGAACTTGAAGGACTGTTCCAAAGAGCGCTTCAATCAAGGGTGATTCCGGACATTTTCGAGGTGGCGAACAGAGCCTCCGCAGCGAGGGGTCCCGAACACGGCCTGCTAATCTACGAGCGGGCGATGAACAGCGGTAATTTTGACCCAACAGGGTTGAAGCGCCTCTCAGATATGCAAAAAGGGATGTTTGCCAACAGTGAGAATGACATCCCAGTCCGCAGCCGGATGCACCTCACCAACCTCGCCCTGAAGCCACTCGTGGTGCTCGACACAAACCTCCTAATCGACGCCCTCACCGACCGAGTCCTCCGACTTCTTGAGGTGGAAAGAGAAGTTCCAATGCACCTAGATGGTCGAAGAGAATTCCACCGTACCCTGCTCTTCAGAGCCATACAAGGTAGAATCGACATCTTCGTTCCCACCGCGGTTCGCAACGAACTACGGAACTTCGCAGCCACTCCGGGCCGCGTAAGAGACCTATGCGGTGACCGATTGATCGACCAAAAACAGTGGAATGAACGAATTGACCAAGAAGCGCTTGCAGGGTTAGTTGAGGAGCTCATTGAGGAGCACAACACCTGGGCCCCACCTAAGGATGAGGAGGTCAATGAACTGGTCCAGGAAAATCGGCAGAATCTTGAGATGTTCTTCATCGCCCACACTAGTGTTTACATCGATATTGACGAGGCTAAGCGGCAGCGAGGCCACGACCCGACGAAGCGAACTGAGTTGAAGGGAGAGCAGATTTATCCTGAGGCAGGAGACATCGACATCATGCTCTTCGCAGCTCATTTATCAGGAGAGGCTTTGCCCGGATTCGGCTCCGTTTTAGTCGCATCAAGGGACTCTGACTTCACGGTTCCAGCCCGAGCCTTCCAAGAGAGATTTGGGTTTGCGGTGGTGGATAATGCACACTCTTTGGCTAATTGGACCCGCTAAAATTGATTATACGGAATAAGGTTATCCTACCAATTAGTTAGTGAATTAGAGTCATAGGTAGAAGTCTGGTTGGAGTGGCCCGCCGGGGGTGACTGAATACCCCTCGAGGTCAGTTATTCCCGCCTCGGCAAGAGCCTCTTCGTCAGTGAAGAATCGGCCTGTGCATTCTGGCCCCTGAGTCAGCACATGGTAGGCGGCGTCTGCGACGATGGAGGGTTTTCGACTCATCTCTGCCATCGCCTCGCCACCGAGTGCCTGGTTGAAACGGACTGCTGCCGTATCGATTGTGGTCGCCGGCCAAAGTGCGTTGACTCCAACTGAATCTGTTGCCAACTCTACTGCGAGCCCGGCGACGAGAATTGACATCCCAAACTTTGAGATCGAGTAGGCGGTTGTCCCCGCAAGCCAACGAGGCTCCATCGACACCGGTGGTGAGATGACGAGGACTCGAGGGTGGTCGGACTTGAGCAGATGAGGGAGTGCCGCCTGAATGGTAGCGTATGTGGCTCTCACGTTGACTTGGTGCACGAGGTCAAAACGCTTCATCGGGGTCATCGCAAATGGGGCGATGAACAACGCTCCGGCGTTGCATACGACACCATCCAATCCACCGAATCGCTCGACACATTGGGCTACTGCGTCTGCGACCTGTTCATCATCCCTGACATCGACCTGAACGGCCAGCGCACTACCACCTGCCTGTTCGACAGCAGACACTGTTTCGGGAAGGGTTCCTGGCAGCCTCGCGTTCGCCTCCATGCTACGAGCACAGACTGTTACATTTGCTCCCGCCGAACCTAATCGGATCGCAATCTCCCGACCAATCCCTCTGCTCGCCCCGGTGACGAGAAATGTACGACCGGATAATGAATCAACCATCTAAACTGACCTCCGAATATTTTCTCAAGCCGCTGCTCTGCTAGTGAAGAGAGTGCTGACCATGTTGCAATACTCACTCATTGCATCATCGATGGGCATTCCTCGCAACCCCTTCCAAGCGCGCCACTTCGCCATCGTCTTCAGACCGCCGCGGAGCGGTCTTCGTCCCTCTACATCACCTTCAGTCGCCTGTTTGTAGAGCGCATACAATTCCAACAAGGTATCATCATCCGGCCTCGCCTTCAATCGCCATACCTTCTTCGCAGCCCGTTCAAATTTTCTTTCCAAACTCATACCAATCCTTCCATTGCGTTCCCGAGGCGCGGCGCCAACCACTCTTCGAGGACATTTTTCCTCTCCTCGCTGTCCACTTCTGATGTGTGTGGTTGTGATGCCAACAGATGGACTGAGGCATCCCCATCAAGGTGCGAGGTGAGGAGATTGAAGTGTTCTCGACCGAGTCGGTCGTCGCGCGTCGCCTGTAAGAGCAGGGTCGGGACGGTGGGCATTCCGAAGTGTGGAACTTGGGCGGTGGCGTAGCGAATCGAGTTGTTTGGGTGGATGCGCTCATATTCGCGGCGGAGGATTTGCCTAACCCACGGCATGAAGGCCCGGAGGTGGGGGGGTAGCAGCGACTCGACCGCGAGTGGGAAGGAGGTTGCGGGTGACTCGAGCATGATTCCTGAGAGCCGCTCCTGCCACCATCCCGTGGGATTGGCCCCGAACCAAAGGGAAAGGAAACCTCCTACGCTGTGGCCGTAGAACCATACCCTCTCTGGGAGATTGCCACCGAGTTCATGCTCAAGGGCCTCCATCATGGCCTCGATGTCCTCGACCACTTTGAGCAGTGTCCAATCAGTTCTGCGATCGCACTCACCATGCCCGCGCAAGTTGAGGCCGACCACGGTCGCACCGAGCTCTGAGATGTGTTGCGCCCTCGTCTCAATTCTTCTAAGGGATGAGCCACGGCCGTGTAGGACCACGACAAGGTCTGACCCCGAGTTGTCTCCCTCAAGCAGATGAGCTGTCTTGACATCACCTCCCCATCCAGTGAATCGGAAGGGCGCCCAACGAGGATCTGTCGGTCTGCCGGAAACTGGCTCTGGTGTGGTGAACACTATCTTGATGACGAGATGACGGAAGATGAGCCAGCCGAGTGGTGGCATGGAAAGTCCGAACAGAAGCCAAGCCACTGGCTGACTCCACCAATCTGGGATGATGATGAGTGCGAGAGCTTCGATGACGAGGAGTCCGGTCAATACTTGAGGGAAGGTGACTGCGTGGCGGACCTCCGGTTGGATGTGGGGCGGCAAAAAGCCGTAGTCGTCCTCTCGAAGCAAAGTCACATCATCGCCTCCGGGTATTCCATCAGATTGCGGTGTCCAGCCTGAATCTTGGCAGCGAGCGAGATGGTCTCAGGGTATATTCTCTCGAAGAAGATGCGGGCAGTCGCGAGTTTAGCGTCGTAAAACGGGTCTTCGCCTCGCTTCTCAAGGCTGACCTTCGCCATCCGTGCCCACATGTATCCAAGTACGATATTGCCGAGGTAGCGGCAGTAGTCGGTTGCACCAGCGGCGAGGAAATGGGGGTTCGCCATCCCCTCCGCCATCAGCAGAAGGGTGATCTGTTGCAAGCCTCTAACGCCTTGGTAGAGTGGTTTAGTGAACTCGGCCATCCCCTCGATATCTCTGTTTTCCTCGATGAATTCAAGCATCGGCCAGAGCAGATGGCGCATGTCTCGACCGAGGTTGAGTGCGATTTTTCGGCCGACGAGGTCGAGCGCTTGGATGCCATTGGTCCCCTCCCAGATGGGAGCGATTCTCACATCACGGTAAAATTGCTCAACACCCGATTCTTGAATGTAGCCAGCTCCACCCATCACTTGAATGCAGTCGAAGGTACTCTCACATCCAATGTCGGTCATGTGCGCTTTGGCGACAGGAGTCAGAACCGCGACAAGCGCCTTCGCAATATCTCGTTCCTCACCCTCAGCCCGACCCGATTTGTCGAGTTGCAGACCAATCCAAGTGCCGAGCGCCCTGCACCCCTCATTATTCGCCTTGGTTCGTAGCAACATTCGACGGACATCTGGGTGAACCAGAATGTTGTCTGCCTCTTCCTCAGGGTCGTTGACCCCCTTCAAGTCCCGTCCTTGACGACGCTCTTTGCACCAGTCGAGGGCGTTTTGGTAGGCGACTTCTCCAAGCCCGAGTCCCATCATTCCAGTAGCAAGCCGCTCTCGATTCATCATCTCGAACATGAGCGCCATGCCCCGATTGGGTTCGCCGACGAGCCAGCCCACGCTCTGCTCGAAATTCATCACACAGGTCGGTTGGCCATGCAGACCCATCTTCTTCTCAATCGAAGAGCAGACAACGCCGTTCACAGAGTTCGAAATATCGTCGGAACATCCTTTGGGAATGCCGCCTTGATAGTCGGAGGGGAGATATTTAGGCACTAGGAAGAGGGAGATTCCTTTGGTACCGGACGGCGCTTCGGGAAGCCTTGCGAGCACCATGTGAACGATGTTCGGAGTGAGGTCATGTTCTCCGCCGGTGATGAAAATCTTAGTTCCGCTAATCAGGTAACTACCATCATCTCGGGGTTCTGCCTTGGTATGAATAATCCCGAGGTCGGTTCCACAATGCGGCTCAGTCAGACACATGGTCCCACACCATTCGCCTGTAGCAACCTTTGGCGCGTACAACTCCTGCAGGGAATCATCGCCGTGGTCAGTAACCAAATCATAGACGCCAAGGCAGAGTGCTGCTAATGCTGAAAGCGCCATGTTGGTCGATATTGCGAATTCGTCCATCGCATTCCGGAATAGGAGAGGTTGCCCCAATCCGCCATGTTCGGGTTCACAGACCGTTGCCAACCAACCAGCCTCAACCGTGGCTGCCCACGCCTCCTTGAAGCCGGACGGAGTGGTAACTCTGCCATCCAGGTATTTTGCCCCTTCAATATCACCCCGGACATTTGTTGGAAGCCAAACCCCGTTGGTGAAATCGCCCCATTCATCCATCATCATGTCGAGGAATTCACGGTCAAACTCCTCGAAACCTAGTTTCTGCATATCCTCACAAACACCGAACACCTCGTGGAAAAGGAACTGGTAATCGCGGGTTGGGGGATCGTATCGTACCATTCTCTCACCTCGTCAGTTTCTCAGTGGCTTCCCCTTGAGCAGCATGTGCTCCATCCTTGCAAGACTCGCTACATCCTTGGCAAGACCAATGATTCCCTCGAGCTCCAATGTGAGAATATCCTCCTCGCTCAACTCGTCAACCATGTCTGTGCCCCCCCCGGTCAGGACTTTTGCGAGGGAGGTGGAGACCTCGACATCGTGGGGAGTCGCTCTACCTGAACGGCGGAGGTCGGCTACAGCAAGGTTGAGGGCGGCCATTCCGGTGGGGCCCGGTAGATTGTAGACATGAGGTTCGGGCGGCTGGTAGTCAACAGCCAATTTGAGAACGAGTTCCTTGCCGTCGGCGAGCAGGCGAGTTCGATTCATCGTGATTCTGTCATCCTCAGTGATGAAGCCGATGTCCCGCGCTTGATGTGCTGACTTGGCGACCTTTGCCAATCCAATCGTCTCGAAGGCAGTGGTTACTGGCCCCATCGGACCGCCTGGTGCGAAGCCGTTCTTCGATAGGCGGCCGAGCATCTCCTTGCAGCCACCCCAAGCCGGGATGATTCCAACGCCTACTTCGACAAGACCGGCATAGGTTTCGGCGTGGGCCTGCACGCCGTCTGAATGGAGCAGAACCTCACACCCTCCACCAAGGCACATGCCTGTTGAGGCGGAGACGACTGGCACCTCGGCGTACTTGAGGGCGGTGTATGTCTCCTGACCAAGCGCGATGAACTCCTCAATCTCCTTCCATGCGCCTAGGTTGGCAGCCAGAAGGGCGAGGCCGAGATTTGCGCCGGCACAGAAGTTCTGGGCGTCGTTGGCGATGAGAATGCCCTTCCATTCCTCTGTCTCGGCTCTGTCTACTGCGGCGAGGAGCATCTCCATGCTCATCGGATCCATCGCATTCATCTTACTGTGATATTCAACCAACAGAACGCCGTCGCCAGCATCCCAAAGGCTGGCACTCGGATTTCTTTCGATGGGTGGGCCGCGGCGCTTCAAATCGGCCACGCTGAGAGTCTCGGGTGGGCGGTTCAAGACGGCCCGAGTTCCGTCAGCCTGTAGGTGGGTCAACTCGGAATCAATAACTTCGTGGAACTTTCCTTCGCTAGCTGTTCGAAGTAGTTCGGGTACATCTCTTCCTGACTCTTCGAGAGCGGAAATCAGCCAATCAACTCCCAACTGGTCAATCATTTCGAACGGCCCACGCTTCCAATTGTAGCCAATCCGCATTGCCAAATCGATGTCGGCCACGGAGTCAGTAACCTCTGGTACGAGTCCGGCTGCGTAGGCGAGCGTGTCCAACAATATCTCGCGTACGAAGGATGCGCCTTCGTCGGGATGCTCCAACAGTCGGCGCAGCCCTTGCTTGCCCATCTTTGCGGAAGCGAAGGCTGCCTTCCGGTCAGCTGTCGCATATTCGCCTGTGACTAGACTGCGCGCCTCCTTCACACGCTGACCACCGTCGGTGTTGAGGCGGTAGAATCCGCCCTTTCCCTTACGTCCGGTGTAGCCATCGTCTATCATCGCCTGAATCATTTCGCCCCCTTCACCGGCGAAGCGGTGTAGCATGTCATCAGCCTCCAGATTGGTAAGCAAACTCTCCATGATGTGGGGAATCAGATCGATTCCAACCAAATCCAAAAGCCCGAATACCCCGGTCTTAGGAAGCCCGATTGGCAGGCCGAGCATGGCGTCTGCCTGCTCGACGGTGAAACCACGTCGGAGAGTTTCGTAGATGGCTCGCTGGATGAAGAAAACACCGAGCCTGTTTCCGAGGAATCCAGGCCGGTCATTGCAGGACACTATCTGCTTTCCAAGCCGAATGTCAGCAAATTCTGTGAATCGGGAAAGAGACTCCTCAGAGACTTCAGGGCCTGAGACCACTTCCAACAGTGGCAGGTACCGAGGCGGATTGAAAAAGTGGGTTATGAGAAACCGTGAGGCCAGTTGTGCATCCATTCCTTCCACCAAGGCGGAGCGTGGGAGCGTCGAGGTATTGGATGAGAGAACCGCGTCAGGGTTGAGGTGCGGGGCTATATTTGAGTAGACTTGGTGCTTGATGTCGAGCCGCTCGAGAACAACCTCGACGACCCAGTCAACTTCGGCGAGCAGCGGGAGGTCATCCTCCAGATTTCCAGCAGTGATTCGAGCCGAGAAGTCCGGATGCATCAGCATCTCCGGATTTGACTTTGACATCCTTTCGATGGCTCCACGAGCGAATCCGTCGCGGTCACCACCCTCCTCCAAATCAGGGGGAACTATGTCGAGAAGGAGAACTTCGCAGCCGGCGTTGGCACAATGTGCAGCGATTCCAGCGCCCATGACGCCAGAACCGAGCACCGCCACACGCTGGATATCTGCCAATCCCAACACCTCACTCCACACTCTCCAGAATGGTGGCAATTCCCTGCCCACCACCTATGCACATCGTGACGAGTGCCGTCTTGGCGCCATTCCTCTGCAGAAGTTGTGCCGCCTTTCCGGTGATTCTAGCACCGCTGGCACCGAGTGGATGGCCGAGTGCAATTGCACCACCGTCAAGGTTCACCTTAGCGGGGTCAATACCCAACTCCTCGATGACTGCAATTGATTGAGCAGCGAACGCCTCGTTCAATTCGATGATGTCGATGTCTTCAAGCTCCATCCCCGCCCGTGCAAGCGCCTTCCGACTCGCTTCGACAGGCCCGATTCCCATCACTTCCGGGTCACAGCCGGATACTGCAATCGAGCGAATCCTCGCCAGTGGAGTGAGATTGTTTGCCTCGGCGAACTCCTCGCTGCACACCAACACGAAAGCGACGCCGTCGGTGAGTGGTGATGCTGTGCCGGCGGTCACCGTGCCGTTCTCATCGAAGGCCGGCCTAAGTCCGGCGAGAGTTTCTGCGTCTGTGTCGGGGCGGATGCAGCCATCCTCCTCGACTAGTTCACCTTCCGTCTCGATGGTGACAATCTCGCTACTCAAACTGCCAGATGAACGAGCAGCCTCCGCCTTGCGGTGACTCTCCACCGCGAACTCCTCCTGCCTCTCTCGAGAGATGTCATGCCGTTCAGCGAGATTCTCTGCGGTGATCCCCATCGAAGTGAACGCCTCGGGATATTCATTGGTCAAACGGGGATTCGGCATCGGATTGAATCCGGTCATCGGAACCCTCGTCATCGATTCCACCCCACCACAGACGAACGCCTCTCCGGCACCCATCGCTATCCTGCCTGCGGCGTCGTGGATCGCCTGCATCGAAGAGCCGCAGAATCGATTGATGGTGACTCCAGCAACCGAGTTGGGTAACCCTGAAAGGAAGGTAAGCATTCTCGCGAGATTGAATCCCTGTTCCCCCTCAGGAAAAGCGCATCCAACAATCACATCCTCGATGAGCGCCGCATCAAGTTCGCTCCTCGCTAGTAGTTCCTTCACGACGGCCGCTGCCATGTCATCCGGGCGGACGCGCGCGAGCGCACCCCTCCTCGCAGGCGTGAACGGTGACCGCGCATATCCAACAATTACCGCGCCCATTCATGTAGAGGTACGTCGGTGTAATAATTAAACCGTGTAGTAGTGGGAGGGGAACTTGCTTTACTCCACTACATCAGGTGTTGAGGAAAACACCACGGAAAAATCCAGAGGAAAACATCTCTGTGATGGATTAGCCATTCTCACATGTGAGAAATTATCTCATCACCGAACTCAGTAACGGGTCTGGTGCTTGCGTTGTTTGGGGCTTCGGCCGCGTCCTGAACGCCGGCCATCGCGTCCACCATTGGATTGTTGATTCGATTTCCCATTCGAGCGGTTGCCGTTGGATTTGTGATTGCGCGGCTTGCGTCGGCCGCGGCCCCGATTCTGCTGCTTCTTGGGTGCCTTGTTGCCCTTGCACGACCGGGCCTTCTCCGAGTGGAAAGGGTGGGCCTCATCGACTGGGATGTCCTGACGAATCATCTTCTCGATACCGCGCAGATACTCACCTTCGTTCTCATCACAGAAAGCAATGGTGATGCCTCCTTTGCCTGCACGCGCCGTACGTCCGATGCGGTGTACATAGACCTCGGGCTCGTTGGGCAAATCCAGATTGATGACATGGCTGATGTCGGAGACATCGATGCCGCGGCTCGCCACATCGGTTGCGACTAGCACCTGAAGGGTACCATTGCGGAATTGGCCGAGGGCTTTCTCGCGCGCGCCCTGACTCTTGTTGCCGTGGATGGCGAGGGCTTCGATACCGTCTTGTCCGAGCTGCTTGACGATGCGATTGCAGCCGTGCTTGGTGCGGCTGAAGACGAGCACCTTCTCAGGTCGCTCATCCTTGATGATATGTGTCAAGAGACCACGCTTGTCACGCTTCATCACGAACATCAGGGATTGTTCGATGGCCTCGACAGTGGTCGATTCGGGTGTGACCGAGACGCTTACTGGGTCGTGGAGCATGTCACGGGACAATTCAACAATCGAGCGTGGAATGGTGGCACTGAACAGCAGGCTCTGGCGATTCTTTGGTATATGTGCAAGAATCTTCCGAATGTCTCGGATGAAGCCCATGTCGAGCATGCGGTCCGCCTCATCGAGAACAAGGAATTGCACATGGGACAGGTCAACATATCCCTGAGAGATGAGGTCGAGCAAGCGACCGGGTGTGGCGACCAGAATGTCGACGCCCCGGCGTAGGTTCTTTTCCTGAGGGCGCTGCGATACGCCACCGAACATGACCATCGAACGGATGTCGAGGTGTCGTGCATATTGCTCGATATTATCGTTAATCTGGGATGCGAGTTCACGCGTTGGACATAGCATCAGGGCGCGGATGCGGCGTGAACCCGACCACGGGTCTTCAGCAATCGCATCGAGGATTGGAAGGGCGAAGACCCGTTTTAGTCGCATCAAGGGACTCTGACTTCACGGTTCCAGCCCGAGCCTTCCAAGAGAGATTTGGGTTTGCGGTGGTGGATAATGCACACTCTTTGGCTAATTGGACCCGCTAAAATTGATTATACGGAATAAGGTTATCCTACCAATTAGTTAGTGAATTAGAGTCATAGGTAGAAGTCTGGTTGGAGTGGCCCGCCGGGGGTGACTGAATACCCCTCGAGGTCAGTTATTCCCGCCTCGGCAAGAGCCTCTTCGTCAGTGAAGAATCGGCCTGTGCATTCTGGCCCCTGAGTCAGCACATGGTAGGCGGCGTCTGCGACGATGGAGGGTTTTCGACTCATCTCTGCCATCGCCTCGCCACCGAGTGCCTGGTTGAAACGGACTGCTGCCGTATCGATTGTGGTCGCCGGCCAAAGTGCGTTGACTCCAACTGAATCTGTTGCCAACTCTACTGCGAGCCCGGCGACGAGAATTGACATCCCAAACTTTGAGATCGAGTAGGCGGTTGTCCCCGCAAGCCAACGAGGCTCCATCGACACCGGTGGTGAGATGACGAGGACTCGAGGGTGGTCGGACTTGAGCAGATGAGGGAGTGCCGCCTGAATGGTAGCGTATGTGGCTCTCACGTTGACTTGGTGCACGAGGTCAAAACGCTTCATCGGGGTCATCGCAAATGGGGCGATGAACAACGCTCCGGCGTTGCATACGACACCATCCAATCCACCGAATCGCTCGACACATTGGGCTACTGCGTCTGCGACCTGTTCATCATCCCTGACATCGACCTGAACGGCCAGCGCACTACCACCTGCCTGTTCGACAGCAGACACTGTTTCGGGAAGGGTTCCTGGCAGCCTCGCGTTCGCCTCCATGCTACGAGCACAGACTGTTACATTTGCTCCCGCCGAACCTAATCGGATCGCAATCTCCCGACCAATCCCTCTGCTCGCCCCGGTGACGAGAAATGTACGACCGGATAATGAATCAACCATCTAAACTGACCTCCGAATATTTTCTCAAGCCGCTGCTCTGCTAGTGAAGAGAGTGCTGACCATGTTGCAATACTCACTCATTGCATCATCGATGGGCATTCCTCGCAACCCCTTCCAAGCGCGCCACTTCGCCATCGTCTTCAGACCGCCGCGGAGCGGTCTTCGTCCCTCTACATCACCTTCAGTCGCCTGTTTGTAGAGCGCATACAATTCCAACAAGGTATCATCATCCGGCCTCGCCTTCAATCGCCATACCTTCTTCGCAGCCCGTTCAAATTTTCTTTCCAAACTCATACCAATCCTTCCATTGCGTTCCCGAGGCGCGGCGCCAACCACTCTTCGAGGACATTTTTCCTCTCCTCGCTGTCCACTTCTGATGTGTGTGGTTGTGATGCCAACAGATGGACTGAGGCATCCCCATCAAGGTGCGAGGTGAGGAGATTGAAGTGTTCTCGACCGAGTCGGTCGTCGCGCGTCGCCTGTAAGAGCAGGGTCGGGACGGTGGGCATTCCGAAGTGTGGAACTTGGGCGGTGGCGTAGCGAATCGAGTTGTTTGGGTGGATGCGCTCATATTCGCGGCGGAGGATTTGCCTAACCCACGGCATGAAGGCCCGGAGGTGGGGGGGTAGCAGCGACTCGACCGCGAGTGGGAAGGAGGTTGCGGGTGACTCGAGCATGATTCCTGAGAGCCGCTCCTGCCACCATCCCGTGGGATTGGCCCCGAACCAAAGGGAAAGGAAACCTCCTACGCTGTGGCCGTAGAACCATACCCTCTCTGGGAGATTGCCACCGAGTTCATGCTCAAGGGCCTCCATCATGGCCTCGATGTCCTCGACCACTTTGAGCAGTGTCCAATCAGTTCTGCGATCGCACTCACCATGCCCGCGCAAGTTGAGGCCGACCACGGTCGCACCGAGCTCTGAGATGTGTTGCGCCCTCGTCTCAATTCTTCTAAGGGATGAGCCACGGCCGTGTAGGACCACGACAAGGTCTGACCCCGAGTTGTCTCCCTCAAGCAGATGAGCTGTCTTGACATCACCTCCCCATCCAGTGAATCGGAAGGGCGCCCAACGAGGATCTGTCGGTCTGCCGGAAACTGGCTCTGGTGTGGTGAACACTATCTTGATGACGAGATGACGGAAGATGAGCCAGCCGAGTGGTGGCATGGAAAGTCCGAACAGAAGCCAAGCCACTGGCTGACTCCACCAATCTGGGATGATGATGAGTGCGAGAGCTTCGATGACGAGGAGTCCGGTCAATACTTGAGGGAAGGTGACTGCGTGGCGGACCTCCGGTTGGATGTGGGGCGGCAAAAAGCCGTAGTCGTCCTCTCGAAGCAAAGTCACATCATCGCCTCCGGGTATTCCATCAGATTGCGGTGTCCAGCCTGAATCTTGGCAGCGAGCGAGATGGTCTCAGGGTATATTCTCTCGAAGAAGATGCGGGCAGTCGCGAGTTTAGCGTCGTAAAACGGGTCTTCGCCTCGCTTCTCAAGGCTGACCTTCGCCATCCGTGCCCACATGTATCCAAGTACGATATTGCCGAGGTAGCGGCAGTAGTCGGTTGCACCAGCGGCGAGGAAATGGGGGTTCGCCATCCCCTCCGCCATCAGCAGAAGGGTGATCTGTTGCAAGCCTCTAACGCCTTGGTAGAGTGGTTTAGTGAACTCGGCCATCCCCTCGATATCTCTGTTTTCCTCGATGAATTCAAGCATCGGCCAGAGCAGATGGCGCATGTCTCGACCGAGGTTGAGTGCGATTTTTCGGCCGACGAGGTCGAGCGCTTGGATGCCATTGGTCCCCTCCCAGATGGGAGCGATTCTCACATCACGGTAAAATTGCTCAACACCCGATTCTTGAATGTAGCCAGCTCCACCCATCACTTGAATGCAGTCGAAGGTACTCTCACATCCAATGTCGGTCATGTGCGCTTTGGCGACAGGAGTCAGAACCGCGACAAGCGCCTTCGCAATATCTCGTTCCTCACCCTCAGCCCGACCCGATTTGTCGAGTTGCAGACCAATCCAAGTGCCGAGCGCCCTGCACCCCTCATTATTCGCCTTGGTTCGTAGCAACATTCGACGGACATCTGGGTGAACCAGAATGTTGTCTGCCTCTTCCTCAGGGTCGTTGACCCCCTTCAAGTCCCGTCCTTGACGACGCTCTTTGCACCAGTCGAGGGCGTTTTGGTAGGCGACTTCTCCAAGCCCGAGTCCCATCATTCCAGTAGCAAGCCGCTCTCGATTCATCATCTCGAACATGAGCGCCATGCCCCGATTGGGTTCGCCGACGAGCCAGCCCACGCTCTGCTCGAAATTCATCACACAGGTCGGTTGGCCATGCAGACCCATCTTCTTCTCAATCGAAGAGCAGACAACGCCGTTCACAGAGTTCGAAATATCGTCGGAACATCCTTTGGGAATGCCGCCTTGATAGTCGGAGGGGAGATATTTAGGCACTAGGAAGAGGGAGATTCCTTTGGTACCGGACGGCGCTTCGGGAAGCCTTGCGAGCACCATGTGAACGATGTTCGGAGTGAGGTCATGTTCTCCGCCGGTGATGAAAATCTTAGTTCCGCTAATCAGGTAACTACCATCATCTCGGGGTTCTGCCTTGGTATGAATAATCCCGAGGTCGGTTCCACAATGCGGCTCAGTCAGACACATGGTCCCACACCATTCGCCTGTAGCAACCTTTGGCGCGTACAACTCCTGCAGGGAATCATCGCCGTGGTCAGTAACCAAATCATAGACGCCAAGGCAGAGTGCTGCTAATGCTGAAAGCGCCATGTTGGTCGATATTGCGAATTCGTCCATCGCATTCCGGAATAGGAGAGGTTGCCCCAATCCGCCATGTTCGGGTTCACAGACCGTTGCCAACCAACCAGCCTCAACCGTGGCTGCCCACGCCTCCTTGAAGCCGGACGGAGTGGTAACTCTGCCATCCAGGTATTTTGCCCCTTCAATATCACCCCGGACATTTGTTGGAAGCCAAACCCCGTTGGTGAAATCGCCCCATTCATCCATCATCATGTCGAGGAATTCACGGTCAAACTCCTCGAAACCTAGTTTCTGCATATCCTCACAAACACCGAACACCTCGTGGAAAAGGAACTGGTAATCGCGGGTTGGGGGATCGTATCGTACCATTCTCTCACCTCGTCAGTTTCTCAGTGGCTTCCCCTTGAGCAGCATGTGCTCCATCCTTGCAAGACTCGCTACATCCTTGGCAAGACCAATGATTCCCTCGAGCTCCAATGTGAGAATATCCTCCTCGCTCAACTCGTCAACCATGTCTGTGCCCCCCCCGGTCAGGACTTTTGCGAGGGAGGTGGAGACCTCGACATCGTGGGGAGTCGCTCTACCTGAACGGCGGAGGTCGGCTACAGCAAGGTTGAGGGCGGCCATTCCGGTGGGGCCCGGTAGATTGTAGACATGAGGTTCGGGCGGCTGGTAGTCAACAGCCAATTTGAGAACGAGTTCCTTGCCGTCGGCGAGCAGGCGAGTTCGATTCATCGTGATTCTGTCATCCTCAGTGATGAAGCCGATGTCCCGCGCTTGATGTGCTGACTTGGCGACCTTTGCCAATCCAATCGTCTCGAAGGCAGTGGTTACTGGCCCCATCGGACCGCCTGGTGCGAAGCCGTTCTTCGATAGGCGGCCGAGCATCTCCTTGCAGCCACCCCAAGCCGGGATGATTCCAACGCCTACTTCGACAAGACCGGCATAGGTTTCGGCGTGGGCCTGCACGCCGTCTGAATGGAGCAGAACCTCACACCCTCCACCAAGGCACATGCCTGTTGAGGCGGAGACGACTGGCACCTCGGCGTACTTGAGGGCGGTGTATGTCTCCTGACCAAGCGCGATGAACTCCTCAATCTCCTTCCATGCGCCTAGGTTGGCAGCCAGAAGGGCGAGGCCGAGATTTGCGCCGGCACAGAAGTTCTGGGCGTCGTTGGCGATGAGAATGCCCTTCCATTCCTCTGTCTCGGCTCTGTCTACTGCGGCGAGGAGCATCTCCATGCTCATCGGATCCATCGCATTCATCTTACTGTGATATTCAACCAACAGAACGCCGTCGCCAGCATCCCAAAGGCTGGCACTCGGATTTCTTTCGATGGGTGGGCCGCGGCGCTTCAAATCGGCCACGCTGAGAGTCTCGGGTGGGCGGTTCAAGACGGCCCGAGTTCCGTCAGCCTGTAGGTGGGTCAACTCGGAATCAATAACTTCGTGGAACTTTCCTTCGCTAGCTGTTCGAAGTAGTTCGGGTACATCTCTTCCTGACTCTTCGAGAGCGGAAATCAGCCAATCAACTCCCAACTGGTCAATCATTTCGAACGGCCCACGCTTCCAATTGTAGCCAATCCGCATTGCCAAATCGATGTCGGCCACGGAGTCAGTAACCTCTGGTACGAGTCCGGCTGCGTAGGCGAGCGTGTCCAACAATATCTCGCGTACGAAGGATGCGCCTTCGTCGGGATGCTCCAACAGTCGGCGCAGCCCTTGCTTGCCCATCTTTGCGGAAGCGAAGGCTGCCTTCCGGTCAGCTGTCGCATATTCGCCTGTGACTAGACTGCGCGCCTCCTTCACACGCTGACCACCGTCGGTGTTGAGGCGGTAGAATCCGCCCTTTCCCTTACGTCCGGTGTAGCCATCGTCTATCATCGCCTGAATCATTTCGCCCCCTTCACCGGCGAAGCGGTGTAGCATGTCATCAGCCTCCAGATTGGTAAGCAAACTCTCCATGATGTGGGGAATCAGATCGATTCCAACCAAATCCAAAAGCCCGAATACCCCGGTCTTAGGAAGCCCGATTGGCAGGCCGAGCATGGCGTCTGCCTGCTCGACGGTGAAACCACGTCGGAGAGTTTCGTAGATGGCTCGCTGGATGAAGAAAACACCGAGCCTGTTTCCGAGGAATCCAGGCCGGTCATTGCAGGACACTATCTGCTTTCCAAGCCGAATGTCAGCAAATTCTGTGAATCGGGAAAGAGACTCCTCAGAGACTTCAGGGCCTGAGACCACTTCCAACAGTGGCAGGTACCGAGGCGGATTGAAAAAGTGGGTTATGAGAAACCGTGAGGCCAGTTGTGCATCCATTCCTTCCACCAAGGCGGAGCGTGGGAGCGTCGAGGTATTGGATGAGAGAACCGCGTCAGGGTTGAGGTGCGGGGCTATATTTGAGTAGACTTGGTGCTTGATGTCGAGCCGCTCGAGAACAACCTCGACGACCCAGTCAACTTCGGCGAGCAGCGGGAGGTCATCCTCCAGATTTCCAGCAGTGATTCGAGCCGAGAAGTCCGGATGCATCAGCATCTCCGGATTTGACTTTGACATCCTTTCGATGGCTCCACGAGCGAATCCGTCGCGGTCACCACCCTCCTCCAAATCAGGGGGAACTATGTCGAGAAGGAGAACTTCGCAGCCGGCGTTGGCACAATGTGCAGCGATTCCAGCGCCCATGACGCCAGAACCGAGCACCGCCACACGCTGGATATCTGCCAATCCCAACACCTCACTCCACACTCTCCAGAATGGTGGCAATTCCCTGCCCACCACCTATGCACATCGTGACGAGTGCCGTCTTGGCGCCATTCCTCTGCAGAAGTTGTGCCGCCTTTCCGGTGATTCTAGCACCGCTGGCACCGAGTGGATGGCCGAGTGCAATTGCACCACCGTCAAGGTTCACCTTAGCGGGGTCAATACCCAACTCCTCGATGACTGCAATTGATTGAGCAGCGAACGCCTCGTTCAATTCGATGATGTCGATGTCTTCAAGCTCCATCCCCGCCCGTGCAAGCGCCTTCCGACTCGCTTCGACAGGCCCGATTCCCATCACTTCCGGGTCACAGCCGGATACTGCAATCGAGCGAATCCTCGCCAGTGGAGTGAGATTGTTTGCCTCGGCGAACTCCTCGCTGCACACCAACACGAAAGCGACGCCGTCGGTGAGTGGTGATGCTGTGCCGGCGGTCACCGTGCCGTTCTCATCGAAGGCCGGCCTAAGTCCGGCGAGAGTTTCTGCGTCTGTGTCGGGGCGGATGCAGCCATCCTCCTCGACTAGTTCACCTTCCGTCTCGATGGTGACAATCTCGCTACTCAAACTGCCAGATGAACGAGCAGCCTCCGCCTTGCGGTGACTCTCCACCGCGAACTCCTCCTGCCTCTCTCGAGAGATGTCATGCCGTTCAGCGAGATTCTCTGCGGTGATCCCCATCGAAGTGAACGCCTCGGGATATTCATTGGTCAAACGGGGATTCGGCATCGGATTGAATCCGGTCATCGGAACCCTCGTCATCGATTCCACCCCACCACAGACGAACGCCTCTCCGGCACCCATCGCTATCCTGCCTGCGGCGTCGTGGATCGCCTGCATCGAAGAGCCGCAGAATCGATTGATGGTGACTCCAGCAACCGAGTTGGGTAACCCTGAAAGGAAGGTAAGCATTCTCGCGAGATTGAATCCCTGTTCCCCCTCAGGAAAAGCGCATCCAACAATCACATCCTCGATGAGCGCCGCATCAAGTTCGCTCCTCGCTAGTAGTTCCTTCACGACGGCCGCTGCCATGTCATCCGGGCGGACGCGCGCGAGCGCACCCCTCCTCGCAGGCGTGAACGGTGACCGCGCATATCCAACAATTACCGCGCCCATTCATGTAGAGGTACGTCGGTGTAATAATTAAACCGTGTAGTAGTGGGAGGGGAACTTGCTTTACTCCACTACATCAGGTGTTGAGGAAAACACCACGGAAAAATCCAGAGGAAAACATCTCTGTGATGGATTAGCCATTCTCACATGTGAGAAATTATCTCATCACCGAACTCAGTAACGGGTCTGGTGCTTGCGTTGTTTGGGGCTTCGGCCGCGTCCTGAACGCCGGCCATCGCGTCCACCATTGGATTGTTGATTCGATTTCCCATTCGAGCGGTTGCCGTTGGATTTGTGATTGCGCGGCTTGCGTCGGCCGCGGCCCCGATTCTGCTGCTTCTTGGGTGCCTTGTTGCCCTTGCACGACCGGGCCTTCTCCGAGTGGAAAGGGTGGGCCTCATCGACTGGGATGTCCTGACGAATCATCTTCTCGATACCGCGCAGATACTCACCTTCGTTCTCATCACAGAAAGCAATGGTGATGCCTCCTTTGCCTGCACGCGCCGTACGTCCGATGCGGTGTACATAGACCTCGGGCTCGTTGGGCAAATCCAGATTGATGACATGGCTGATGTCGGAGACATCGATGCCGCGGCTCGCCACATCGGTTGCGACTAGCACCTGAAGGGTACCATTGCGGAATTGGCCGAGGGCTTTCTCGCGCGCGCCCTGACTCTTGTTGCCGTGGATGGCGAGGGCTTCGATACCGTCTTGTCCGAGCTGCTTGACGATGCGATTGCAGCCGTGCTTGGTGCGGCTGAAGACGAGCACCTTCTCAGGTCGCTCATCCTTGATGATATGTGTCAAGAGACCACGCTTGTCACGCTTCATCACGAACATCAGGGATTGTTCGATGGCCTCGACAGTGGTCGATTCGGGTGTGACCGAGACGCTTACTGGGTCGTGGAGCATGTCACGGGACAATTCAACAATCGAGCGTGGAATGGTGGCACTGAACAGCAGGCTCTGGCGATTCTTTGGTATATGTGCAAGAATCTTCCGAATGTCTCGGATGAAGCCCATGTCGAGCATGCGGTCCGCCTCATCGAGAACAAGGAATTGCACATGGGACAGGTCAACATATCCCTGAGAGATGAGGTCGAGCAAGCGACCGGGTGTGGCGACCAGAATGTCGACGCCCCGGCGTAGGTTCTTTTCCTGAGGGCGCTGCGATACGCCACCGAACATGACCATCGAACGGATGTCGAGGTGTCGTGCATATTGCTCGATATTATCGTTAATCTGGGATGCGAGTTCACGCGTTGGACATAGCATCAGGGCGCGGATGCGGCGTGAACCCGACCACGGGTCTTCAGCAATCGCATCGAGGATTGGAAGGGCGAAGGCGGCGGTCTTTCCCGTGCCCGTCTGGGCGCAACCGAGCATGTCGCGTCCTTCGATGAGATCTGGGATGGTCTGGGCTTGAATTGGCGTAGGCGTGACATAACCAATCTCGTCGAGGGCATCCAGTAGGGGCTGGCAGAGATTCAGAGAAGCAAAATCCATACTAATCACTCACATATGCGCGATGATGGCAGCACCGAACTCGCTACACTTGAGCAGGGTCGCGTCACCCATCAGACGCTCGAAGTCGTAGGTGACGGTCTTTGCCGAGATGGCTCCTCCCATCCCCTTCACAATGAGGTCGGCCGCTTCTCCCCAACCCATGTATCGAAGCATCATTTCAGCGGAGAGTATCAGACTCCCGGGGTTTACCTTGTCAAGACCGGTGTACTTGGGGGCAGTGCCGTGGGTGGCCTCGAAGATGGCGACTCCGGTGTCGAAGTTGATGTTTGCACCAGGGGCGATTCCAATGCCTCCGACCTGTGCCGCGAGGGCGTCGGAGATGTAATCGCCGTTGAGATTCATCGTTGTTAGCACCGAATACTCACGTGGGCGTGTTAGTATCTGTTGCAGCATGGCGTCGGCGATGACATCCTTGACGAGAATATCGTTCCCAGTGTTCGGGTTTGTGAAGGTGCACCAAGGACCGCCGTCAAGTTCCGTGGCCCCGAACTCATCCTTGGCTAGTTGGTACCCCCAGTCGCGGAATCCACCCTCTGTGAACTTCATGATGTTCCCCTTGTGGACCAGAGTCACGCTATCCAAATCCTGTTCGATTGCATGGTTGAATGCCGCCCGCACGATGCGGTTTGTGCCTTCCCTGCTGACTGGCTTGATTCCGATTCCCGAAGTGTCAGGAAAACGAATCTTGTCCACTCCCATCTCATTCTGCAGGAAGTCGATGACCTTCCGAACCTCGTCGCTGCCCGCCTCCCACTCGATGCCGGCGTAGACATCCTCGCTGTTCTCCCGGAATATTATCATGTCAACCGCACCCGGGTCCTTGACTGGGCTGGGCGTTCCTTCGTACCATCTGATTGGGCGGACACAGGCGAACAGATCCAACTTCTGGCGCAGGGTGACATTGAGACTGCGAATTCCGCCACCGACAGGAGTCGTAAGCGGTCCCTTGATTGAAACGAGCCCTGAGCGAATCGACTCCAGGGTCTCATCTGGCAGCCACTCGCCTGTGGCATCGTACGCTTTCTGTCCTGCGAGAACCTCACTCCAGTGAATTGAACGCGAGCCCTGATACGCCTTCTCAACGGCAGTATCTACGACCTTCTGCATCACCGGAGTGATGTCAGAGCCGATGCAATCCCCTTCGATGAAATGGATGATCGGGTCGCTTGGGACGGAGAGCTGGCCGTCAACCATGTCGATGGGTGAGCCTGAGGTCATCGATTGCGCCGACCGGCGACCCCTTCATCAATGCGTTGGCGAAGATTGGAAGGTGATGTGTTGGGTCTGAGTAGGAGGAGATTGCGGCTGCGGAAACTCCATCGGCGACTCGTCTCGCGCTCTACCCATGGATTCTCTAGTGGAATGGGAAGGCGGCAAGAAGTTGACCTGTACTGGCAAGGATGGCGTCGTGATGGAACTCGGTTGGGGAGGTGAGGTGGTTAATCCAGTGATGGCGACACTCCACTCGTGTGGCGCCTGCAGTCTGATTGATGTGGTAGAGGGACTGAAGAATCGAGAGGTTACCAGGGCGGTTGTCGAACTCGACCTAGAGAGGGCAGAGAACAACCCACGGGTCTTCACCAAAATTCACATGATCTACCGAGTGGGGGGTGTGGAGCTGCCTGAAAAATTGATTCGCAGGTTAATCGAAAAGAGCCATGCGAAATATTGTACGGTCTCCAACATGCTCAAGCACACCGCTGACATCACTTGGGATTTGGCGATGGATGGCTGAAAAGGTTGAGGAAAAACCTCAGTTGTCATCGTTGATGAGCCCGATTTGACGGGCGACGGGGACCAAGACCGCGGGTACCCGGGCCAAATCACCTGCGTCGTCCCCTTCAAGCCAGACACCCTCCATGAATGGGGTGCCAAGGCCGAGTTGGTCCATCCACGCACAACTAGACAACCAGCGCTCCTTCGAAAGACCTGCCAATAGTGCTGACTTCCCAAGTGCGCGGGCACTTCCTGCGCTGCCGGGTCGTCGAGGAAGGTGAGAGTGCCCACCAATGCTGCGAGGGGTTGGTCGCCACAACCAAAGCCAGCCCGTGTGAGGTCTGCGACAATCTCCTCTTCAAAGCGGCTCTCTATGGCTGCTCGGCTGGAGTCGTCGAGAGATATCATCTGCTGCATCGCATCGAGCAGCCTCACGCTGTGGAGTGAGAGGGCTCCGTCTCCACACCAGGCCAATTCAAGGGCGTGCCAGAACGGAGTGTGCTCCTCCATCATGATTCTCGCTCCAACATCTCGCGGAGGAGAGTTAGATGGTCCTCGAAGCTGATTGACAACTCGTCTCTCTTACGAGCGAGTAGTTTCGCCTCGGCCGGGTCGAGGATTCCGTCAACCCAACAGGTCGACATCAACATCTCGTAGGCAGCAAGCGGTGACACCGCGTGAGTCGATTCGGACTCCTGCTCCTGCTCGGTCGAATCTGAACTATCAGAGTCATCGTCATCAGATTCGGCCTCTGACTCGGCCTCTGACTCATCATCTGATTCTGAGGAGGTTGGTTCGCCATCGGAATCGATGGTTTCTGTTGGGAAGCCACCGGAGTCGACCATATCCTCCTCTTCCTCGTCGTCGTCCATGAAGGCGGCGAGCAGGTCTGCACCTTGGTCAGCGGCGCCACCCACACTCGCGGCTCCCGCTTGAACTCCCAGTTCTGCGAATGGGTCAATCTCGCCATCATCCCCCTCATCAAGCAGGCTGGCAAGACCATCGGCGACTGGCCCCGAATCGGGAAGTTGTCCGTTCGTCAGTGCCTCGTTGACTCGGTCGGTTGAGCGCTTCAGTACAGCATCTCGCCGGCCGCCCCACTTACCTCCATCGCGGTGCTCATCGATGTGCTCAAGCGCTGCCGCATGGTCCTCGTCGTCACATCCCAAGGCATCTTGGATCAAGGAAATCAAGTCTTCATTCAGGCCCTCATCTGACTCTACGCTCAGAATCATAGAGGCGTGTAAAATCTGTTCTGGCGCTAGCAAATGAAAGCCTCCCAAAATAGCGACGCGGGCCACTGCGACAGGTTCACCTCCGCGCCGCTTGTTCAAATGCGTTCCCGTCAACTGTTTCCGATGATGTGTGGAGTGAAAGAGCCGTTTTTGGATAGGAGTGGTTGGTTTCGATGATTTTCGGTGTTGAAAATTTACCTATTCTATTGTGTTCCAGACAGTACCCGAAACTTTGTCATCAGCCAAACGAATCGTCGCCGTGAAGAGAAAAAATGGTTCACTTCACACAACAATTCCGGCGTCTAGTTGAGAACCATTAAGAACCCTCTAAGTAGGCAACAAAATCCCGCTCGCACCATTAGGACGCCGACCAAGCGGACAAGCCATGATGAGAGCAGAACGAGTAGAGTAGGGATGGAAAATGCAAACCTCAAGGCGGACCGACCAAGTCACTGGTGACGTCGAATCTGGGCTTGTCATAGAACGGCGATTCACCTCCCCCAACACTCCTGTTCACGAACAGTTTGACTGGGAAGTCAATGATATCCAAATCAAGAATTTCGACCAGACCATCGAGCGGGAGATCAAGGGAGTGGAGTTCCCTGTTGGGTTTTCTGGCGTTCCTGCCACCGTTGCCTCTGACAAGTACTTCCGGAGGGTGGTTCCGGGCCTAAACCACATGGTAAAACTCGAAGAAGAGGGGGTTCCGGAGTTCCTTTGGCGCTCAACTCCTGACATGTCGATGAAAGACAAGGTTGACGACTGGGTTGGCAAAGAGACGAGCGGAAAGCAACTTTTCCACCGCCTCGCTGGATGCTGGACTTACTGGGGGTGGAAGCACGGCTACTTCGCGGGCGAGCACGACGCACGCGCGTATTACGATGAGATGTATTTCCTTCTCGCCAGTCAGCGCTCGGCACCGAACAGTCCGCAGTGGTTCAACACCGGACTGCACTGGGCGTATGGGATAGAAGGTCCAGCTCAAGGCCACTGGTATGTCAATCCGGCAACCGGCAAAGATTGTAGGTCGAAAAACTCCTACGAGCGACCACAACCTCACGCCTGCTTCATCCAAAGCGTTGAGGACAAATTGTGCGGCGAGGGTTCCATCACCGACCTTGTCGCCCGAGAGGCGCTTCTGTTCAAGTTCGGCTCCGGGACCGGCAGTAACTTCAGCAATCTCAGAGCTGAGGGGGAGCCGCTGTCCGGGGGTGGTCAGAGCAGTGGGCTGCTCTCATTCCTGATGATTCTCGACAAGGCGGCTGGGGCCATCAAGTCGGGAGGCACCACACGCCGAGCCGCGAAGATGATCACACTCGACCTCGATCACCCTGACATCAGTCAATATGTCAACTGGAAGATGAAGGAAGAGGAGAAGGTCAGCGCCCTCATTGCAGGTGCAGCAAGTCTGCAGAAGAATGCCAACGCCATTTTCGCAACCATTGCTGACTGGGAGGGAGACGAAGAGGCGAAGTTGGACACTGGAGTCAACATCGAGTTGGCGAAGGCGATCAAGCGAGCGATGAATGCGCACATCGCTGAGCCACACATCAAGCGAATCCTCGACCTCGCAGGCCAAGGATTCAGCAGCATGAAATTCCAACAGTTC
>CAZPJQ010000006.1:0-18085 GCA_964586945.1 uncultured Candidatus Poseidoniales archaeon
TTCGCTACATATTTGGCTGACTGGGACGGACATGGTTGGGCACGAAATGGTATCGGATGTATCATTCAATTCAGCGGGTAGTCCGTTTGCTTCTTGGCAAATTCAGCGGCTTTTGGCGGAGTTCACAGTCGAGGATGACGACATCATCTACTCCCGCACCGATTCCGTTGAGGTTGGCCAGACAGTCATGGTCTCCATCACCGTTCACAATGGTGGGGATGTGCATGGCTTTGCTGAGATTTCGCTTGAGGAGGTGGATGCCGATGGAGGGCGGCGGAAGATCACGCCAGTCGCAGCTTCCGTGGGAGTTTCTCCGGCACAGTCCGAACAGACCCACATCGATTGGGTGCCAACTGCTCCTGGCCATTACCACATTCTCGTCATCATGGATGGTGAGGTGGTGGCACAGGGGGAGGTTCTCAATGTGGTCGTGCCTGCTGATACTGGTTGGCGGGCCTCTCTCGAAGAGCGGGGATTCACCCTTCAGTGGCTGTTCATTCTCGGGCTTTTGCTGGTGATTCTGCTTTCCGTCATCGTTGTCGCGATGAGGAGTGGCGGCTCAGGTCTCGATGAGTGGGGAGATGATGAGGGGGAAGTTGCTGGCGAAGTCGAATCGGCGATGCAGGCTCAGGACTCTCAGACGAGAGCGGTGCCGACCGTGGCAGCGGCGCAGTACAATCCCTATGACGCGGCTGCCCAGCAACAGCAGCAGATGACTCCCGAACAGATTGCTGCGTGGCAACAGTGGAACCAGTGGCAAGGCATGGGGCAGCAGCAACAGGGTTGGAATGCCTACCAGCAGGCGCAGTATGAGTATGAGCAACAGAAGCGCTGAGTCGAAGTCGGCCTCGTTCTTTTTGCATCCTCAAATGAAATCGCTCACAATCGCGCATTCCAAGGAGCCAACGGAGAGATTTGAACTCCCGACCGCCGGATTACAAATCCGGAGCACTACCAGCTATGCTACGTTGGCGATACCCTCGCGACCTGTCTCCTCGTCTTGAACCTCTCACTCCGGCGAAGCGCAAACGGTCAAGTGCGAGGCTCGCCCCCGCCGGAGCGAAATGGCCGCTGTCGTACTCGATGGGAAGGCGTGTGGCGCCGAGGTTGAAGCAGGAGTTTCCTCTCGCGCAGCAGCATTGCGCGCAGCAGGAGTTTCTCCTCATCTGGCGGTGGTAATCGTCGGAGATGACCCGGCGAGCCATGTCTATGTCGGAGCGAAGGAACGCGCCTGCGCACGCGTGGGAATTGAGAGCACACGAATCGATTTGCCCTCTTCTGCATCAATTTCCGAGGTCGTGGCGGTTGTCGAGCGGCTCAACGGCGACCCATCGGTTCACGGCATCTTGGTACAATCTCCCCTACCGGCGGGAATGGACGAGTTGTCTATCACCGAACTGATCGACCCGGCCAAGGATGTCGATGGATTCCATCCGGTCAACCTTGGACGAATCGTGCAAGGTCGAACCGACGGGCTGGTTCCATGCACACCTGCGGGAGTCGTCAAACTCCTCGAGTGGGGTGGTGTCGAGCTCTCCGGCAAGAGGGCCGTGGTGGTCGGGCGCTCCCGTATCGTGGGAACCCCAGTCTCACTTCTGCTCGGTCGAAAGGGTGTGGATGTCACCGTCACAATCGCTCACTCAAGGACCCCAGACTTGGCCGAAACCTGCCGCGCCGCAGACATTCTCATCGCCGCTGTGGGCAGGGCTGAGTTGGTGAGGGCGGATTGGGTCAAGCCGGGTGCGGCTGTCGTCGATGTCGGTGTGAACCGGGTCGATGATGAGTCGGACAAGGGGTATCGGCTGGCCGGCGATGTTCACCCAGAAGTCGCATCCGTGGCTGGTCATCTCTCGCCGGTTCCCGGTGGAGTAGGGCCGATGACCATCGCCATGCTGATGCAGAACACAGTTACAGCCGCAGAAAACCAACAAAACTGATGCCTACTGAAGGGTGGTGTGTCCTCGGTGACACCACGAAGATGGTAGGTGAGTCAGAAGATTCCCATGTCCATCTGAGCGTCCTCCGAGGCGTGGATTCTCGGGTCCCAGCGAGGTGCCCACACTAGGTTGATGTGAACGGAGTCAACTCCCTCGGCGGAGAGCGCGGAGCGGTGCAGTGCAGCCATTATCTCAGGGGCGACAGGACAGCCCGGAGAGGTCAGGGTGAGGTCGATTTCGCAGTGCAGGCCGTCGTCGTTCTGCTCGAGGCGGACATCGTAGATGAGCCCAAGTTCAACCAGACTTAACTGCAGTTCGGGGTCCACGACCTCAGAGCAAGCCTCCAACACAGAATCCTTCGTCGCCGCCATGTCTATGCCTCCGCCAACTTCCTCGCTTCCTGCCTAACGCGGGTGAACATGTTCAAAAATCCGTTGGCGCGATTTGGTGAGAGGCTGTCCATCAATCCCAATTCGCGGGTGAAGGTGACAGGGAAATCAGCCACTTCAGAGGGTGGCAGGCCGTTCACTGCCTTCTGGGCTATTGCCATCAGACCTTGCACGATTTGCGCGTCTGCCGAGCCAATCATCTTGAAGCTCCCATCGTCGTTCAGCGAACAGATGATGTGCGCCTCAGATTGGCAGCCGTGGACTCTGGTCTCCTCGCACCACAATTCTTCGGAGAGGGGGTCACATTCGCTGGCGAACTCGTAGAGTATCTCGTAGCGCTCCATGGCATCGAATACATCGCTGAATTCCTCGATAACCAGTTGGAGCGACTCCGGCCAGTTCCCCTCTCCGTACGACATCTCGATGACCTCACGCCAAGCGCTCGATGACGCCCTGAAGGTGGTTGATGAATGCGTCGGCCTCCTCACGCGTGTTGTAGAGGTAGAATGAGGCACGGTTGGTAGCCGTAACGCCCAACTTTCGCATCAGTGGTTGCGCACAGTGGTGGCCGGTCCTGACCGCGAACCCGCCAGCGTCGAGGAAGTGCGCCAAGTCCTCGGCGTGGATCGAGTCGTGAAGGAATGAAACCGCTCCCGAGCCCAAGTCATCTCCGTGGTCTCCATACACGATGATTCCCGGTAGTTTCCCAATTTCGGCTGCTGTGTGACGGGCAAGCCCTAGGATGTGCTCTTTGACCTCCTCCATGTCGAATTGGTCGAGCCAGTCGATGGCTGCGGCCCAGCCGATGGCGGCGGATATCTTCGGAGTGCCGGCCTCAAATCGGTGTGGTGCGTCTTGGTAGACGGAGCGTTCTAGCCAGGTCTCGCGAATCATGTCGCCGCCGCCCATGAAATGGGTCATCTCTGAGATTCGCTCGTCGGCGACGAGCAGCGCCCCGATTCCAGTCGGGCCGCACATCTTGTGGGCTGACAAGGCGACGAAGTCGGCGCCCATTGTGTCGAAGCCGAGGCGGTCGTGGCTGACCGCCTGGGCGCAGTCGAGTAGGACTGCGGCTCCCTTGCCGCCGTTGCCGCGTGTCTTGGCGAGTTCGATGATGCGTTCGATTGGGTTTCGAACTCCCAGCACGTTACTAGTGTGGACACAGCAGACGAGCTGTACTTCGTCGATGGTCGACTCGAGCGCCTCCATGTCCAGCGACTTGTTGCCGTCTGAGAGAGGCACGAAGCGCAGTTCAACTCCCCGCTCCTCCGCCAACATCTGCCAAGGCACGAGGTCGGAGTGGTGCTCCATCTCCGTCAACAGAATGACATCATCCTTGTGCAGGTTTGCTTTGCCCCAAGCGTGTGCGGCGAGGTTGATCGCTTCAGTAGTCCCACTCGTGAAGAAGAGATGGTCGGGGTTGACCGAGAACCAGTCGGCGATGGTGATTCTCGCATTTTCATAAGCGGCGGTCGCCTCACCGGCGAGCGTGTGGACAGCGCGGTGTACATTGGAGTTGTGCTGTTCGTAGTAATCAGAGATTGCCGTAATCACTTGGCGCGGCTTTTGGGTGGTCGCCGCGTTGTCGAGGTAGACGAGTGGTTTGCCAGACGGAAGTACCCGCGAAAGGATGGGGAAATCTGCCCGAATCGCCTCAAGGTCCAACGCCATGCTTCTCCCTCTGCTCCGCGCCACCCGACAGCCCTCTTTCAAGCCACGCTCGGAACTATCGTACAACCGGGGCTACATTCATGACCCTGACACCATTCAGGTTCATGCGGAATCGCTTTCCAAGGGTGCTCGCTCTTTCGCTTGCAATGCTCATGCTATTGCCGGGATGTTTCGGGTTTGGTGACGATCCCCCTCCAGACCCGCCTGACGACCCGATTGATGATGACATTCTGGGATGCATGAATGAAACCGCGTCCAACTACGACTCAAATGCAACATTGGATGACGGCTCTTGCGAGTTTGAGGAGGAAACTCCTGAACCCGGTTGTCCGGATGGCTTCGAGCCTTACAGCGAAGATGAATTGGTGATTTACGAAGGCTTTGAGGAGGTGGAGGGCGATAACCCAAGAAACACCATTTTCAAGCGCTGGGAGGGTGCCCCTGAAGAGGGATACACGATTGTCACTGAGGTGGCGCGTTCTGGTGCCAAGTCGTTTCGGGTGAACATCACTCCGGACGACCAAACCCAGGGTGGCTCCGACAGGCCGGTGAAGAACAGGGCGGAGTTTGGCATCAATGCCGGACATGGTGAATGCATCGACATCTGGTATGGTTGGTCGTTCATGATTCCGGAAGACTACATCGTCAATCCGGAGAACGGGACTGGATTCAATGTGATTACACAGTGGCACGACCAAACCGGTGACCCCGATAACCATTCAACGGCAAATCCACCTCTCTCAATCGTCTACGGCAGTCGTGACGGAGAGACCGGAATCGGCTTCAAGTATGGGCTGAATGACGTGAATCGTCACTTCATGGCTGAAATTCCAATCGACAAGGGAGTTTGGTATGATTTGGTCTACCACATCGGGTGGTCGATGGCTGATGATGGCTACACAGAGGTGTGGCTTAATGGAGAATCGATCACGAATGGTACTCCAACCACGGGGCCTAACATGCACAACTGGCGCCCCCACTACTGGAAGGCAGGGCTCTATCGAGGCGAGGTCGGTCAGGATTCTACCTTGACGAACAATTCGATTTTCTTTGACGAATTCAGAATTGGGATGACATACGACGCAGTGGCGCCGTCATAGTACGCAATCTACCGTTGGGGTGTTGAGAGGCGCGAATGGGGTCATTCCCTCCGTCGGAACCCTTTTTTGTTGGTAGTACCAAGCGGGGCCGGAGAGACACATGTCAGATGAGTCCATAGGAAGGGTCGACTCTTTCTTCAAGAACATCAGCGTAGCTGCAATTGATTTGACCGACAAGTTGTCGGTGGGCGACACGATTAGAATCAGTGGAGCGACGACCGACTTCGAGATTGAGGTGACATCAATGCAGATAGACAGAGCCACCGTGGAATCGGCCGGCGCAGGCGATAGCGTGGGAATCAGGGTTCCCGAGAGAGTACGTCCCAACGATCTCGTCTACAAGGTTTGAATGGCTCAACTGGTGAGTGATGCCAGCCCATCGCTAAGCTGGTCCTTGAGCCAGTCGTGGACCGCGTCGGAGCCCATGTCGGAGAGGGTGGAGTTGAGGAATGCTGCGATGAGCAGTGCTCTCGCACCCACTTCGGAGAAGCCGCGCGATTGCAAGTAGAACATCTGCGACTCGTCGACCGGTCCGTTGGCGGTTCCATGGCCGCACCCGACGACCTCATTCTCCAGAACCTCCAGTTCGGGAATCGAGTCCGCCTCGGCATGAGGTGAGAGCAACAGGTTGTGGAACAGTTGGCTTGCGTCGGAGCCCTTGGCGCCGTGGGCGATGCGAAGCATTCCGGTGCCGATGGTACGGCTCTTGCCGCCACACGACGAGTGCCAGTTGAGTCGGCTGTAGGTCATCGGCGCATCGTGCATGATCTCGATGTGAGAGTCGTTGTGCTGCTCGTCTTCCGACATAATCGAGCCCTTTACCTCGAGACTTCCGCCAATACCTACCATGTGGTAGCGCAAGTCAGACTTCGTACGCTTACCCCCAGCACCTACGGTGCCCTGCTTTACTTGGGCATCCCGCTCGATGTGGATGGCATCGACTCTGAGCATCATTCCGCCACCGAGCCTGTTGACCACGATGTCATTGAGAATGGCCCCCTCACCGATGACTCCCTCGCGTAGAACTCCGAGCCACTCAGCGTTGCCATTGAAGACCGTGATGAGTTCAACTTCTGAACGAGGCCCTATGTCGTGGTTGAAGTGAATTCCACAGACATCCCCCTCCACCTCGACCTGCAAGAGGAGCGGTTGCTTGAGTCGAACACCCTTCGCAACACTCAATGTCACCGAATCTCCAGCGGTGAGGGCCCGTATGAAGGCGGCCGCGATATCGTCCACAGGTGCTACACCATCCACACCTTCAGAAGCCGAGATAGTCACTCCATCGGGTGGCTCAGAGCCGTCGAGCATGGCTAGGTGAATGACAGGAGGTGCGATGGTGGTTGGGAGATAGGCGGTCTTGCCGGTCGGGTGAATGCGATGCCACGGTGTGTAACGCCAGAGATGATTGGCCCTGTTGGGTATTGGCAGGTCAAGATAGGTCGCTGCTGCATCCATCGTCTATCCTCCGGCGAATCTTTGTGGCTCGATGTCTCTGAGTGAGGTTGGAACCGAATCTCAACCGATGCTGCCTTCCATCTCCAGTGCCATCAGCTTGTTCAACTCGACCGCGTATTCCATCGGCAGTTCTCTCACGAAGGGCTCAAAGAAGCCGTTGACGATGAGAGCCAATGCCTCATCCTCTGAGTGGCCCCGGCTCATCAGATAGAAGACCTGGTCGTCGCTCACCTTGCTTACTGAAGCCTCGTGCTCGCAGCGGCAGGATGAGTTCTTGATTTCCATCGTGGGATATGTGTCAGAGCGGCTCTTTTCGTCGAGAATGAGTGCGTCACAGACGACATTCACCTTGCAGTTCTCCGCCTTCTTGCTCACCGTCACCATGCCCCGGTAGCTCCCCCGGCCCCCGTCCTTGGAGATGCTCTTGGAGAGAATCTTGCTGGTTGTGTTGCTGGCGAGGTGGTGCACCTTCGCCCCGGCGTCCTGATGCATTCCTTCACCGGCGTAGGCTACTGAGATGACTTCGCCGTGGGCGCCATCGCCCTTCAGAATGATGGCAGGATACTTCATCGTGAGTTTCGAACCGACATTGGCATCAACCCATTCGATGGTTGAATTCTCATGTGCGACACCCCGCTTAGTGACCAAGTTGTAGACATTGTTCGACCAGTTCTGAATGGTGGTGTAGCGGATGTATGCGCCGGGAAGTGCAATCAACTCCACAACGGCGCTGTGCAACGAATCTGTTGAGTAGGTAGGTGCCGAGCAGCCCTCGATGTATGACACGGATGCGCCCTCTTCCGCAACTATTAGGGTGCGCTCAAACTGCCCCATGTTCTCCGAGTTGATTCGGAAGTAGGCTTGGACTGGCAACTCTACATGAACTCCCTTTGGAACATAGAGGAAGGAGCCGCCGGACCAGACCGCGGTGTTGAGGGCGCTGAACTTGTTGTCTTGGTAGGGGATGATGCTGCAGAAGTACTTCTTGACGATTTCCGGATACTCTCTCAGGCCTGCGTCCATGTCGAGGAAAATGACCCCCTGAGACTCCAAGTCTTCCCGGATGCTGTGGTATATTGTTTCACTTTCGTACTGGGCTGTGACGCCACCGAGCCACTTTTTCTCTGCATCGGGGATTCCGAGCCTGTCAAAGGTGTTCTTGATGTCTTCTGGAACTTCGTCCCAATCTTCTTTGGTCCCATCACCCGATCGCAGGAAGTAGCAGATATTGTCAAAGTCGATTGAGTTGAGCAATTCGGTTGAGCCCCAATTCGGCATCGGTCGCTCCATGAAGTGGTGGTACGCCTTCACTCGGATGTCGGTCATCCATTCCGGCTCACCCTTGAGCTCTGAGATGTCCCGGACAATCTGTTCCGACAAGCCGGCGTCGAATCGGACGGTCGCCTGTTCCGGGTCGTGCCAGCCAGCCTTGTAGTCGCCAACCGCCTCTCGTGCATCGCTGCTCATGCTGAAGCCTCCTGTTCGAGCCATTCGTAGCCACGGTTCTCCAATGTTTCGGCGAGTTCGTAGCCATCGCTGGCTACTATTCGACCATCGATGAGCACATGGACATGGTTCGGCTTGACATGCTCCAGAATGCGTTGGTAGTGGGTGATGATGAGGCAGGCGGCGTTGTCGACCGAGGCGTTGATTCCGTCGGCGACGGTGCGCATGGCGTCGATGTCGAGGCCGGAGTCGGTTTCGTCGAGGATTGCGATTCTCGGCTTCATCAGCATTAGTTGCAGGATCTCAAAGCGCTTCTTCTCGCCTCCGCTGAAGCCGTCGTTGACATAGCGTCCGAGGAACTTCTTGTCGATGTTGAGCGCCTCCATGGCAGCGTTCAGTTCAGCGCGGAACTCACGCGCCGAGGGCGCGTCATCTCCTTGAACAGCTTGAACCGACTTGCGAAGGAAATTGCCGACTTGAAGGCCGGGTACCGACTGTGGATACTGGAATGAGAGGAAGAGGCCGGCGCGGGCTCTCTCCCACGCGGCGAGTTCGAGTAGGTCCTCGCCGTCGAGTGTGACCGTGCCTTCCGTCACATCGTAGTCAGGGTGGCCCATCAACACATTTGCTAGAGTCGACTTGCCGCTGCCGTTCCGACCCATCAAGGCGTGAATCTCGCCCTTTTTCAGGGTCAGGTCGATGCCCTTCAGAATCGGCTCGCCGCCGATTTCCACATGCAGATTGCGAATCTCGAGAACACCCTCTTCAGCCATGTCAAGCCCACTCTGTTTCAATGGGCCCGCGCCCACCTTATGAAGGCGTGTCCTATCCATCCATACCATTCTTGGGCGTCTGGCGAGTCCGTAGGACTCCATACCGAACACTTTCGCCTCGCTGCTGCGGGCAATGGCTCAAAGCAGCCGGCCGTTCTCGAATGTTCAATGGTAGAGGATGACATCTCTGACGGTTCCGCCGACAACCTCGCTGACCTGTATCGTTTTGAAGTGGCGGGAAGTATGGCAGGAGAGGCAAAGAATCGGATGGCCGAGGTGCTCGACCCGGCGGAGGAGGAACGGTTGGCTGGTCTCTCTTTACTCGAATTGGTCAAACAGGCTAGTGACGATTTGGTTGGAGCAATATTGGCCCGTTTGGGCGATGTTAGAGCGGCACTTTCTGGGCATGGGGGGGGAATCGTCGTGGACTCGGCGGAGGTTGTCGCGAAATCTAACGGTTCTGAGGCAGTTTCCCTACAACTGAATCTCGATGGCGCGTGCATCGCATGCGGAGCCGCTCCCGGGACGTTGCAAGGCATTCAAAACGACCTGCTGATGGATTCCGAGGTCGCTTCAATCTTCTTCAGTTCCTCACTTCTCGACACCTTCGATGAACTCGGTCGGGAGTTCGTTCTCAAACATGGCAATGTGACTTTTGTCGAGTGATGACATGCCGGCCGAAGAGAGTCCTTGGCATGCCGACCTAGAAGCGGCTTTGAGCGAGGTTGACATCGGTCTGCCTGAGGGCTACGAATTGCGCTGGCAGATGTTGCCGCCGTTTGACGATTGGATAGTCAACATCAGCGCCCACGGTCACGTCGCCGCGGTTTTGGTGACGGCTCACCAGATGATGCTTAGTGAACAACTGGTCGACCTGTTGGAAGAGAATGCTTCAGGTCGCTTGATCAAGATATTAGCAGTTCCGAGTTCAAAATCGGTACCATCCGAGGTAGAATTACGGATAGAAACTGGCTCGATTCACCTGCTCCGCTATGGCGACAACTGATATGTTGTGAAAGGCAGTCGGGCTCGATGGCCGAGGATGAAGCTGCACAGGCTGCGATTGACGCGGCTACTTCCGAAACATCTGCAGATGGCCTCACGCGTAAGGTGACTGTCGAAGTGGTTCACAAGCAGGAGGGGTGGGGCACCGCTGCATGGACAGCCATCGGAATGCTGCTCATCGTCGCTGCCGTCGGCTCTTGGTTCATGTTTTCCGGTGATGGGGGCGGTGGCCCAGGAGGCCTCTTCGGCAGCGATGGAAACTGTGGAGACGGCATCGACAACGATAATGACGGACGCATCGACGGTTATGACGGCGACTGTTACGATGAAGTCAACCCCGAATTCCAGGGCTACAACGCCAACCACTCTGAAGATGGTCACAATGACCCTCCGGGCGATGAGTCCTGAGTGGCCGATGCCGCCAAAAGGGAAGTCGACTCCCGCGAACCCGCAGGAGGCTTGAGGATGGAACTTCCAGAGGAGGCGGAGCCTTGCAAGGAGGGCGACCACGGCAAGTTCGAGGTCTCCGCGCGGGATGGCTGGGCCAGAATCGGTGAGTTGCACACATCGACGCACATGCTCGACACACCGACGCTCCTTCCAGTCGTAAATCCGAATCTTCAGACCATCACTCCTGCCGACTTGTGGGAGATGGGATTCTACGGGCTCATCACCAACTCGTACATCATTCACAACAGTGAGAAGTGGAAGCAGAAGGCGCTCGACGTCGGAGTCCACGAGATGCTGGATTATCCCGGCGTGATAATGACCGACTCCGGCACCTTCCAACAATACATCTACGGAGATGAGATTGAGGTCAGCCCTACTGAGATTGTGGAGTTTCAGAAGGAGATCGGCGTTGACATCGCCACTATGCTCGATGTCTTTGGACGACCTGACATGACTCGTGAGGAGTTGGAGGATGCAGTCCGCATCACGGCTGAGCGGGGGCCAGAATCCATCGAGGCGGCGGGAGATACTCTACTAAACGGCCCGATTCAGGGAGGTACTCATCCAGACTTGCGCACCTCGGCAGCAGTGCGAATGTCATCGATGGACTTCGCGGTTCACCCGATTGGTGGAATCGTTCCACTGATGGAGAACCAGCGATACAGAGAGTGGGTCGAAATCATCCTAAGCGTCAAGCAGAACCTGACACCGGAAAGACCGGTTCACCTGTTCGGCTGTGGGCATCCTATTCTGTTCCCGATTTCCATCGCCCTCGGCGTTGACCTGTTCGACTCCGCAGCCTATGTCCTATTCGCCCGGGATGGTCGACTTCTCACCCCCACTGGCACTGTAAAGTTGGAGGGTCTGAAGGAGTGGCCGCACACCTCCAACTTTCTGTGGGACACCACCCCCGAAAAGGTCCGAAAGATGGACGACGAGGAGCGTGTGAAGTTGCTATCACTGCACAACCTCTCGGTTACGAACTCCGAACTGGCGCGCTGCAGGGCTGCAGTTCGGAATGGCACGATTTGGAGGCTTGTCGAGGAGAGAAGTCACTGCAACTCGCATCTCAGAGAGGCAACGGAGTGGCTTTACGACAACATGCCAGATGATTTGATTCAAGCTAGTAAACCATGCCGCACTGGTGGTGTCGATTTCTCAAATGACATCGCTTTCCATCCACGGATCAAGCACGCCAACGAGCTGCTCGTACCACATTGGTATCCGGCACCATGTGACCATCTAGGAAATCCCTGGTACCACGTCGATTGGTGGGGGGTAGTTTTCCACGGCTGCCAAGGCCCTTGGAGGGAGAGAATTGGGCCACTTGTGGAGCGAGTCATTCAGCGCTGGCCGCGGGTGATGCCGTTCGTCTACACACCGCTTGGAGTGATACCCTACCAGTTGGAGGACCTCAATCCGTTTGCTCACATCGTCGGGCCGGAGTCACTCTGGGAGATTCCAGTCGAAATGCTCGACGACGAGGATGAGGACGAGTACGAGGCCACTCTCATCCATCATGTTCAGCAATTGGTTGACCTTCCACCCGGTGACATCATCTCTCATGATGTGAGACTGCCGGAGGATGAGTTGTTCGCTGCTCTCACCGAATTGATGGGTGATGGTGAGGAAGTGACGGACCCCACAATATCTGTCTCCTCGCACCTCCAAAGATGGGGGGTCAGAGACAAGATTGCCTACTTCACACAGTGCAACTCCTGGGCCTTTGAGGAGGACACTCCTCGCTTCGAGTTCGTTTGGAGTAGGACGGATAGAATCACCAACGTTCTACTCGATGGCGTTCATCTGTTCTCTCCGAGATTGACAGATGGTGGAATCAGCCTGACTATGGAGGGGGCGAAGTACCTGCATGAGAGGAGGGGGTGGACAGAATTCAACGAGTACATGGACTTGGGATTCATGGGCCGAGATGAAAGTGACTTTGACTATTTCGGGAACCACCTGCTAATGCCTGAGGTCATCGTCAATTCGGATGCGGAACCGTTCGTTCGGAAGGGGCGCAACGTGATGCACGGTTTCATCACCGGATGCAACGGGTCTGTACGGGTCGGCATGCCATGTCTGGTCGTGAACGGGGATGGCGAATTGCTGGCACATGGCATCGCACAAGGTGATGGTCGGGACATGATGGCTTTCCGCAAGGGCATCGCTGTGAAGGTGAAAGACGGTGTCGGCCCCGCAGGGGATTGATTCAAGGAGGTTTGCTGCTGTCACGCCCCTTAGGGCGTGTCAGTATTGGAGGTCATCATCGAGACTAACAGTCTGACGAAGAACTACGGGCCGCATGTCGCACTCGACTCAATCGACCTGAAGATACACTCGGGAGCGACCGGATTGCTGGGCCCGAACGGGGCCGGAAAGAGCACTCTCATCAAGACCCTGCTCGGTTTGATTCAACTTACTTCAGGCGACGGTTCAGTCCTTGGATACAACATCAAGACAGAGGGCGACATGATTCGCCAGCGCATCGGATACATGCCCGAATACGACTGCCTGACCCCTGAGATGAATGCCGTTGACCAGGTAAAATACTGCGGTGAACTAACCGGGATGAACACAAGTTCAGCCCACCGCCGTGCCCATGAGGTGCTGGAATATGTCGGCTTGATGGAGGCGAGAACGCGTCAGATTGAGACCTATTCGACGGGAATGGCGCAAGCCACGAAGTTGGCTTGTGCAATAGTCCACGACCCGCAGTTGGTCATCTGTGATGAGCCGACCAACGGCCTCGACACCAAGGCGAGGTCATTCATGCTCGACACCCTCTTTCAGGTGGTGAAGCAAGGCGGTCGCTCAATTCTGATGAGTAGCCACATGATGGATGATGTCGAGCGGGTCTGTGAACGGATGTTGATGATTCACAAGGGTAAACTGATCGCTCAGGGGAAAATTGAGGACTTGAAGGCGATTGACAGAGAGATTGAGATTTCAGTCTGGGGCGGCGCTGATCAGATGGAAACGGAGCTGAAGGATGCTGGTATGAAGCCGCGCCGCTCAGGCCGTGTAATGCGGGTCGTTAGAATAGATGAGACGACATATGACCGTGTACTCGAAATCGCCGCAAAAGCAGAAGTCCAAATTAGACGGATGGAGGATTACGAACCTTCGCTGGAAGATCTATTCCTCGTCATCATGGATAGACTCGGCTACTCCGTCAAGACCTCGTCCGACCTGCTTCAAACCCAACCGACCGCTCGCGCCGTAGCTCCTGCACCCTCGAGGCCTGGAGGTGAGTTCTGATGGCGGTCGACGAATTCGGATTTGAAGACCTGCTCGACGATTCCGACGAACAGCCCCGCGCCGCCTCTGGAAGATTCGCTAGCGATGAGGTAACAGCCGACCCGGAAACCTCTGCCACCCAAACGGATGCATCCTCGATCGACGACCTGTTCGACGACTTCGATGACTTGGTCGCCAAGAAGCACCAGACAGAGGAGGATGTACCTACTTCTACGACCCCGGATAGCGCACCCGCCGCCTCCGAGGCGACTCGTGAAGCGGAGTTCATGGGCGAGGCAGGTTTGGCAGTCACAGGGCAGAGTCGGCTTGAGGCCGCGTTCGGCTCTGGAGAGGGGGACGATACCGCGGTTGCACAGGTGGCGAAGGTCGCCAAAGACGCTTCAGTGGGGACAATCTTCCATCAAGTATACCGACCTTGGAACGGGACGCTGAATACCCGTTGGGTGCGAAATTGGGCAATTTTGCGCTACCACATATACGGACTGTTCTCGAAGGGTCACAAGCCGTGGCCAGTGCTGACGAAGTTGGTTCTTTTCGGCGTTCTCATCACCTCTCTGGGCGACCTCGTTCTGTTAGCCGTGGGGGCCGCATCAGGTACTGAGGAAATCTCACGACTAGCCGGAATCTCTCGTGGAAACCTGTATGGCCATGTACTCTCATTCTGGTTCAGGAACGCCTGTACCTACCCGATAGTAACGGCACTGATAATCGGTGGAATCATCAGCGAAGACAGGAGGAATGGTACCAGCGCACTCTACTTCTCTAGGCCAGTCAATCGGCGTGACTACGCGGCGATGAAATACCTCTCGGTAGCAACGATTCTCGGCGTTGTCATCCTCTTCACGCTGTTCGCCTACTATGTCGGAGCAATCCTCGTTAATGGTGAGGGGTGGGCCTACCTGATCGACACCGGCGTCCTCTTCCTCGGGGCTTTTGCGGCCGGCACCATACTAGTCATCACCTACACCAGCATCGGGGTCGCTCTCTCCTCAATCAGCCAAGGGAAATTCTTCCCAGCAGTCTCTTTCTTGGGTCTGATTTTGGGGACGAAAATGGTGGCGTTTCTCATCTTCTGGCTGTTTGACAGTAGTGCGATTTACCTCATATCTCCATACGACAATGTCGCTCACGTCGGGCAGTGGATGCTCGGGCTGAACTACACTTACGAGCATCCAGCATCTTGGAGTCTTGTCATGCTGTTAGTGATGAACGCGGTTTCGCTCTACATCCTCTCAGCGAGGGTTTCGTCTTTGGAGGTGACCCGCGAATGAGGGTGTTTGATGGTCTAGTTTCGAATGAGGTGACGGCGTGATTCCGGACTTGTCACAGACCGGCGAGGGGCGGAAGGAGTGGACCCCTGCCCCCGAGGCACCCCATGTGGTTCTCAACCATGTCACGAAGACCTACGGCAGGGTCATCGGACTGAACGACATCAGCATCGCCATCAAGGGCGGCGTTACCGGGATTTTGGGTCAGAACGGGGCTGGGAAGTCGACTCTGTTCAAGCTCATCGTCGGAAGACTGCGGCCCTCCTCTGGGGAGGTGATGCTGTTTGGCACCAACCCGTTCAAGAATCCTGCACCTTACTCTCGACTCGGTTATGTCTCTGAGTCAGAGCAACTCTACGACTGGATGACCGGGCTCGACTTCGTCGCCACTCTGGCTCGCCTCTATGGATACACGAGAGATGAGGCGAAGGAACGGGCGCTGCATGTTCTGGAGTTCGTCGGCTTGGAGGATGTCGTCAACAAGGAGATTGGCAAATACAGCAAGGGGATGAGGCAGAGGGTGAAAATCGCCCACGCGATGGTCCATGACCCGGACCTCATCATCTTGGACGAGCCTCTCGCCGGTTGTGACCCACTCGCTCGAACGACCATCATGAATGTCGTTCGAGAGCTTGGCGCGATGGGCAAGACCGTTCTGGTTAGCAGCCACGCGCTGCACGAAATCGAGCGCATCACTGAGCAGATTCTGATTCTGCACAATGGCCGACTTCTCGCCCTCGGGAATCTTCCCACCATTCGAGCGTTACTGGACAAGCATCCTCATCGAATCAAACTGCACACAGAGGGGCCCCGAGAGTTGGGCCGTTCCTTTTTGCCCCACGAGGATGTCTTCGGGGTGAGATTCCCGAACCCCGGCGAGTTGCTCATCGAGACCAACAACCTCTCGTCCGTCCATCAAGCGCTACCGGGAATCTGCGTGGAAAGCGGAATCCGGGTCACGGGCATCGAGAACCCCGATGACAATCTTGAGTCACTGCTCGGCTATCTGATGGAGGGACGGGCATGATTCCGGAGCCTGACGACGGTGGCCTTGGTGCAGGAGATTCAGTTTCTTCGGCGTTTGAGCGGCAGATTCAGGAGGCTCAACAGGAGCGGGCCGCAGACCTAATTGAGTCAGCAGGAGAACCTCAAGGAGCAGCGGTTCCGGAACCACTTCCGATACCTGGCGGAAAACAGTTGCAGCGAATTCAAACACAGGCAGCACAGGCGTTGCGACCGCTAACCGACACGGTCTGGAGCAAACTCGATCGGAAGGCCACAGCGGCCGCCGAATTCACTCTACGACAATACCGGACCAAGTCTTCGACTTGGGTCGTCCTAGGAATCGGTGTCCTGTTCGTGGGCATGATGTTGATGTTCTACGCCGAAGCGATGGCGACAGGCTACGAGGCATACGACAACGATGGTGACTCGTTCGATTGGGACCGAGACGGTTATCCAGCCGGGCAGGAGAAGAGGTTGGGGACGGACCCGAATGATAGGTTCGATTTCCCAGACCCGGAGTTATACCCCCCTGACGACCCTTCAGTCTGGGTGAACGAGGATGGCTTCGATTGGGATGGTGACTACGGAAACCGCGCCCAAGGTTACGACGATGACGGTGACTGCACGGGTGAGGGGTGGACAAATCCAGACTCATGGTCACTACCCGGAAACAAGGACTACAATGGCGACGGAATTGATTGCAACGCCCGCTATCGGACAAATGAGACCGGTCAGATTGTTCTAGGAATCTTGAACGACCCGAATGTCGATGAGGACCCTGACGAGGATGTTTTCCTCAAGGAGGCGCTGCACCGCGGTTTCGTACTCGGTTTCGGAAAAATCGGTTTTGTTTTCCTGATCGGAATCTTCCTTCCTCTGTTCCTCGCCACCGGACTAATCAGGGATGAGATGGACAAGGGAACCCTCCACTACATCATGGGAAAACCAATCGCTCGGGCTGAGGTTCTCGCCTACCGACTTCTCGGTTATCTCGCCGTGGTGTGGCCCTATTCCACCGTTCTGATTCTCGGTACCGCCCTCATCACCGGCTTCATCGCCCCCTCCGACTCCATCTTCCGCTTCGACGACATGGCTGCCTGGTTAGGGGTCCTGCTGGCCAGCTGGTTCGTGATGCTCGCCTACGGTACCGTGTTCTGCACACTCGGTGTGATTAGTCCCAAGTACGGGCTGTGGATAGCGATTGGCTTGGGAGTCTGGGAGTTCGCGATGGCGATGATTTCTCTCGGCGCACCAAATTTCCCGCTCAGTTGGCTCTCAATCTCCCATTGGGGGATCGAGATAGTGAACTGCACCTCGATTCTCGCCTATCCCGACCAAAGTTGGATGGCAGCAGTCTCAGAGACCGTGAATTGGGGTGAAGACGCCCCGATTACCGGGTTTTATTCCCCGCCTACGGTAATACCAACAAGCGCCTTCGGCTCGCTGCTGATTTCCATCTTCATGCTCCTGATGGTGACTGTAATGGGGCTTTTCATTGGACAAGCGAGCCTAAAGCGCAAGGAACTGAACTGAAGGTGTGTTGATGCAATCGACTGAACCGGCCCGCTTCGAGGGCGATTTCTCCTCGTTTTGGAATCTCGACACTCTGCCTCCTCTACGCCGTCTCTCGTGGTGGTGGTGGTGGTGGCTCATCCTGATTCCCGACCCCGAACGGCCGGGGCGCAGTAAGCAGTTGATGGTGCTCTGGTCAACTCGCGACTGCGAGCGAATCAATGTCAGCGGGTACGACTGGTGGGGTGGCGGGAGAACTGCAGTTGACGAAGAGGGTGGAATCGTCTTTCCCGGCATGGTTGCCTCTTGGTGGTTCGATGGAGAAACGGTTCACGAGCCAATCGTGCTTGAGGAGGCGCGCATGGCAGCCATCGATTCCGGCCATTCTCTCTGGCCGGGCGCCTTTGCTGAATCCGGCGAGGCTGAACCGGCTGTCGGCGGAGGTGCCGTGGTGCCTATTGCAAGCGACGACCTATCGATGGGAATGGCAGCAGACAGCAGTCATTTCTGGCTCAAGTTGTCAGCCAGTGAGGAGGCTCAGGACGGCGGCTCAGCGGCGGAGTTCGACTTCATCATGAGACCTTGGAACGATGAGATAAGCGCCCTCGAATACAAGCACAACATGTTGGTCGGAAACATGGGTTACGACATTCTCCGAATCCATGGCACGAAATGTGAGGGGACGGTGGACGGCGAGCCTGTTGAGGGGACTGCCTACTTCCAAAAGGTGTGCGTGCAAGCGCCGTCGATTCCTTGGTCCTGGGGGATGCTACACTTCGACAACGGCTCGTACATCGACTGGTTCCTACC
>CAZPJQ010000006.1:18095-22609 GCA_964586945.1 uncultured Candidatus Poseidoniales archaeon
CTCCATGACCGCTAACGATGACCGACCGTGGAAACTTCGTGACTTCGGACAGTTGCCAATTCAAGGTGCGGGGCTGTGGAAGGACGCTGGACGGCAGCGGACAGAGCGGTTCGAGCGCTGTGAAGTGGAACTCATCAAGCCGTCCGATGATGAGGCCCTGTTTGATGGCGAGGGAAATCCACTACCACGCTTTCACATCCGGATGTGGAACGGCCGAACTCAGATCGGTTTGATTGTCGCCGCGGTTGGAAGGGCCCGTTGGACCTTCGACCAACCGACTCGCGCGCACATGACCAGTCACTTCACCTACAACGAGTATCCACTGAAGGTCGAGGAGATCACTGTACTTGACGAAAAGGGCGTACGCACCTTGGAAGATTGGGAGTGGATTCATGGAAACGCGGAGCACAGTTGGGGTGTTCTCCACTGAATTTCAGGTTTGCATAGTATGATATACGGCCGGAACTGACAAGGGGGTAGGGAAGAAGATGAGCGATTCAACTGATAATACCGAAAAAATTCGGGGAAAATTGCGAGTCACAGGCGACGAACAGGTTCTACTTACGCGAAGGCCGTCGATGTTTGCATTCATGCCGATTTACTTAGTCGCAGTATTCATTCTGGTCATCCACTTGTTCTTCGGGTGGGCAGAGGCGCCCAATGATGCAGAGTGGTACGAATGGGTGTTCTTCGCCTTGGTCGAGGCTAGCGGCTGGGCTGGTGGAGCCGGCTTTGCCTTCGTAATGCTGTTTTTCACTTGGTTAAATCGAATGGTCAACCATCCGGCGAGCGGCAAGTGGGTGACGACATACCTGCTGATAGTATCGCTCACTCCGCTGTTGTTGAATCTTGACGACCTAATCCATGTGCTGTTTGCGACTGAGAATGAGTTCATTCCCTTCGACTTCAGCTTCACCTTCTTCGGCATCTTCTGGTCAGGATTGATGTTGGCGCTTACTTTCTGGTATCAGAAGAGTTTCTTTTACGCGGTCACCACTGAACGCATCATTCACACTCAGAACTTCATTTACGAGCGCGACGGGCATCGTATTCTGCACGAGGACATCATCGCGGTCCACAAAAAGCGCTCCCCGATTGGCGCCCTGTTTGGCTATGCTACGATTTACTGCAACATTGGAGACCAGTCTCACTTGGCCAGCGAGACCACAGGAATCTCTGTAGGGATGCCTCCTGTCGCCGACTCCTCTTCGAAGGGACCCGTCGGATTCCTCCGAAAGTTGTTCATCATCTTCACCTATCAGCGGACGGTCAAGACTGAGCGCTACACTCCCGATATCGCATTCTACGGAGTTCGCAAATGGGAGGAGGCCTACGATTTGATCAACGAGTTGCACCGCGAGAACTCATCGGTCTCCAAGGCAGATGCTCAACTAGAAGCGCTTGAGAGCATCCAGAAGATGCTTTCGAAGGATGATGGCGATGAAGAGGCTGCTCCCGAGGCTGTGAAAGAAGCGGCTGCTGAGGAATTGGATGACCTTCTGGGTGACCTGGATGTCGACATGGACCTCGACTGAGGATGCTGCGACAGACGGCGTTTGCTTCATGTATGGTTGTGACTCCCGAGAGGGTGTTCGAGAGGGAGTACGATGAGCGCAGAGACGATGCAGGAAGCAGCAGGAGCAATGGGTGCTGGCGATTTTACCGCCGCAATGAATCTGTTCGATGAGGTTCGACAAGCGGATGATAACAACGCAGATGCCCACTACGGCTGGGCTGAAGCAGCCTTCATGCGTCTCTCGATGGACATGGAGGAGGATGTTCCAGCTGCTCTCATCATGCGCGGCTACAAGCAGGCGATGGCGCTGGACGAAGAGAATCTCAACTATGTCGCGTCATTTGCCAACTTCTGCCTCGACTGCGGTCGAATCCCGATGGCGGTCAAGGAATATCAGCGACTGGAGAAGATGGCCGATTTGGCGGAGATTCCAGTCGAGGACACACTCTTCGATGCGAGCAGGCTGATTGTCGAGGCGATTGAGAGAATCGACCCAGAGCGAAAGAATCCGATGGTCGCACCTTGGCTCAAGCAAGCACTGACCTGGGCTGTCGGAGGTCTCGGCTTCTCTGCTGAGGCCGCGTCTGCGACCTTGGGCGAGGATTGAGAGGAATCTTCGAGGTGCGAGGATGACCGCCGAGCAAGTCGGCGTCGCCTTCGCATTCGGTTACATTGGTGACGCCTTCCACGGTAGTCAGATTCAACCACGGATTAGAACCGTTCAGCGAGAACTCATTCATGCACTGGTCAACAGCGAGATAGTCCCAGGCGAAGTGAAAATACGCATTTCAAGTCGCACCGATGCTGGTGTCAACGCACAGATGAATGTCGCAGTTTTTGATATGCCTCGCAAGACTTGGGAGAAGGCGGGAGAGATGGCGGTTCTCCGTTTCATGAACGACGGAGTGGAGGATGTCGTCGTCTATGCAGCGAGCGTGGTCGAGGCGGGTTGGAATTCCAGGCCGGCAGTGAGGCGAATCTACCGCTATCGGTTGGAGGCTCTTCGAGAGTGGCCGGGGACCATCGACGAAGCCCTTTTTGAGAGGGTACTCGCCTGTTTCGAGGGTGAACACGATTTCACTGGCTTCTGCAAGATGGAGGAGGGCAGAATACCGATCCGAACGATAGAGTGGTGCAGACCATGGCGCATCAATGGTCGCTTGGCAGGATTTGAAATCTCCGCGGAATCATTCCTCTGGAACCAAGTCCGGAGAATCGCCTGGAGTATTCTCAGCGTCACAAAGGGGGTGACCGAGATTTCCGATTTGGAGGGCGCGCTCTCCAATGGAAGGACTCCAATGACGCATGGTGTCTCTTCGCCAAAGTGGCTCACACTTTGGAAGATAGAGCAGACCGATGTCGAGTTCACCACACCCGACGACGACCCGTTCGCCAAGTTGACTCCTCCACCCAAGAATGCTGGGGAGCGGGAGCATAGGATATGGCAGGCGACGGCTGACTTTGAGCAGAAGATGCTCCTGCTGCGGGGCTGGATGAGCGCCATCAAGCGGTGAGGATGACCACATCGCCGTCAATGAGGTCCAAGAGTTCTCGAAGGAAGGCGGCTGCAATCACTTCGACGACATCGACATGACGAGTTAGGTCGGGAATTAAGATGGCACAGGGGACCGTGATGTCAGCGCTCGAGTCCGCTACTGAAAGGGTGGCGATGAAGGCTGTGGCGCCTCCGAAGGAACGCCCCTCCCTCTCAAAACCGTTGATTCTGTGGGGCTCCATTCCCCCGACATCGAGCAGCGCCGCCCGTTCTTGGATTTCGTCGGGTATTCCCTTCACGCCGACCCCTGCCACTTTACGCAGAGCGATGTAGTGTGCGAGAGATTCGCCTTTGAGTTGGATGTTGAGTGTGCCGGGCCATGCGGTGACCCCGAGAACCTGCTTGAACTGCTCTTGGTAGTGAGATTGGGCCATGAAGATGTGCGCCCTCCCGAGCCCACTACTAACCTCCCCTCTCAGTTCCACGGGCCTGCTAAGTGGTTGCTCTTATGCAAGTTACCCCGGCCGCCATAGACCACCTGCCACGGTTGGCGGGAACACATTGAGTCTATGGAAATCAGCGGCTTGGCGCCTGTTCGTAGAGACTACGGCACCCCTCACAGCCCGAATGTCATCGGTTGGCGGGCGATCTCCCAACCCATCGCTCGAACCTTGGCTGAAGCAGCCGATGATTCGTCGTGTAGCGGATTGGTGTGGTTCAGGTGAATGAAGACCACCCTCGGGTCCGAGGGTCCACGGTCGCCGAGCAGGGCGAGGGTTTCATCGACCGGCGGGTGGCCGATGTCGGCCGCCTTGCCACCCAATTCTTCGGCCGACCAGAAGGTCCCGTCGATGAGAACGACATCCACGAAAAGCGAGCGGAACCACTCGAGTGGGCCGTCGGCTTGGTGGATGTCGAGGGTCATCTGCCAGGAGTCGTGGTCCGGTAGAAAGAGCAGTTTCTTGGCTGCCCCTTCGATGAGGAATGCGTGTGTGTCGCTGTGCTCGTCGCGGTGGGGAACTTGCAGAGGTGTAATTGTCAATTCGCCGCCGAGACTCACCTTCTCCCCCGTCGAAAATTGGTTCGCCCGGAGGTGTCGATTGGTCAGCAGTTGGGCGAGCATCGGGCTATCCCTCACAACTTCGAGCATCGATTCCGAGGCGTGTAGTGGCAACTCGTTGGTTCCCATCGCCTCGCAACCGAACAATCCCAGCCCGTCGACATGACCCAGATGGCCGTGAGTCAACCAGACTGAATCGAGCCTGCCAAGCGGCCCACCATCCACAGACGCCCACATCACCAACTGGCTTGAGAGTTCACGGCCCGCCTCCACCAGATGCCTACTTCCATCAGAGGCGGTGATGCCTAGTGCCACCGGGTTGCGGCTCCTCATCACACCCCCAAACTCATCCATACAGCACGATTTTTCGCAGCCCGGCTGCGGCACACCGCCATCTTGCGCAGTCCCGAGCAGGGTCACCAACGTCGCCGGCATCGAAGCCT
>CAZPJQ010000006.1:22619-24384 GCA_964586945.1 uncultured Candidatus Poseidoniales archaeon
CTGTCGAGCCCGAATTTGCAGTGGGAGCCCCCAACCCTCGAGTCAGCGAGCGAGCCCAGTTGCACGGTTGACGGCCAACAGATGATCATGCTCTCTGCAAACAACTACCTCAATCTAACAACTCATCCGAAGGTGGTCGCAGCGTCTGTCGCGGCGACCGAGAAGTATGGTGCTGGGAGCGGTTCTGTTCGGGCGATATCCGGCACGATGGACATCCATCTCGAAGCGGAGAGGGCGGTTGCGGAATTCAAGGGGGTCGAGGCTTCTCTCATCTACTCCTCAGGATATGCTGTCAATGTCGGACTCATCCCCGCTCTGGTGAGAGGTAAGGCTGATGTCATCATATCAGACGAATTGAATCACGGCTCGATAATCGACGGCGTTCGGCTCACCAAAGCCTCACGCGCGGTCTATCCCCACAATGACATGGGTGCTCTTGAGAGGGTGCTCCAAGACCACTCAGGTAGCGAGCGTAAACTCATCATCACGGACGGTGTGTTCAGCATGGACGGTGATGTCTCCCCACTCGACGAGGTGACCGCATTGGCCGAGGAATACGATTCGATGGTATTCGTCGACGACTGCCATGGAGAGGGTGTTCTCGGTGACGGTGGTGCAGGAATCGTTGACCACTTCAAGTTGCAGGGGCGGGTCGATTTTGAGATCGGTTCGTTCTCAAAGGCGCTTGGAGTCCAAGGTGGCATCGTAGCAGGCAGCGAGCAGGTCAGAACTCATGCGCTGAACCACTCCCGCTCTTGGCTGCTCTCAGGAAGTCAGCCGCCGGGAGTTGCAGCAGCACAGAAGGCGGCTGTCGAGGTGTTGATGGATGAGCCCGAGCACCATGCGAGGTTGTGGGCCAACACCGACAAGTTCCGGAAAGAGATGGAGTCGTTGGGTTTTGACCTCGGAATGTCGACCACGCCCATCATTCCGGTGATGTGCGGCGAGTCGGCGGTCGCCAAACAATTGTCGGCCAAAATGAGCGATTTGGGGGTCGTTGTCGGGGCGATTGTCTTCCCGATGGTGGCGCGCGACGGAGCGAGGGTGCGAAACCAGTTGTCGGCTGGATTGAGCAATGCGCATCTCGAAGAGATTCTACTTGCCTACGAAACCGCTGGAAAAGCAGTCAATCTCATCTGACAGCGGTCGGCTTCTTCACTCTACGAGGGCATCGACAGCCGCTTCGAGTTCCTGTTCCTTCTCACGCTTTCCAACCTCAATCTTTACTGGACCGAACGGGTCCTTTCCATCCTCGAGCATCGAGAGCATCCGGTAACGGGGTGCCCAAGAGAGGTGAACATAGGCAGGGCCCGGGAAGAGCATTACGCTCCAGGAAAGCATGTCGGGAATGGCGGTCGTCATACCTGACCAAGTGGCCATCAGGAGTCCAAATCCCACGAATGGCATTCCGAATAGGACAACCCTGAACTTCGCCAGCGGGGCCGGGGGTCTTCCGATGAACATGTTCATCAGCAGAGAGGCGTGGCCGAGAAGGCCAAGACTCAGCATGATGGTAACGCCTCGGGTGGCAACCTCACTCAACCAAGGAACAACTGACCAGTCATGATTCCAGCCGACGGGGAGAAGCAGAGCGCAGGTGATGAGGAGGCCGTAGAATGCGCCGACAATTGCAGGGTGGCATGCGTAGAGCGGCCAAGCAGCGAATCGCTGAGAGAGAGATGAGCCGAGAACCATCTCCCTCTGTTCGCTATCAAGCCCCTCGAGACGGTCACGCCACGCCTCCATGGATTGCGCCGGTGGCCGA
>CAZPJQ010000007.1:0-24057 GCA_964586945.1 uncultured Candidatus Poseidoniales archaeon
ATGTCAGCAGCAAGGCACCACTTCTCGACACCCTTCCATTCGCCATTTTCGCCTTTCTGTTCGGGCTACTTTTCCTCTCGCCCTCCATAGTGGGAAGTTCAGACCTGTTGCTTGGAATGGCCCTGTTGCTCGTACTGACCCCAATCATCCACCGTGCCTTCAACCTGCTCGGCTATCGGCTTGGTCTGAAGTCAGTTCCCTACTGACGATGTGGGGAACCTTATGGAGTCGACACGCTGCCAATGCCTTGTATGTCAGAGGCAACTGTGCTGGTGGTAGGCGGAGGTGGACGCGAACACGCCCTAGCCCTCGGACTAGTCGCCTCACCGTCAGTCGGTGAGGTGCATCTCGCTCCGGGTAATGCTGGAACCGCATCCATAGCCACCAACCATGAGGTCAGCGACGATGATGTCGATGCGCTAGTGGAACTGGCGCAGTCACTCGATTGTGACCTGGTTGTGGTCGGCCCTGAGGGGGCGCTCGTCAACGGTCTGGCAGATTCCTGCAACGCAGCAGGAATACCTTGCTTTGGCCCCCATTCTGCGGGTGCCGAACTAGAGGGTAGCAAACTGTATGCAAAGCAGGTGATGAACAATCTCAACATCCCGACAGCCTCCTTCCACCTCATCGATTCAGCATCTCAGATCAACGCAGCCTTGGATGACTTCGCACCACCCTGGGTGGTCAAGCGAGATGTCTTGGCTGGGGGGAAAGGGGTGGTGGTGACTTCCGAACGAGAGGAGGCATCTTCGGCACTTCACGAGGGCGTCTCCCTAGACGGAGTGGTACTGCTGGAGGAATTCCTTCCCGGCGAAGAGGCGAGCATGTTGGTGATGCTCGACGAGAGCGGTTGGGTTGCACTGCCAGCGAGTCAAGACCACAAGCGAGTCGGCGAGGATGACACCGGTCCAAACACCGGTGGAATGGGTGCTTATGCGCCCGCCCCAGTAGTCACAGAAGAATTGCGTCAGAAGGTGTTTGAGAGAATCGTTGACCCGATGCATGAATGGCTTACTGCGGAGGATACGCCCTACCGCGGCTGTCTCTATGTGGGGCTCATGATTGATGATGTCAATGACCCATATGTGGTCGAATACAATGTCCGTTTCGGAGACCCGGAAACGCAGGTCACGGTACCGCTAATCGAGAGTGATTTGTACGAACTTCTGTACGCCGTCGCAACCGGAAATGTCGCCTACTCAAACCCCCGATTTTCGACCGCTCACGCGATGACCGTGGTGCTCGCCTCAGAGGGTTATCCAGGGCCTCCTAGGAAGGGGTTGCCAATCACCATCGAGCATGCGATGATTGCGCAGGAAGAGGGTGGTGCATTCGTGCACCACGCTGGCACGGCCTCCGCAGATAACGGGCAGCTCGTCTCCAGTGGCGGCCGAGTGCTCGCTTGTACCGGCATCGGCGCCACGCTTGGCGAAGCACGGGAGTTGGCGTATTCTCTGATGGATGGAATCTCCCTTGAAGGGTCTCACTACCGCTCTGACATTGGATACCGAGCGTTATAGCGATATTATTGCTAAAAGGGACAATGCTCGGCATCTGCTCGCGTGCGCGTGTGAAAACGGTTAAAACAAGGGGTCAGGTGGCGGCGACGCTGACAGTCGAGAGACTGGATGAACGAGGGAAAGATAATGGAAAGTGACACCTCAAAAATGGAGACCGTCAATCCGGCAATGAGTCTCATCAGTGCACCGTTGGCAGGACTTGTCCTGCTGCTGCTCACGATGATGATGTATCCGCTGGGAGTGGCGTATGATGGACAAACCGCAGTGATGACACAAGTGCTGCCTTTCGTGATGCTCACGATCGGTGCACTCTTCGGCGTCGTACCTCGATTGGTCTTCTCCTCTCTTGGGGTCAAGCCCTCGCAGGTCACCCTGCTGATATTCGCTCCACTGGTGATTGCTGCTGCAATCCCACAGTTGGTGCTTGGCGATACTCTGCTCGGCGTGCTGTTTCTTGTGCTCGCCTTCGGAGTCCACCTGTTCGACCGGGTTGGACGGAGCGAGGAGGCCTCGCTCGTCATTTGGGTCGTTATGGGCTTCTACGCTGCGATTTCGTTTGCCAGCGTCGCCGCTCCGACCTGGAACGGTGAACAATTCATCAACGGCGCTTGGTTGCCAATCTTCGATACTACATCGAGCGGCTACTGGGGCGCCGTCGATGGACACAGGGAGGCAACCGCCTTCCTATTCTTCAACGGATGGATGATAGCCGTCCTGACCGGAGTTCTTGCGACTCTCGGGTTGAGGGGGGTCATCTCAACCCCGAGCCGCGGTCGTTGGTTCGCCAACCTGCCCGACCGGCTCCACGACAAGGCGTTCCTACCACTCTTCATCGGCTTCGGCATTTGGCTCGCCGCTCATATCATCTCTGAGTGGTCGTTCTTTGCTGCTGGCGAGTCGGCAAGAATCTCCGGCGATAGGATGACCATCTGGTGGGCGGTTTTCACCGGCGTCATCTCGTTGGCAGCGATGTTCTGCATCGCAGAGAACTGGCGTACCCGCGGTGCACTCCTCCTCGCTAACTGGGGTTTGTACACGATGGGTGGACTTCAGGACCGGGGACTTATCTTGGACGGTAGCGCTAATTGGCACAGTTACTTTCACGGCACAAACGGCCTGTTTGTCTGGTTCTTCCTCTTCTTCTGGCTAAATGCACTCGCCATCATGCTCGGAGTGAAGGGCGTGCTAGGCTCGACCGCTCCACGGCGGGAGGCAGGGCTTGCGCGACAGTGGTGGAAGAAAAATTGGTACGGAGTCATCGTAGGTTCCGCCCTCTTCTCGGCACTTGTGGTTCGGGTTGTGTGGAATGTCATTCCATTCATGAACGCCGCTGGCACCCACGAGTGGGACTTGACTGGAGGTTCTGACCCGTGGTACATGATGCGCACGGTTGAGTACATTCTGGCACAACACAACCATTTCCTCATTGACATGGACCGCTCCTATCCGCTCGGCGCAATCAACCCCCGACCGCCTCTGTTCTCCTGGAGCCTCGCTATCGGCGGGATGTTGCTCGCACCTCTTCTCGATGTGCCTGCCTCGGACGCGGTCTGGTGGTCTGTAGCAGCATTGCCTGCGATTTATGGAGCACTCTGTGTTCTGCCAATCGCAGGGATCGGTAACCGCTTCTTCGGTAAGGCAACTGGTGCAGTGGCCGCTTGGCTCATCGCACTGATGCCCGGGCATGTCAGCCACAGCACACTTGCGCTGGCTGACCACGACTCGTTTGCGATTCTGTTCCTCACATTAGGATTTTATTTCTGGTTGAAGGCTGTTGACGCGGCCGGCGATGAAAAGTTGGTGGAAAACGCCTCTTGGTCTCCATCCTACCTCCTAAAGGGAGTGAGGGCGACTTTCGAGAAGCGGCCTGCAGCGATTGCCAACGCAGCTCTTGCGGGAATGGCATTCGCAACCGTTGCCCTCGGCTGGAAGGGATTCGTCTACGGGCTCGCAATCGTATTTGCCGCCTTCTTCATGCAGGCGGTACTGAACCTGTTCCGAAGAAAGGACAGCATGGCTCTCTATGTCTGCACACTGACGATGATGATGGTCGCATTCCTGATACCGCTGCCATTCTACTCCCACATGCAACTGCAGTTGGTATGGGACGCGAGCGGATTCCAACCGATGTTCTACATCGTCGGCTTCACCTTCGCGGCAGGCTGGGTTGCGATCTCATTCCGCGACAAGCCGTGGCTGCTCGTGCTAGTCAGCGGGAGCGGCCTTGCTGGGGCCATCCTCGGTAGCCTTTGGCTGCTCCAATACGCCGAAGTCTCAAACGGTTGGGATGTTCTGACAACTGGTGGATACTACCTATCGAATAACAAGATTTTCGACACGATTGCAGAGGCTCAGGCGCCTAGTCGAGCCATGCTGTTCGCCTCCTTTGGACCGATAGTCGCCCTTGCGGCACTCTCAGCGGGCTTCATTGCCCTCTGGCAAGGTTTCAGAGGGAGGAGTAGCACCAAACTCGTCCTAGCAATTTGGATTCTGCTGGCAGGATTGATGGCTTGGAGAGCAGGCCGTTTCGTGTTCAACGCAACCCCTCCAGTCGCCATCATGGGTGCTTGGGCCCTCGTGCTCGCATGGGGTCGCATGGGTGGCTTAGACATCGGGAAGTCGTGGAGACGGTTTGGTATCGGTTCACCAAAGGCCCGCTTCTCTGCAAGTGGCAAGGCGCTGAAGAAGCATCCAGGTGTGGTTGCAATCCTAATCGTCTTCCTGCTCGTGTTCTCACAACATGCCGCCTACGGCCTCGACTCGGGGATTCCATCCGGAAACTCCGAAGCGAAGGAAGTTGACTCCGTCATCTACAACATCACGCCATCGCTGCTTCGGGCTGAAGACCCTCTCTTTGGCTGGTCTATCCTCGACTCCACCCCATACAACCCCAACAACAACTGTCGCGGTTCGAACAAGGAAACCAGTTGTTGGTACATGGGTTCATTCGGCTCAGCCTTCAATAGTGCTCAGTGGAATTCAGGATACCAGTGGATGCAAGAACAGGACGCCGATGTGCCGTTCGGCCAACGTCCTGGATTTGTTTCATGGTGGGACTACGGCTTCCAAGCACTCGCGCAGGGTTCTCACCCGACGGTCGCCGACAACTTCCAGAGCGGAATTCCAGCAGCAGGAAACATGCTGTTGGCTCAGGGTGAAGGGGATTTAGTCGCTCTCTTCATCATGACACTGTCCGAAGGTGACCTACGCTACAATGGCGGCGTTCACACCGCTGAATTCACTGCTGCGCTTGATGAGCATATGAGCAGTTCCCAAATTGTCGAATTTGTCGACCTCAACACACTCGGCGGAGATGAAGGAGCGGGCGTTGAAGCGCGTTCGTTCAAGATTTACAGAAGCGCAGGCAATGTCCATATCGGAGTCGGCTACGCAATCGACGACAACGGCCTCCCTCTCGCCACCAAGATTTACCGCGTCTACGAGAGCCGCGAACAGGTCGGCAACTTCCAATCGGAATTCGATGCAATGACGAAGTTCAATCAAACCAAGGAGCGCAATGATGTGGTGAAGAATGAAGTCAGCCACTATGTCATTGGTGATTACTGGTACACCAGCGACATCGTCGAGGAATTCGACTCTGTCGCGACCTCCCTTCACCGGCAGAACGCGCGTCTCGCCCTAGGGAGGACTTTCCTCACCTCTGCGCTCGACATGGAGGAGTTGGTTTCACTCTACGCGACTCTGTCACACAGCATCACCTACGAGGTTAGTGATTCGTCAGGTTCACCCGGTGACACCATCGTGAGGAACCACGACATCCGTTACTTCGCCATCGACCACAGACTCTACCCAACTGCTGGCTCCTATGGCCAGTCAGGCGGAAATCCAACCGGAATTTTCTACGCTCCCACAACCCTCTCGGGTCTCGACCCCTCAACCTACATGGATACCTACTATGTCACTCAGCGTGGCGATTCCAGCTTCTATGTCGACATGACTCAAGAGCAGTACGAAGAGGAGTACAAGGGCGACATTCTGAGGAGTCAGTCACAAAATGATGTTGAGGTCATCCGTGCTGTAGATATCAGAATCGACCAGCAGTCTGAATTCTTTGACACCATGATTGCACGAGGTTACATTGGCTATGGTTCGGGAGACTTGGGTCTTCCTGGAAAGCCATCCCAGCCCGGGCAACATTTCGACATGCGAGGTACGGCCAACGAATCTCTACAGTATGCCTTCCCACTTCCGGGAGCTATGATGAATCACTTTGTAATTGCAAATTGGTACAATGCAGGCGCAGGACAGAACCAGCCATGGTATGACGCAAACACATATGTCAAGATTCTCAAGTATTACAGCGGTGCTACTCTCACTGGTGATGTAGTACTCGGTGACATCAGTACAATCCCGAAGGCTCGCCTCCTAATAGAGAGGGACGCATATAGTGGCGAGGATGCCTCGGATGAGGACTATCGCCAGTATTGGATTCCTATTGGCAGCGTTGATGCGGATGAGAACGGACACTTTGAGTTCCGCGTACCAGCAGGCCACATCCGCGTGACAGCGTTCACCGGCTTTTCGGAGGATCCCGAAGAGGGACTCACAAGCGACCGTGACGCCATCACAGAGGCGAAGAACAACTACCAAACATGGCAGGGTTGGACCTATGATATCCTCGGAGCCGAAGAGGAGAATGGCAGGGAAATTAACCCGGTCACAGCAATCCTCGCAAACGTCTCAGGTGGGATGATGCTCGGCTCAATGGAGTTCAATGTCACTGGAGAGCAAGCAGATACCGATGGCGGATATGTCATCGAGAAGTCGATTGATGTCCCCGCATCCAGCGCGACAGGCATAGTTCGATGGGATGGCCACGAGTCGTTCGACGGAGCACCCCTCGTCTCTCACGAATTAATCTTGCAGGACATTTGGACCGACCAAGCGGTAGCCCACATTTGGACTACAAACGGTACGGTCGAGGGTACTGAAGAGCACCCACGCACCTTCCGAGGTGATGGTGAGATGTTGATCACCGGTCCCTCTTACATGGACAGTGACGGGCCAGTTCTGGTATCCGACTACACTGGAAACTACACCCGCGAAATCCTACACAACCACTCCTTCACTGGAGAGGGGAAGTTCCAGGGCCGCGGCTCATTCATTGGTACGATTACCGGGAACACCTCGGTAGTGCCTTGTGACAACACAACTGTACCCGCAGGTGCGACTGTTTGCTCAGTAAACGCTAGTTCACCGCCAGAGTATGTCTTTACTGGTGCATTTGAGGGGACTGGAAGGGTGACTGCGAATCAGTCAGTCTACTACACAACCCAACTCTACAGGGAGACTATGGTGGGCAACGGCATCTTCGTTGTAGATGCTGAAGACGATTCACTCGAGACCTATGGAACCATCAACGGCACCGGCCTGTTCAGTGGCGCTGGTTTCTTCACCGGGGATATGGTTGAACCGGGTAGTTTCCATCTTGTGGACGCGTTGCCGGGCACCTACCGTGTGATGGTCGTTCTTCCGAACGGCAATCAAACCCGTTTGTCGACACCACTGGAAGTCGGTACAGAGCCGACCAGTGATGTCGATTTGCGTCTTGCCGGTTCATGGATTGAAGGGACTCTCATGTGGATTGATTCGGAACCTGGTGCGAACTTGAGTCTCGAGCTTCTCGATGATGCAAGACCCGGTGAACTGCCTACCGAACTCTGCGATGATGTCGGGCTGGCACCTTGCTTCGTGACTACGAACGAGACCGGTTCGTTCGGATTCGGGCCACTGCCCGATGGCAGTTACAAGTTGCGAATGGATGCTGACGGGGATGGCTTCTACGAGTGTGTCCCTTGGTACACACCGGCCCAACCCGTAGTTTGTGATGGCCGCGCATCAATTCGGCCTCAAGCAGACTCGCAGGAGTTCACTCTGATTGATGAGAACTCACCGATTCCGATGCACTTCGATATTGAGTTCACAATGCGAAAAGACATCGGCAACGGCACAATGGAGCCAGTGACCGATGTCGATGTGTGGTTCTCAGGCGAGATGCTTGCTGATGATGAGTTGATTCAAGCGGTATTCGACAATGAGTCTTCCACCTACCGGGTGGAACTGCCTGAGGGCGAATGGATTGCCAACGCCTCAGCCGGCAGCGAATTGATGCTGTGGGAGGAGTTTGAAATCAACGAGGACCTCATCGACATTGAGTGGATTTTGAGGCGCAGTGTGAATGTTAGTGGCCAGATTTTGGTTCACACCAACAAGGAGGAGAGCCCGATTGAGGGGGTACCCAACATTGAGGTGAATTTCCAATGGGGGGCCATCGTGACCAGTGTCCAAACAGGTACGGGAGATAATGCAGGCAACTTCACCATTCTTCTGCCCGAGTTTGCTTATGTGAATATGACCGTTAGATCGATTGCCAGCCAACTTTCCAACGGCACCCGCTTCAATGTAACTGAGGGGATGGCGCCATTGACGCTCACCTTGGAGGAGGGTCTCACTGTCGAAGGGGTTGTCTACATCTTTTCCAATTTGACGGAATATTCACCTCACATCCCCGGATTCAGCCCCATTAAGGTGCACGGCTTCCATGAGGAGAGACAGGTGCATTGGTTCTTTGATGTCGATATTGAGAGTGGGCGATTCGTGACCAAGGCGCAGTATGGTAATTGGACTCTTAGTGTTGATGACGAGAGACTCAACATCGTACCACTGGACATTGATGTCACGGAATCGAATCTGAATTTGCTATCCGGAATCGAGATGATAGGTCAGCCAAACAACATCACTTTGGAGATTTCAACTTTCATCGACCATAACGGTGATGCCAACCTATCTAACGGCACCATGATAGAAGTCGACTTCGCTTTGGTGCCAATTTCAGGTGGCGGCGTGGGTTCACGTCTCAATGTCACCATTGACCAATTTTCGAATGGAAAGGTCGTGGTTTCTGTTGAACCAGGTGTCTACTCGTTGGTAGTCGACCTGCAGGATCCAGAGAATGGTACCGATTACCAGACAGAGATAGCTTCCTCTGAGTTGGTCCTAGAACTCGGCCTCGACAATGTGACTGAGGTTGTCGAAGTCCCATTCATTCCGAAGTGGAAGTTTGAGACGACACTTGAGAACTTCAGTGGAGGTGGACAGAACGCCCGTATAGTAAATTTCAAACAGGTGGATGGAGATATTTCCTTCACGATGTATACTGACGAGAACGGGACAATACTCGATTACCTGCCAGAGGGTGATTGGCTCGTCACGGTTGACCGCTATGTGACTGGTGAGACTTCCGAGGAGTACCGCGGATTGCTGAACATTAGTGCGAATTCAACGCGGACAGGTTTGGTTTGGAATTCACTTGAGTCTGCAGAGATATCGATACATCTTACAGAGTCAGACTCAGGAAACGCCCTGACAGGCTTTGCGCTGACGGCTACGAGTCGAGATGGCTTAGGTGAGGTCACCCTCCCGCTCACCGACGACGGTGGGAATGTCACGGCGTACCTTTGGCCTGGTGATTGGACCATCTCCCTGAACAAGACGGAGATTCAACACCGTTGGATACTCGAAGGGCAAGACCTTCCGACTCTTGAGAGAGGTGAGCCCCTCGAACATCAGAACTTCACAGTAGAGCACTGGGTCACCCTCGGAGGTAATCTCTTCTGGGATCTTAATGCAGATGATGCCTACAACTACAATGAAGGTATCGAGGATGCAAACATTACGGTTACAGGTGATTCGCTTGAGGCACAACTCAACTTGACCAGCGACGCCTCAGGAACTTGGCAGGTCTTTGTACCTACAGATGCGAATTACACGGTATCAGCCTCGAAACTAGGCTTCTCGCCGGTGACCGAAATCATCAATGTGACCGGTATAGCAAGTTCAACTGACCTCGAGATGTCTGCTGGGAATGTCACAATCAGTGGATTGGTGGATTATATCCAGATGGAGGTATGGGATGACATAAGTGGCGACATCACCTTGACACTCATTCCATTCGCTGGCATCGAGAGAGAATCTCGCACACCCAGCAAGGTTCTGGAAAACGGAAGTTGGGCTGGTGAATGGAATGCATTTGTCGAACCCGGCAAGTGGGTTCTTGTCGCTCAATCCGTCGAAGACGGGCTTGTCGGAATCACACTTGTCGATGCAGGTGTCCACGACGGTGCAGAGGCCAACTTGACAGTGTCTCAAGGCGGGACTCTCTCCTTGACCACATCATGGGTGGACTTTGAGGGAGTTACCCACGACCTTTCCGAGGTAGATGTCTCTGGAGCTGAGATGTTGTCTATACCAGAGATTACGGTAGATGCCGGTTACGGAATGAAGTACAATGTGACGGTTGACCAGAACGGAATGGTCGAGTTCCTATTGCCAGCGGGTGAGTTGTATCTCGAGAGTGATTTCCAGACGACTGAGCGTGGCATGACAATGGATTACAGCTCAGGCCTGACAGCCACAATCGCCAGTCAGCAGGAGGCGCCAGACGCAACACTGCGCTTCAATCGCCGAATTGAACACAGCATCTCCTTTGAGGTCATGTCAGCAGACAACTCAACTCAGACCGACGAATCGTATAACGAGGTTGATGCGGTTCAACTGAACAGCACTCACTACAAGACGATAGAGTACACAATCAATATGAATTACACCGGCAATGAAGCCTACGACGAGTTCACGAGCGAAGTTGTATTTGCTGCAGAGGATGCAGCAGAATGGACAATTGAATTCTATAACGGTACAGTCAATGGGACTGAACAGTGGATTGGCAGCCATCAGTTTACGATGGGCCTCGACGGCGGACTTCAGAGTGAGCTTCTCGTCCGCGTCGTACCGGGAACAATCGAATCCGCCCTTTCAATCGAGGGTGGCCACATCATCAAGGTGCGATTGACTCACGGCTCAGGCGTCTTCTCAGAACATGCGCTAACCATCCACATTCCGCAGACCTACGCGGTGAATGTGACAGTTGCTCCGAGTGAAACCATTGGTGTATTCCCAGGAGAGGAGGAACGAGTTGAATTCCAAATAGTCAATGAGGGCAATGGCCAGGACATGCTTTCCTTTGAGATAGACCGAACTCAACTACCTGGAAATTGGAGTGCTACAGGTCCGAGTGAATCACCGTGGACTGCTGGCGAGAACCGAACCTACTCCTTCACCGTGTTTGCTCCGGCAGATGCGGGGGATGAGCCATTCACCCTCTTCGTGAACATCACCAGTGAGGATGGCACAGAGCATGAGCAGGTGTCAGTCGTAGTTCAGGCGGCCCGACCACTCCTCTCCTTCGTTAAGGATGACACGGGTACACTGGACAATTCAGATGCCGAAGCGGACAGCAGGAACACCTTCCTCGTCCGAGTTAGGAACGATGGCCTAGTCGACGCGACGAACATTCGGGTGAGTGTTTCGGTGGCGGAATTCAATATCTCTGCGTCATCTGAACCACAGACAATCCCAGCTGGGGGGACGGTTGAATACATCGTCTACCTCGAACTCCCAGGTGGTCCAGATTCAATAGGCAAGAAAACCTTCACCTTCACGATATTCAGCGACATGGGGCTCGACCTCGACAGTGATTCTCAAACTGAGATGACAAAAGACATCAAGGTCTCGACACCTTCACCAGATTCAGTCAATGTATGGGTGCCATTGCTGCTGATAGCAGGCTTTGTCGCCATCTTCTTCTCCTACCGGAAGATCCGCGATGCTCTTACCAGCAAGATTCCGTTTTGAGTTGACTCAGGAATGTAGAGGCTTAGCCTCATCAGCAACGGGACATCGGCGAGAGCGTCGTCAGCCTTTGGGCAGACAGGAGTCTCTCTTGGTCCGACCGACGCGAAGAAGAAACGCAGGCGACATTAAGTCGAAACATCGACGAAAGACAGGAGTATTCCATCGACACTTGAAGAACGAGCAATCATGAACCCGCGTCCGACCAGAGGTCGGACGGGGAGCCTCTTGATTCCGGGTTTGGAGGGCGTTGAGTTCTTGCCGGAACCCGAAGACCCGCGAATGCTGAGTACAATCGACCCCGATGCACCGGGTTATCCTGCTGAGGTGTACGGGCTCTCAGCAGACTTGGATCCGGGTGGCTGGAAGGAGGCTGAGGCAGCTAAGCCAATCAAGACACCATTGGACCTCCCGTGGGGTTTGTGGATTCTGTTGGTGGTCATCGTTGGGCTATTGGTGACCTACAGCACTCTTGTCACCTACATCGAGGATTTTATCCCCAATTCGGAATGGGCCTATGAGAGCACTCACATCAGGGAGTTAAACGAGGCTGGGTTCGACGGCTCGGGAGTCCGTGTCTGCATCGTCGACACCGGCGTTGATGTCAGCCATCCCGATTTGTTAGGTGTGAATCTCGTTGGCTTCAAGGATTTCATAGATGGTACAACAGGCAATCCGCATGACAACGATGACGAGCAGTCACATGGGACCATGATGGTTGGAATATTAGCAGCCAATGGAAGCTTTCGTGGCGCCTCTCCAGGCATTCAACTGATTGTCGCAGCAGCTCTTGACTCTCAGGGCAGTTCTGGCTCTGAGGCTACTGTCGCCGATGCCATTGAATGGTGCTGGTTGGAGATGGGTGCTGACATCATCAGTTTGAGTCTCGGCGGCAAACCCGACCTGATTTCGACCTTCGGAAGTCGAACCGAGTTGGCCGTCAACAGCGCTCTTGACAACGGCGTCTTCGTTGTGGCAGCTGCTGGTAATCATGGCGGCGCTGGTCAAGACTACCCCGATGTCACCGTTCCTGCGAATGTGAAGGGTGTGATTTCCGTGGGTGCAACCCAGCGTAACGGGAGTCTTTGGTCCGACAGCAGTGCCGGTTCCGCCACCAACACGGACGGAACACCTCGATATTGGCCCGACCAAAAACCAGAGGTGGTGGCTCCAGGAGTGCAGATCCACTCAACATTTGTATCCGCAGAGGTTGGCGCCACTTGGTCTCGAAGCGATGGGACCAGTGATGCCACGGTATTCGTGACAGGTTCACTCGCTCTGATTCTCGAAAGATACGATGGCAACCCAAACCTTGAGCCGATTCAAGAGGGTGACAGGACTCCAATCGAACTCGTAAAACAGGCACTCGCTGACTCTTGCGAGGCGAGCACCTTCCAACAAGCGGGCCCCCATCATCTTCGCTATGGATACGGCCATCTGAACGCCAAGGCGTGGTCGGATGAGGTTGGAATACGCCTAGCAGCATGATATTATTATGATTAATCGATACGAAGATTTGATATTTTTATTCGGCCATGACACAATGATAGGAAAATACGGGAAAATATATTGATACTGAAATATAGGTTTTGATATTATTTCAATTGCGGTATGCGCTTTTGTTATATCGGAGGGGTATTTTCGCAGGGTCAAGAGAGGAGTTGTAGAAGATGGAACAGACTCAGAGAACACACAGCCTGTTGCTCGTCACCCTGTTTGTGATGAGTACGATGACCGCATTGGTGAGCATGACCCCCTCAGTAGTGGCTACCAATCATACCACTTCGGGGGTGATCACAGGAACCGAGACTTGGCAGGGATCACACTCCCTCACCGGGGATGTTGAGATTGCGCCCGGTGCGAAATTGATCATCCAACCCGGTACAACCATCACAATTCCGAATGGAAGTTACATCCATGTGAAAGGCAACATGTGCGCAGGCGACTCCTCTTGTGGAGCCATGGGGATGGGCAGTAACGCAAGCCGCATCACATTCTCTTGGACTCAACCGGCTAACGACTCTCAAACAGGTCGATGCTACAAGTTGATCAACCCGGCGAACGGGCAACCTCTGTGGAACCCCGATGCATCCTGCTACGAAGGAATCCTCGTTCGAGACACCATTGACATCGCTCAGACGAAGTTGAACCATGTCACCATGCAGAATGCGTATGGTTTGCCTCGCTATGTGGCTGATGTCAGTCAGATTCGCTTTGGCGCGCTAGTTCTCGATGGAGCGAGTCCGACAATCACCGAATTCGGAACACAGGACATCAACACCTCCAGCGTCTTGTTGCTAGACCTAGCTTCACCAACCTTCAACGGAGGTACATTCAGTGTCGGCGTCGAGGAGCGCGAACCGACTCTACTCGGCAACGCAGTGCAGGCCTATGGGGCTGGAAGCCCCACCAATCCAGTCACTCTGATGAGTCCAGTTTTCAGCGGCACCTCGAATGGATGCTCACAGAATGACAACGGCCGCCACGTCCTTTGGGCGCAGAAGTCTTTTGTCGACATTGACCACGGTGTCGTGACGAGTTCTGACTATGGCTACCGGTACACGAATGCTGGGGGAGAGGTTTCCTTCAACACCATTCAGACAGATTGCACTGGAATCGACATCAACGGACGAAGAAGTGTCCTCGCTAACGACTACCAACTTGAGGTGATTGGCAATAGCATCACAACGGGGGACAACTCACCTTTAACCGCCTACGACGGAGCCTACACCCTAATTGCTAACAATGTCTTGTCCGGCGCAGAGGAAGGTTCGGGTATTCAGGTCGTTTCATCGTTGCCAGACCTCGCTGAAGTGACCATCAGCAACAACATCATCGGACCAATCGGAGGATACAACGGGATTTGGGGTGTTGGGTATGTCGACATCCACGCAGACAACAACACCTTCCAGAACATCAACCGTGAACCGGTGATTCTCGGAGAATACCACTTCGGTGACCAAGGATGGCAGGTGACGGGGCCGTCTCCAGCTCGAGGAACATTCGTTGACAACACGATCAACAATGTCAGTGGTTCCTGCGACAGCAGCACCATTTGGGATTCCCAGGGATTCAACTGCCCCGCCTTCCACTTCTTCCGAAGTAGTGCCACGGTCAAGCGAAACAACATCATCGGCGTGGCGGGTGATGGTATCCGTGCCATCGGCGCCATCATCGATGTTCAAGACAACATCTTCAATGTTGGAGAGGAAGGGGCAAGAATAATCCATCACGATGATGGATTTGGGACAGAGTATGGTACACTTGCGTTCTTCTCAGGGAACACTTGGAACGGCGTCTCGCACACATACAACATCACCAAGAGTTCGGTCACAGTGCAATCGGAGACCATCCCGAACCCTCCACCCGGCTCAAACGCAAGCTACCCGATTCTTCTCGAATGGCCCGATGCTCAGGCATATCCAGCCAACAATTGGGCAAACCAGATACTCGTATCTCCCTCGTCAGTCATTCCACCGAAGGATTTCCCACTCTCTCTTACGATGACGAACAATTCGACGGTATTTACCTACGCCAACCTGACAAACCTCGATCTCTCCAAAGTGAAGATTGGGTCCTCCCCCATCAAGTGGGCCGTGCAGGTCAGAGAGGCCGCTCTGGTTCGCTTCCGAACCACTGTCTTAGGGGTCCGAGTTGGAGATGCCCAGGTGCTTCTTGAGGATGCACATGGCAATGACATCTACGACCTACGGACAGACCCGTATGGATTCACTCCGTGGATTTCACTATCGATAGATTTCCATCTTGACTTCACCGGCAATGGGCCAAATCCGAATGGATTTGCTGGCGACCCGGGCGAGAATTCGTGTAATGACGGGGTCGACAATGATGGTGATTTGCTGTATGACGCAAATGACCCCGATTGCCAACAGGGGGCTGGCACGCGCGAGTTGTCGAAGTATTTCGTGACCGGCTACCGATTTGGCAAGGGTTATGCCAAGTCGTCTTTCAATTTGACTGGCACATACGATGATGTCATCACCTTGACGAACGATGCACCAACTGTAACACTCACACAACAGGATGGTCACACATTCAAGCGGATGGTGAATTTCAGCGGCAGCGCATGGGATGGCAACATCGGCACAGGCATCTTCAACGACGATGAACAGGCACGTTGGGAGCAGAAGGGAGTGGTTGAGCGGGTTGAAATCAAGACACCTTCTTCCAGTTCTTGGCTCGACGTTAGATATGGAACCGACAGCAGCAATGCAAATGGGGATGTCACCTACAACAACCGTCCCTTCCGCACATGGTTCTTTGAGCATGATATGTCGGACCAACCCGAGGGTGACTACACATTCGAGGTACGCGCCTATGACGGGGTGGCCTACAGCCCGATTCTGACCCGTACCATCAGGCTGAACACACAAGCCCCAATTCTATACGTCGATGCACCTGGAGAAGGCACTTCTCACAGCACGGGGGTTGTCACATTCTCAGGCAGGGCCACCGACCCGTACAACGGCGTCTATGGGAGCGACATCGATCAAATCCACTTTGAGATAGACGGACCCAACTTCCACACAATAGCTAGCACTTCTGGTGCACCGACATGGTCCTGGGACTGGCAATTTTCCGGGATGCCACGGACTCGGGATATCTGGACATTCAAGATATGGGCCTCTGACTCCTCGTTCTGTCGCGGTGTTGTCGGAGAGTGCACTCCTGTCGAACTTGCTTTGGATATCGACAACACGAACGCACCACCCGTCATATCTCTGCTCGAGCCTTACCACATGCAGACCATCACGGTCTCTGATGACACCCTCATCATGGGCGTAGCGAGAGATACTGACGGCGATGTCAGTCGAGTTGAAATCAAGATCCTCGACCCACAAGATGCATTGCGTGAACTCCCTAATGCGCCGCCGTACATCACAGATATCGCTGAGAACGGCGCTTGGGCAACCACTTGGGATACGAGCAACCTGATACACGACTTCCACTATCTCGTGCGCGCTCGCTCGTTCGACGGTCACGATTACAGTCAGTGGGCTGAGGTTGAGGTCATCATCAACAATCCACCAGATGCTGACAACAACGCACCGCTGTTCAACGATACTGGCTGGACACGTGAGATCATCATCTTCTGCGAGGAGACTAGCCAATCGCTCGACAGATGCGGTGACGGGGCTTCACTAATTCTACCTCCCTTCTTCAGTGATGTTGATGGCGATCCACTAGCATACGAGGTCTACGATAACCCCGACATCATTGCCAACGAGGACCTACAACAGGACACACTGTGTGCTGACATCATCACAATCAATTCAGCGGGAGTGGCGACTTACGACCCGGTCGGTATGTCATTCCACACCAATGACATGGGTCTCTGGTCATGTGAAGGGATGCAGTTCGTCGCCAAGGACGGCTCAAGCCGCGCCTACTCACTTACGGTTGACTTCATCGTTAGGGCAGTATCGTTCAGCGCGGCGCGGGTTGACGGACTCGATTACTTGAGTGATGAGGACGTTGCCACCTTCTCTGGCACAGGTAGGCCGGGGATAGAGGTGGTAGCGCGCTCCACCACCACAGGGCTTCGTCTTAACAACACCATAGTCGGCGCCGACGGGAAATGGACTCTCTCCATTCCCGAGAGCAAGTTTGAGGACGGTGTCAACGGCGTGAGATTCCAGTATGACCAGGATAATGTCGACCAGTCTTTTTCGGTTCAGGTTGGCCCACCAGATGAGACAAGCACCCTTGGTTGGATTATGTGGGCAGTTCTGTCACTCGTCGCGATAGCGGTTCTCGGCGGCGTTTTCTTCTTCTTCTTCGTAGAGTTTGAGGATGAAGATGAGGACATGTTGATGGATGATGCACCAGAGGTCGAAGAGGACCCATATGCTTGGGGCCGTCAGGAACAACAGGAGACAGTTGATGCGGCCACTGCGGCGACTCCTGATGCTGCTGCGGCACCAGCCGCAGTACCTCAGGCAGCCTACCCCGGTTGGAAGTGGGATGCTGAAAACAACGAGTGGGTCCCAGACCCGACCACGCAGCCTCCGGAGCGCTAAGGTCGACCCCGACATTCAAGGGGGAGCGGTATCGAGACTAGTGTTGAGGGGATGTCGGAGTGACTGTTGCAAGACCTGGCGTGCAGGAAAGGATTCTGTTGCACCTGCGAGATTTTGCCGACTACTCCGAGAAGGTGGAAGTCCCCTTTTCGCTATCTCAGATGGGGATTGCCAACGCGGTCGCCATCGCCCGCAGCAATGTCCCCCGCGCCATTGCGGGTTTGAAGGACCAAGGATTGCTAGTCGAGAGGCAAGCCCATGTCACCGGCGTGACACGCAAGCGAAAGGCCTACTTTTTGACCGACCCGGGCATGAAGTTGGCAGAGGAGACTTGGGAGCGGCTTTCAGCCCATCCGATTCGACTCATCGACCAAGATGGCGCTGCAGATTCAACTACCCTCGCGGCCGCTGTTGAGATCGCTCCTTTCACGATACGGGCCGTTGACATCCTTCGTTATCTCGATGAGAACGGCGTTGTGGATCTGCGTGCCCTGACACCGGACCTCATCGAGAGAGACCTCGCGAAACATGTTGAGAAGCAACTTGTCACCTCACTTGAGGACTTACCGCGGGTCCGTTCGTTCTTCGGACGCGAAAACGAATTGAAGACGATGATGGACCTCATAGATGCCCGTTCGACCACGATATTGGGTCCCGGAATCGCCGGCATCGGTAAGACTGCGCTGGCTGGCAAGATGATTGAAATGTTCACTCACAAGAGAAACCTCCTCTACCACCGTGTTCAGGACTGGGAAGGCTCCCGTGCATTCCTAGAGTCCTGTGGGGAGTGGCTCTCAGCGATTGGAGATGACAGTTTGACCGACTATCTCACTGCAACACCCATCCCCTCAGCTTCGATGTCAGTGGACTTGATCGTGAATTCGCTGGCGACCGTGCCAGCTCTCATCATCGTGGACGACCTGCACAAGGTGGCGGACGATGTCCTCTACTCCATCGTGCGGGGACTGACCCAGAGGATGGACGACCTCGAGGAGACCGGCTTGGTGCTCTTCTCACGCTCGTTTCAGGCGGTCGTACCACTACGAGACGCTGAGGGAAACATCACCACCCTCGTGGTGCCACTCGACGGGCTCTCACGAGAAGCCTGCCGAAATTTCCTACCTTCACTAGAACCGGTGGACGACGCCACATTCCACCACATTTACGGCCTTTCAAGAGGCCATCCGCTGGTCTTGACTCTGATCAACCGCGGCTCCATCGGCTCGACATTTCACGAGACGCTGGAAATGTATGTCGAGCAGGAGATATTCTCAAAGTTGTCCGGTGCTGAGAAGCGTCTGCTCGGTGCCCTTGCCATCTTCCGTGAGCCGATGCCGTTGGAGGCGCTCATCGGGCAGGACCTAGAGACGGACCTGCTCGACGACCTGGTCGAAAAGGGCCTTGCCCGACAGGCAGATTCGGAGATGTACGATGTCCACGACTTGATTCGGGAATTCCTCTCTCGTTCACTCGATGCGACTACCCGCGACGAGTTGCACGGCAAGGCAGTCGATTGGTATCGAGCCCGCCGTTCGCAACCCGAGGAGCAGATTGAGTTCCTCTTCCATCTGTCCAACAGCGGCGATGCCGAAGAGTTGGGCAGAGAGATAGAGTCGACCGGGGCGGAGTTGGTGCAGACTGGCCACATTGAGTTGCTAGGCATTCTCGAGGCGTTGCAGGAAGAACAGGTCTCAGAGCTGGCGTGGGCGGTCGCTTTGGAGTTGAAGGCGAACATCTTCTCACTTCAGGGACGCTGGGATGAGGCGCAAGAGGTATACAAGTCCGCTTTGGACATTTTTGCCAAGTCAGGAGACGATGAACTCCCCCGCGCAAGAATTCTCTCCAGCCAAGCCGACATCAGCGTCACACAAGGCGATTTGGAAGGCGGTTTGGAGATGCACCGAGAGGCACTTGAGTCGTTCATCAAGTTGGGTGACTCACAAGGTGCTGCACGAACCTACAACAACATGGGCGTCATTTTCAGGCGACAGAAGGATACCAAGAAATCACTCGAAGTCTACGAGAATGTCGAGGCACTATTGGATTCAGAAGACGACTACACCCTTGTCGAATCCCGCATCATATTGGCAGCAGCGCTTCTGGACATGGGGGAGATGGAGCGCGCCCGGGAACACGCCTTCAAGGCTCACGATGAGACCCTCGCTGCTGATGATATGGCTCAACACGCCCGCGCCCGCGCGGTGTTGGGACGGTTCTACGCCAAGACAGACGACCCGGAGTTGGCCTTGCACCACTATTCGGAAGCGCTTGAGAGGTTGGCGGAGGAGAGGGACCAGCACGCGGCGGTGGAGATTACCCTATTACTAGGCGAAGTTCTTGTCGATGCGGGGCGCAGAGAGGAGGCGTTGGAACAATACCGAGACGCACTTACACTCGCCGAAGCCAATGACTACCGCATGCTGATTGGCGAACTGCTCTCTCGATTAGGCGAGGCTGCTCCAGATAAGAGCCGCCGGATGGAATACCTGCAGCGCTCGTTGACCGTGTTCAGGGAACTTGGTGCGCAAGACAGGATGCGTGATGTTCAAGCGAAGGTCCATCGGGCACTGATGGGCTAACTAGTATCTGAACTCAGACGCCTGGTTGGGCAGTGCTCAGGGTTACTTGATTTCCTTCAAGGAGTACCCAGACGATGTCGACTCCGGCCATTTCGACTTCTCCCGAGTGGGTGGTCGAACCAGCTCCACTGATTGAGCGTGTAGCAGTCACCGTCGCTCCTTTGTCCTGCATGAGAAGTCCATCATCATCCAACACCATTCTGAGGCCGAGATTCTCAGCCGTAGAGAGTAACAGAGTGACCGGTTCGGCGTAGGTTACATTGCCATCCAAACGGCTCGCTTCATCAGCACGCTCTACCGCGGCCGCAACCGCATCGAGATTGTCGATCATCGCCTGTTCAGTCCAGGTGTCCCGGCGAGAATCCTGCAAGTCGAAGGCCCAGATGCTGAAGATTGAGAGGAAACTCAAACCGAGCAGGAATGTGAAGACATATCCGAGTTCGGTCGCCGCCGCAACCTCATCTTTCTGTAGGGTTCGACGAGCCGTCATGAGATAATCTCCGTGTGCATGCTCAACTGTGCCAGTTGCAAGTTGAATAGAATCGGCTCACCGGCCGCGTGGTATATCGCCTCAGAACTTGAGTGAGTCAACTGAACCCATCCGACATAGTCGTCCAGCCTCTCGATGTCTCCGGGGAAGGTGAGCCAATCTATTGAGAAGGAGAGTTCAGTCGAAGCGTCTGCCGCAATCGCCGAACCGTATGGTCCATCCCAGCCTCGCCTGATCTCATAGGCGAGCACGCTGGCGAGTTGTTCTCGTTGGTCGAGTGAGACCGTCAGTTCGACGTCACCGGCCCCAAAGGAGGAGGTCGTTGTGGGAATCGTCAGAGGAATGGTCACTGCCAACCTCGGGCCGGGGCCTTCCCGAGAGGGCGGTTGGACAAGTACTTCGGCATGGAACTCGGGGTGGTTTGTCCCTACGAAGCCACCGCGGAAACCGATTTCCATTCCGCTCACCGAACTCTCAAATCGGTAATTCAGTCGAGGCAGGTGAGCACCCCACGCCGATGCAAGGGTACTGTGTGGGTCATTTCCAACTGGTCCGAACAAACTGACTCCGACCCCGAGTGGATGCTCTCCTGTGCGCCAGGCATTGCTTACAGCGCTGTTACCAGACAATCCCAAATTTGCCCACGGGAGCAGCATTTCCATCCAGCCAGAGGCTCGATTTCCTACCGCGATACAGCGCTCTTCCCCATCTTGACGAACTTCAAGCCAACCGTCATCTCCTGCTGATGCGATTAGCCGGTATGGTCCATCTACGAGACCGTCAGTTTTGTTCACGGCCGTGCGTGACAGACCGCTGGCGTCGGGGGTCAGCAGCACCACTTGTGAGAATGTGCTGTCATTGAGGGTGACCTGTGGGCTCACATTACCTGTAAGCGAGGTGAATAGTGTCAGCGAAGTGGATGGTGTCGCCGGTTGCAGGATGAATAGGACGTCGCCACTGCTCTCCGGAGTTTGGAACGAATGTGAGGTACCACTTGAGTGGCCGGTGTCCAAGGCGGCAATCATCTCGAGTGAGCCGACTCTATCAGCACCGCTTGCGCTGCTGTCGGCCAACCAGTGAATCTGGATGGGGCCCGAAGAGGTGATGGTACCTGCACCATCCTGCCAATCTACTCGCAGGAGACCATCTCCCGGCACGGACTGATAGAGTCCGGAAATCTGGACTGATACCGGTGATGACTGGGTGTTTTCGATCAGAACACTGCCATCTGCCCCAGGTAGGAGGAAGTCGGTTCCGGCGAAGGAACCTCCTGCATCAGGCCACATCGTGGCTCCTATGTTCGAGTTGCCCCAGACGAGCAGAAGCCGGCCGGGCTGACCCGATTCGATGGAGAGGACATCTCCGGCGTTGGCGTTCCATGAGTTGCTCCATTCTGCCGGAAGTCCGGTAGTTTGGCCGCTGCCGCTCACCGCGCCTAAACTCCATTCGACAGATGAGAGTGAATCGCTCACGAAATGAGCGGAGACCACGCCCGCTGGGAGAGGTACGGTCCACGACCGACCGGTGTCATCCTGAGGGTTCGCCAAGTCGGGTTCCACCAGAGTGGCACCCCCCACGCCCCGCTGGAACATGACGCGTAGTGGGCCATCCGAGCGAATCCAACTGTCGTCAGTTACGGTGAAGCTACCCGACTCACCATGAGCCAAGCCGATTTGAGCCGAGCCACCACTAGATGAGAAGCTGACCTCCGTCATGTCGAGAGGCAACTGCAAGGAGGTCTGCGGAGTTATTTGCACCGTTCCATGAGTCGCTGGTAATCTGTAATTCCACAACGCCTTTCCACTAGCACGCAAATCAGAGTAGCAGACTGCAGAAACCTCGCCCGATGGATATCGTATCCGAACATCATCGTCCACATCGAGCAAGTCGTCGAGCCGTAGACTTCCCTCTTCGGTGTAGGCGACCGAATACCAGGTTCCACCGTGGCTGTAATCCCAGCCCAACTCACCGGTGTGTGGCCGAAGTGGCATGGAGGCAGAGTCACCGGGCAGCCCCGATTCTGACAATTTGACCGTTTCAAGTGCCAAGTCGGTCATTTGCCCAGCCATAGCCTGTCGCTCAATCGAACCGTGCTTCTCGTTGATTACGGGGGTAATCGTGACCATCATGCCCGAGATGATGGAGAGAACTCCAGCGAACAGGAGAACCGTTGCGATGGCCGCCGAAACCGCATCATCGTCCTTCCGGCGGCGCATTAGGAGACCTCCACCGTTTGCAGTGAGACATGGAGGTTCAATGGGACATCTGATGGCATTATGGTGATACCATCGACTCCAGAGAGTCTGGCGTGTGGACCGAAGCCGCGGTAGTCCTCGACATGACCGGAGGCGAGGTAGAGGGCGTGGTCACCAGTGAAGTGGTGGATGTACTGTGGCAGGATGGAAGGGTCGCCGGCGACATCGACTACCATGACGAGATTCCTCGCGCTGCCGTCAAAAAGTTCCGTCACACCTTTCGAGTCGAGGTGAATGTTTGTCATGTGGCGTTGTGCGCTTGCCGATATGTCGATGTCGAGAAGAACGAGGCTGACACGGGGCGTACCATCGAGCAGCAGGTCGTGCTCAAGGCGAGGAAACTGTCTGACTTCGATTGCATCACTGGGTAACTTTTCGACTCTTGCCCCATTCACCAAATCGACTATGAAAGTACCGCTTGTCAGTGGATTATTGAGGCGCAGCCCATCGATTGAAATTTGCACAAATCGGTGAGAAAGTACCCCGTGTATGTCTTGGACATCGATGATAATCGTACCGCTGAGGTTTGAGATGGTGTGGTTGCCTGTGCCGTTGGTGAGCGTCCACGATTCGCTGATTCCGTCTGCGGTTGCGGTCACGGTCAACGCAGTTCGATTGGCGCTGGTCACATTGATCAGGTCGCCATCCAAAACCACCACTGTCCGGTCGCTCCCCTCAAGGTCTGCCTGAATCTTCCAAGTTTCAGCGTCCCGAAGGGAATCGATGGAACGGGATATCTGAGCGTTCTGATGTACCAACCCGCCCCCTTCGGGAGATTGTGCTGCGATGAGTATGCGGTCATTCAATTGGGTCGCGGCGACCGAGCCGGCAGACCATTCCCGATTGTCGCTGATGTCGTTGAGGAAGGGCCCCAGGAGGACGAAGACGCCGCCGATGACGGTCACGACCATCGCCAACAACATGGTGACTCCGAGAATCTCCGAGACTGCATCCTGACGATGCTGGTGACTCCGGCGCACAAACCCCTACTGATTCTTCCTGTTCTTATGGCTTCGCAGCCTCGGCTACGCCGAGGAGGTCAATTGGATTCCCATCGATGATACGCATTGAATCACCCCCCAGTCAGTTCCAATACGGATTGAAAACGAAACAAATTCCATTCGTTGTTTGAGGGTGGTTCAGACACACAAGGATTAGCAGTTGGATGGGTAGCGTTCCGACTGGCCCACTGCAAGCCCTTCCAACTGATTTTGAGAATTGGATGGGTTATCGGATAACCCCTTGCGAACTATCCGAATCGATTAGTTGGTACATTGGATGTTATCTCTGAAGATCATGGAATAATCTTGAGATTCGTCAATGTATACTGAGAAAAACCTGGAGCATGTGACCTTTGTGACCCTTGCGTGGGTTCATTGTTTAGGATATATGCGAATCCCCTAATTTGCCTTTGTTCAAATGCCTCCACCATCTTATTGTTGAAATTCTGTGGAAGTACATCAA
>CAZPJQ010000008.1:0-9703 GCA_964586945.1 uncultured Candidatus Poseidoniales archaeon
CCCCCATCTCTTCAAGGTCGACTTCACTCAGCGTAACCCATTCTGCATGGGCAGCGTCATCTCCGGCCACTGGAACAGATTCGGGTGCCACCTCGACGGCATAGAAGATGGTCACAATGTGACCGCGCGGGTCACGCCCCGGCTCACCTCGTACCGAGATGATTCCCGTGACTTTTCCTTCGACTCCACACTCCTCGGCCAACTCCCTAACCACTGCAGTTTCGGGGTTTTCGCCATAGTCGACAAATCCGCCGGGAAACGCCCAGCACCCCTTCCAAGGCTCTTCACCTCGTCTAATCAGCAGCACCTCGAGGCCGCGCTCACCAGTTCGCACGGCGACCGCATCGACCGTCAGCGCCGGATTCCGATAGCCGCCTTCATCTTGTTCGGCTACGCTCACACTACCGCCCCCCAACGACTCACAATCCGTAGCGCCGCTTGCGTTTCTGGTAGGAGTCAATTGCCTCGTAGAGGTCGTTTCGGGAGAACGACGGCCAGTGCACATCTGTGAAGTGCAGTTCGGAGTAGGCGATTTGCCACAACAGGAAGTTGGAGATGCGCTCTTCTCCGGAAGTCCGAATCACGAGGTCCGGGTCGGGCAGGTCGGCTGTGTAGAGGCGGTTTGAGATTTCGTCAGTGTCGATGGCGTCGAGCGATATCTTTCCTTGCGCATGGTCGTCAGCGAGTTCCCTCACGGCGTCGACAATCTCCTCTCGTCCGCCATAGGCGAGGCAGACTGTGAACAGAAAGTTGGTGTACTCACCGGTCTTCTCCTCGGCGACTTTGATGGCATTCTGCACTCTTTTAGGAAGCAGCTCCAACCGCCCGACCGCTTGCACCTTGACTCCGCTGGCGTGGATTTGAGGGTCCGAACAAATCTCCTGAAACCCGGTGACGTAGAGGTCGTAGAGGGTGTCCAACTCGTCATCTTTTCGGCCGCTCATATTCTCTGTTGAGAGCGCATAGACCGTTAGATAGGGAATCTTTAGGTCGAGGACCCAATCCATCACTTCCTTCAACTTCTCCTTGCCATGCTGGTGGCCTACCTCCCGTCCCAACTCCTGCGACCAGGCGAAGCGGCGATTTCCGTCCATGATGATGGAGACATGCTGCGGCATCTCGCTTCGCTTGATTCTGTCTCGTAGCCTGTTAGTCCTAACTCGGTCCGTTCTGGAGATGATGCTGTAGGCGTAGCGAGAATTTGCGAGGTATCGGGCCGGGCCGCGTATGATGCGCCACTTCAGCATCCATCTCGCGGTGCTGTCGAGTGCTCGACCGATGCGTCCCAATCAATCCCCTCATCCGCTGCACACAGGTGCTGGCCAAAGTTTCCGACTTCGCCCTGCCGTTTGATGGCTCCCACGGACCGGTCGATGGGCTGAAGTGCGATTCAGACTCAGCCGACCTCATGGTCAGCAGTGATGCGGAGTCGGTCGAGGAGTATCTGGCAGGACTTCCCGATGACCGTAGGGGGATGTTGTCGGAGGTTCGCGATATGGTGAATGGAAGCATTCCTGAAGGATATCATGAGCGAATGAACTGGGGCATGGTTGTCTGGGAGGTTCCATTGGAGGTCGAGCCTGACACATACAACGGTGAGCCGCTGATGTTTGCTGGATTGGCCAGCCAGAAGAGACACATCTCACTCTACATGATGCCAGTCTACCAAGATTCGTCGAAGTCGGAGAGGTTGCGCGCCGCCTACGAGAAGATGGGTCGCAAGCCCAACATGGGCAAGTCGTGCATTCGCTTCACGAAGTTGGAACATCTTCCGATGGATGTTCTCAGCGAATTGATTTCCGAGTGCGACATGGAGTCGTTCGTCGAATCGTGCAACAGTGTCCGCAAGAAGTAGTGGGCAGTCAGTCGAAGATGAGGTCGGCAGTCGCCTCGACCTTGCTCCTCACGGACGGTGGGGCATTCACCACGATCACCTCACCGGCGTGGGGCCAGACAGCCAAGTCTGACTTCGAGTTTCCAGCATACCCGAAACCCTTCTCTCCAAATCGCTCAACCAGCGCCGCAGCCTTGTTTCCCCCTGCCAGATTGGCTCCTAGGTCGGTCGCCATTACATCTTCGAAGAGGCCGAGGTGGTCGGCGATTTTATCGGCTACCGCGCGTGTGGAGGCGGTGCAGAGAATGAGGGTTCGACCGTTTGCGTGTTGCTCTCTTAGCCAGGTCATGAACTCCCCGTGGTAGGTTAGTTCGGATGGCTTGAAATTGAGTTGTTGGCCGAGTTTGAACTTCCATTGCGGCCTTTTCCCGGTGATTTCCTTCAGTAAGACCCACGGAATCAGCCATGGACGCCTGAGCAAGACCCTCTTGATGGTAACCGCAGACATGTCGGTGAGGATGATGGTGCCATCCAAATCGACGGCGAGCGGCAGGTCAGACATCTCTCTCCCAGCACCCTCTCGCACCTCGACCCCCTGTGAATGCTTCGGGCATGGGCCGGCTCCGCAGAAGCAAAGGACGCGAACCCTTGGGACGGACGAGGGAGCGACATGGGTACGAGATTGTCCGTAGAGCAATTCTCCGATGCGGATTGGTTTCCTTCGGGGATTGCCCAGGCGATTGACCCGGCCGCTGAGCAGGCGCCGCTCGGCTTTGAGGCGTGGCGACTCCACACCATCCACGACAGCCACCTGATGGTTTGGCCGAGTGGCGACTTGGGTGAAATCTCTTGGTGGCAGCGGATGCTACCTGTCGGCGGCGGCGGAAAGCGGTGGGGTGAGGCACCCGACCTGAGCTCTGCAACCGTTCAGAAGAGCGAAGGCTGGGGTGGGCCCACCTACGACATTCGTGAGGGTTCGGGGCGACGGCTGGTAGCCAAGATATTGCCGCTCGATGAGTGTGGCCACGGTCGCACACTTGCAGAGTTGAGCAGTGAACTACTCGATTCGGCAACCGGAGGAATTCAATGGATGGGGCGGGACCTCGTGCTTTTCTTTCGCAGCGAGTCGGGCAAGACCGCTGCCGAGTTGGCAGCAACCGAGCTCACTGCGGGTGATTTTTCGGAAGCGATGGCGATTTGCAACGAGAGTGGCGGTCTTCTGGGCAGATTTCACCAAATCGCCTTGGTTCGGCGTTCCCTTCCAAACGACCAGAGGCGATGGAACGGGCGGCTGAAGGAACTTGAACAGCGGGTGGTCAGCAACACGCTATGGCGCGCACCCCACTCATCAAACACGCGGGCGACGATCACCCATCGCAACTTCGGACTAGAGAATGTCAGAATCGACGAGCAGGGGGATTACCACCTCGCCGGCTGCTTCGACGGCGTTCCAAACGCCATCCTTCCCAGAACATGCGATTTTCCGGTTCTTCGAGATGTCGCCGCGGGATACCGCTCCATCGCACGACTCACTGAGAGTCAAGAGCTCTCGCACGCTGATGAACAGCGGCTACGCAAGACATTCTTTGAGGGCTGGCGAGAGGAGGCACCCGTCCGCGCTCGCTCCTCCAAGGCTCTTGACAGCCACAAGGGAGGGGTCCCCATCTGGGAGTATGAGCAGGTGCTTGAAGAGGCCGCATCTGCATTGGCGTGGGGGAAGGAGGTTCCTCCGAGAACAGGGTGGTGGCTCGACCATGTCAGCCGAATCCAGACTTCGATGTACGCCTCGAGGACTCTTTCCGCAGGTTCTCTAGCCTGTGCGTTGGGGGCCCTCTTTGCGCCGTTCGCAACTCAGTGGGTAGCAGCCCTATCAGACAGGATTGCGTTGACATTGGCCCTCGCCGGAGCCTCTCTTCTGCTACGCTGGCTCTACCGACAGCGAGCCCCGCCGCCCTACTAGTCAAGGCGTGTGAAATTGCCTTCTTGGTAGTCGTATGAGCGTGGGATGCCGGTTGGAATCTCGAGCGAGAGGACCTCTTCTCGGGTGAGCCCTTCGATGTGCATAACGATTGAGCGCAGTGAGTTGCCGTGTGCCGCCACAAGAATGGTCTTTCCAGAGTTCAAATCGGGGATAATCAACTCCTCAAGACAGGGAATCGTCCGTTCCGCGCAGGTTTCCAGGCTTTCGCCACCCGGCGGTGGGACATCGTACGACCTCCTCCAGATGTGCACCTGTTCAGCCCCGAACTTAGCTCTGGTCTCGTCCTTGTCGAGCCCCTGGAGGTCGCCATAGTTGCGTTCGTTGAGTCGCCAGTCCCTGACGGTCGATGGGTTGTTTGACGCGGTGTTCAATGCCATCGTAATCTCGGCCGTTCGCTGGGCACGAATCAGGTCGCTCGTGTAGACGACATCGAAGGCGATACCAGCGAGTTGTTCGCCAGCCGTTGGCGCGTCCGGCTCGCCAATCGCGGAAGGGTCGCCCTCGGTCCAGCCGGTGACCCTGTTCGCGGCGTTCCAGACAGACTGTCCATGCCGAAGCAGGACCATCAGGGTCATCTGGGTTCACTCCGCGGCGCGCCGGACTCTCGGCTCGTAGAAGTCAAGACCGAGGTCGCCCGCGCTCTTGCTAACTTCGAGCAGGAACTTCTCCCGCTCCCGCTTCTCTTCCAAGCCACCGCTGACATCCCAGTAGAGGTTGACTGCAACTTCAATGGAATCCTTCGAGATGCCTGAGAAAACGGCATACGAATCGCCCGACTTCTGGGTCTTTGGATTATTGTTAATCATCTCCTCGATGCTGCGGCAGAACTTCTCAATGCCAGTCGAATCGCTGTCGAGGTCGAGGTAGAAGGTCGGTAGGTATCTGCGCCAGCGGCGCTTGCCGAAGTTCTCGATCTCTTGGTTCACCAGTCGCGCGTTAGGTAGGGTCACTACCGTGTCGGCGCTGGTGCGAATCTGGGTTGTCCGAATACCGATTTCGAAGACCTCGCCTTCAGCAGAGCCCACTTTAATCCAGTCGCCCATTTTGAAAGGACGGTCTAGCAGAAGGGTGACTGCACCGAATATGTTGCCAATCGTATCCTTCGCCGCAAAGGCGAGTGCGAGCCCACCGACACCTAGTCCCGCAACGATGGTAGCGAGGGGGAAGTCGAATGCCTGTGCGACTGCGAGAACACCGAAGATGAGGATGATGAAGCGCAGAATCGATTGCATGGCGGTGATGAGGGTCTTCTCAGTTCCATCGAGTGTGCCATCCTTGTCCCACCAGAGGACGGCCATCTCGACAAGTTCGACCAGCCGCATCAGACCGAGAATCGCACCTATTAGGAAGGTTGCCTCACCAAATGAGGTCAGCCAGTATTCGTAGGTCGCGGGAAGAACCACCACCGCACCCTCGCGAGCGCTCTCGACTCCGAGTTGTTCGACCAACTTCCACCAGACAAGTCCGGCCGCTGACGCCCCAAAGGGGGAGCGTGCACTGCTCTCGAACTCGTCGATGTTATCCATCTCCGCTGTCCATCGATCCAACAACTTAGGAAGCAGGTACATCGCCAACTGCCGTGCAACCATGCCGACGATGAAGATGCCAAGAAGCGCAGCCCAAACCCCTGTTTGTACTCCAAAAATCGGATTATCCCATCCGGGAACCAACTGAATGAACGCGTTCATCGAACCGGCCGAGCAGCCGTTGCTTGAAAAGCCAACGGGCGGCGGCGAACTGCTCAGAAGCAGCCTAGCGTAATGGCGTATCCTTCAAGTGGGGGTGAAGGTTGGACACCTTCGGTGTCCGTGATGCGCAGTGCCAAGGCGGTGATTCTGACCCTCTTGATGCTGAACTCCATGCTGCTCGTGGGAAGCCTCGGAACGGCACAGGACGAGGAGCCGGCGGGTGAGGAGCCTGAGGACCTCTGGTCTGAGGATTATGTCAACCAAATCTTTCCGTGGGGTGGAAACGACCGCATCCAGTTCAACGAATACCACGACTACTTCACAATGAAGGCGCGCATGCAACAGCTGGCAAATGCCCACTCTGACTTCATCGAGTATCATGAGGGGATGCCCGGCGGAACCAACGCTCGCGGAATTCCGATGGATTCGGTGTCCTACGAGGGTACCTTCTACCGTGACCCGATTGCTTGGGTCAAGATCACTGGTGGAGAGGATGGTGTCCAAGGTGGCGAGTGCAACGACTTTGTCGGTGACTGCGGCAACTACGCCGACCGTGCCGATGTCATGCTGGTCGGCAACCACCACGCTCGCGAGTGGATGTCCTACGAGGTGCCGATGCTGTTCCTAGAGACCATCGCCTACTACTACGACATGCCTGGCGAGGACAACGATGGGGACGGCCTTGTCGATGAAGACCCGTTTGGTGACGCAGACGGCGATGGCGTGCTGGACGATGACGGCGACTGCCTGCGGCTGAACGCCTCAAATCAGGACTACAACGGTGACGGAATCCCCTGTGGTCCGGGCGACCTTGGAGTCGATGAGGACGAATCGGAGCAGTGGATAACTGATCTCGTCGACTCTCGAGAAATATACCTCATCCCTATGCTCAATGTTGACGGTAACCGCTACGACCGCGAGGAGTTCTGTGGTGAGACCGCATGGGAGAACTGTCGCACCAGTGGGTGGAGGAAGAACCTCAGGGACAACACCTTCACAGGAGTAACACCACTCCCTGATGTCGATGAGGAGGTAGACGAAGGATGCGACGGAGTCGACCTCAACCGCAACTACCAGTTTGAGTGGGGGGCTCCGCTGGGTGCCACCGGGCCACTGTTCCCTGGATTCTGCTATGCCAGTGGTCCGAACAACGATGTCTACAATGGTCCTGTCGAGACGACCGACAACGATGGTGACGGCAGGATAAACGAGGACCATGTCGACGGCAAGGACGACGACGGTGATGGAAAAGTCGACGAGGACTGGATGGGTGGAAACTCGGAGCCAGAGACTCTCTTCATCCAGGACCTCACCGAGATGAATGACGATGACGGCAATGGCGCATCCGACTTCAAGGCGACCATCACCTGGCACTCGTTCTCAGAACTGGTGCTCTATCCGTGGGGTCACTGCACTGGCTGCCACGCCACCGATGAGGCGGAACTCATCTACCACGGCAACATGATGGCCGAGATGACGCTGTACGATAACATGCAGTCTTCTGACCTCTATCCAACCACTGGGGACTTCTGCGACTGGCACTACGGAGTGCATCGCTCCTTCTGCTACACCATCGAAATCGGCACCGCCTTCCATCAGTCGCCCGATGAGATCAAGCACATCGCGGTGCGCAACCTCGGAATTCCGTTCTACACGATGAAAATCGCAGATAACCCGATTGAGAGAGCTCGAATCGGAATCGAGAACGCCGAGAGGGCACAATGGTTGACCACACCTGAAAACCTCTCTGTTCCCGACAATGGTCCGATTCCAATCGAGATGTGCGTTCACCCCGTCTTCCCGTGGTCTGAGAATGTCAGTGCCTCCCATGTTCGTTGGCGAATGGTCAAGCCGAGCCGTCTGCAGAGTGACTTTGGGCCGAAGGAGTGGAAGGAGGAGCCTTGGCAGAACACAGGCTTCCTTCCGACCGAGGAGACATGTAACCTCACCAACGGCGCCAACGGCTCTCTAATCGTCGCGTATGTCCCAGTCCCTCTCGACACCAGTGGCCAACTCCACTACAAGTCGACGCTCGGAACCATGTCGGGAACCTATCCGTTCGAGTACCCTGCTCCTGGTGCTTACCACACCACTTCGATTCCCTACCGCGCTCCCTATGGGAACACCATCCTCGCAATATTCCTCTTCCTCATCGTAGTCAGCGCTGTCTGGGGCGGTCTCGGAGTTGCTCTGAAAATCATGGTTGACAGCGGTCAGGAAGAACCAGCACTCCGCAAGAATGAGGCTCAAGGCTAACAGAGGAGGTGACTTCTGATGGAGAAAGGCAGTGACCAGTTCAGTGGCCGCGTTGGCCTCATCTTCGCGGCGATAGGGGCTGCCATAGGTACTGGAAACATCTGGCGTTTCCCACGAATGGTCGGTGCCAATGGTGGAGGCACGTTCCTCATCCCGTGGCTCTTCTTCCTCTTCATCTGGTCGATTCCATTGGTGATTGCAGAGTTTGCCATAGGCAAGCGTGCGAGAACGGGAACTGTGGGTGCGTTTCGTATCTTTGCGGGGCGCAGATTTGCTTGGATGGGTCTCTGGACGGCGTGGATTTCGACCGCTATCGGATTCTACTACGCGGTTGTTGCAGGCTGGTGTGTCAAGTACTTCTCATTAGGCGTCACAAACGGGCTGATGAATGTCGAGTCAGTTGATGTTTGGAACGCATTTCTGCAGGACCCGTGGCAAGTGATTATGTTCCAGTTCATCGTTATTGGAATCACGGTATTGGCAATTTGGAAGGGTGCGAAGGCCATCGAGAAGGCGAATGTCTGGATGATGATATCACTCTTCGTGATGCTGTTCATCACCCTCGCGCTGGCCTTGACCATGGATTGGAGCGACCGTACACTTGACGGAGCTATCTTCATGTTTAGCGTAGACATGGAGATTCTCGCTCAGCCGGAGACTTGGATCAACGGTCTCTCGCAATCAGCCTGGTCCTGCTCGGCTGGAATGGGAATGGCGATTACCTACGCCGTCTACATGCAGAAGGACGAGGACACCGCCCTCAACGCAGCAACGATGGGTCTAGCCAACAACTCGATTTCAATAATCGCTGGGCTGGCGGTCATCTCGGCAATCTTCGCGGTGAGTGAAGATCCTCTCGCCGTGGTCACTGGTGGTAGTTCCGCCATCACCTTCCTCGCCCTACCCGAGGTCTTCGCACAGGCACCCGGTGGGGCTGGTGGTCGTTGGCTGATGATGACAGCGTTCTTCCTAGGGCTCTCATTTGCGGCGCTCACATCGATGATCAGCACGGTCGAGTTGTGTGTGCGCAACTTCGTCGACCACGGCATAGAGCGCAACAAGGCTGTGGCTTTCACCGCCACAGCAATCTTCCTTCTCGGGCTTCCATCTACCTTCATCTGGATCAAGATGGATAGCGAGGGGGTGGCGTTCCCTGAATTCTTGGAGGTGCAGGACCACATCTGGGGATATGGGTTGATGTTCAGCGGGCTATTCATCGCCTTCAGCATCTGGAAGTACGGTTACAACAAGTGGAAGGCGAGGGTCGATGAAGGAGACCTTGAGGGAGGCGTGAAGTCCTTCATCAAGCATGGGATGTCTGGCTTCCGAGACGATTTCATCAACACGGGTGACAACGACATCTGGGTGCCGAGGGCGTGGGATTTCATCATGTACTTCGCCTTCCCAATTCTCTTCACTGTGCTAATCGTCTCCTACTTCGGCGACCTAATCAGTTCGTTCGACCCGTGGTACTCCGCCTTCAACCCGCTCGATCCTCACGGTGCTGGAATCATCATCATGTTCTGGGGTATTGTGGGTGTCGCCTTCGTGCTCCTCAATGACTACGTGCTGACACAGAGGCCGGTCTACCTCGGTGAAGGGCACTGGATCAAAGGCATCTTTGACCGAGAGAACTGGGAGTTGCGCCCCTCACCACTGTTCCGCAATGTGCCAGAGGGGGCGGATGCTCCGGTTGACATGCTGCCGGGCGGCGACGACCCGCTTGTCGTCGAGGTCGGCGAGGTTCCACCCGGTTGGGAAGACATCTACGGCAATGTGATGGATGCTGAAATCTCTTGAGCCGGTGGTATTGAAGCCCTGCCCGTGCATGAGCAGGTCGAGGTGAGAGATTGACTTGGCCGTTGGACTGGCGCGAGGTGGCGGTTTTCGATGCCAATGCGGCAGCTCGTGGCGTTGAGGTTTCGGGACTGATGGCCGCGGCCG
>CAZPJQ010000008.1:9713-19954 GCA_964586945.1 uncultured Candidatus Poseidoniales archaeon
GCGCTTGCCGGGCAGGCGGTTTCGATGGCTGCTGAAGGCGAGTACCTCATCCTGTGTGGGACTGGCAACAACGGCGGTGACGGGTTTGCGATGGCTTTGGCGTTGGCCGAGTACGAGATTGAAGTTCGCCTCGTTACTAGTCACAAGGAGCAGAAGGGGGAGGCTGCCCAGTTGTTTCGGGCTCGCTGTGAAGCCGCGGGCGCAAAGGTCGAGGTCTGGTCGAAGGATTCCGAGTTTGGCACTCCGGCACTGCTGGTTGACTGCCTGCTGGGGGCGGGCGCTGGAGGCAAGCCGCGAGGTCGGGTGGCCAAGATTCTTGAGTGGGCTCGTAAGGCCAATCCCGACTTGGTTCTCGCCTGCGACATTCCAACCGGAATCGGCACCAAATTACTGCTACCAGCCGATGTCACAGTGACTTTTCACGCTGAGAAATCAGGAATGAGATACACCGAAGTAGGTCGGCTGGTGGTTGCGTCGCTACCATTTCCAGAGGGTACCACTGACTGTGGTCCGGGCGATGTACTGCGCTATCCACCTCTCGATCCCGCGGCCCACAAAGGGCAGAGAGGGCGCCTGCTCATCATCGGCGGCGGACCGTTCCACGGTGCTCCTATTCTCGCCGCCCGCGCCGCCGCGAGAGTCGGTTGTGACTTGGTGCACGTCGCAATGCCACGAAACGCCACAGACAGGGCCAACTGGCCCGACCACATCATCTCTGAGCGGCTCATTGATGACAACTTTCTCGAAGAGAGCGGTTCGGAGGAAATCATGCGAATTTTAGACAGGAACAAGTTCGATGCAGTCGTAATCGGCCCTGGACTGGGCAGGGCGAAGGAGACCGCCGAAGAGGTACACAACTTTTTGACCCATTTCTCTGATATTGGAATTCCTACCGTCGTCGACGCCGACGCCATCTATTCACTACCCCCCGGTGAATGGCCGAAGGGGTTGGTCGGGGTAGCCACCCCCCATGCCCGTGAGATGAGAATGTGGCTTTGGGATGATCCACCAGCCTCAGCCCTCCTCGCGGGAACTGAACTCGACGAGGTGACTGGCCTCCCGAAGGGTGTGGAGCTTGAGAGTCGAGTCATTGTTAGAACCGGCTCAGTCGACGAACTGCACGGCCTTGAAGACCGATTTTGCCGCGCTACGGGCGGTCATCCTAGAATGGCGACAGGAGGGACTGGCGACCTGCTCGCTGGAACCATCGGCAGCCTACTCGCCCAAGGAATGGCTCCGTGGCCCGCCGCCCGCCTCGCGTGCTACCTGATGCGCGCCGCGGGAGTCATGGCGGCAGCGGAATTCGGCCCTGGACTTCTCGCTTCCGATGTCCCCCCTCACCTCGCCCGCGTCCTATCCGCAGCAACGCTTGATTGAAGGCGGAATCGTTAGTGCGCCGGACATGCAGTTGTCCGAGGCCACCGGTTGGGCAGTTCTCGCTGCACTTGTGGCAATCCCACTTTGTTACTACTTCTGGAAGCGTTGGGACCGCCCAACTCGCGCCGCCAAGCGGGAACAGGAACGCCGCTTTGAAGAGCGAGAGGTCCGCCTCATCTTCCTCAAGGAGGAAGCGAAGGCCCGTGAGGCGGAGAGAGATCAATCTCTCGTTTCACTTGAGCAACGCAAGAAGCACGACGCGATGCCGCCGAGCACGGAGACCCTCTCGATGGCTCTATCCAGCATCGATGACGAACCAATGGGCGAGGGAAAAGTCCCCGGCGTCAGCAGCAAGGCCGTTGCCGAGGCACGCTCGGCTGCGGAAGTCGCAGAGTTGGAATCGATTCCCGACTCGATTGCAGTGCCTGACATCGAACCGGATGAGTCGGTACCCGAGCTGGTGGAGGGTGTCCGACCGATTGCTCTGAAGGTCACAATTGACCTACCCGAGGAAGTTAAGACAAAGCAGGCAGAAACGAAGGACATCGAAGAGGAGTTCGACTGGCCTGAGTGGGAGTGACCGAATGGAAAAGAAGCGGCGTATCACTCGTGAGAGTACCAAGAATCTGGTTGTGAAGACCGGTTCGGGGGCCAAGCGCATCGCCACGGCCCCTGGTCGCAATGTGAAGCGGAGGATGAACAACCTGAATCAACGGATGGTCGCGGTGGAATGGACTCCTAGGACGATGATCAATGAATATGTCAGATTCAATATCACTGGAACATTCAATTCAATATTCGCCTATTTGATCTACGAATTGTTCTATTGGATTAATCTCACAGATGCCTATCGCTCCCAAGCGGCATGGGCCGCCTGTATCCTCATTGGTCAGGTCGAGTGCCACTACGCCCACTACAGATTCACATTTGGCTCGGCAGCCAGCTATCTAACGAGCCTACGTTGGGCAGTGATTATTTACACGACGATTCTTGTATTGTCTACGATTACATTCCATTTAATGGTCACAGAAATGGCGATTTATCACCGCTATGCATGGGTCATCAACATCGTTCTGTTCGGTTTTGTCAACTTCGCCTTCCTGCGTTGGCTCGCATTCCCACCAGAGTCCGACAGGTCGCATGTCGACAGCACGGAAGAAGAATGAGGCTCGGCCGGCGCTTGAGCGCAGCGGGATTGAAGAGGCGAAGGCGCTCGGGCCGATTCATGTTCGAGCGAGCGCGTGGCACGCGCGACTTCGGTCCCGCGGAGATGGGTCGACGCGTCGCGTTCGAGCGATTGTGCGACGAAGTAGGCGCTCGGCGTGGATTTCAGCGGATTGCAACGCCGACCTTTGAGCGACTGAATCTGTTCACCGCAAAGTCGGGAGCGAGCATCGTCGACCAGTTGTACACCTTCAAGGACAGGTCGGACAGAGACCTGACGCTTCGTCCCGAGTTGACAGCCCCGGTTATGCGAATGGTCGCCGAGCAGGGCGGCCAGATGTCAAAACCGGCTCGCTGGTCATATTTCGGCTCCTGTTTCCGCTATGAGGAGAGTAAGGCGGGACGCTACCGGGAGTTTTGGCAGTATGGTTGCGAGGTCATCGGGGCTCCCGGAGCACTGACCGAGGCGGAGGTGGTCGCATTTGCCTGCGGAATCCTTGATTCGGCTGGGCTTGAGGACTATGAGTTGCGAATCGGCAACGTCGGCGTTCTCAACGAAGTTCTGAGCGGATTGGGGTTGAGCGGTGATTCGCTCGGCGATGCTATGCGATTTCTCGACAAAGGGGACTTCGATGGTCTTGCTAATCTTGGAGTCGGCGCTGACGCGGTGGCGAGTTTGGCTTCGCTAGGAGCCCTCGATGGTGGAGCAGAGACGATTGATGCAGCGCGGGAAATCTTGGATGGTCTGGGGGTTTCCAGCGATTCACTCGACGAGTTGGCTGCAATGCTCAGCTCTCTTTCAGCACTTGGCGCAAATCCGCCTTCGTTGGTGGTCGACCTGACGGTGGCCAGGGGGTTGGACTACTACACGGGAATGGTCTTCGAGGTGAATGTGGCTGAATTGGGCGGCGAGGGGCAGGTCTGTGGAGGAGGTTCCTACCGACTCTTACACCTCTTCGGGCTTCCCGACCTCGACCCGTGCTGTGGCTTTGGACTGGGCTTCGACCGAGTTCTGCTGGCACTTGAGAAACAGGCAGAGGCGGCCGGCCGCACAGAGATTTTACCCGGCGAGAATGCCGGTGCTGGGACGCTTGCGGTGATTCCATTCAAGGTTGAAATCGGTTCCGTTCTGCCGCTTGTCGCTCAGTTGCGAGAGGTTGGTGTCTCGGTGGCGTTGGAACTTCGTGAACGCAACATCGGACGCTCGATGGCGTGGGCTAACGGTACTGGGGCATCCTTTGCACTGGTAGTCGGGCCGCGCGACTTGGAGTCGGGTGAAGTCAGCGTGAAGCGACTTTCAGACGGAGAACAGGTGAGTTGCGCTCTTGACGCCGCAGCGATTGCCGCGACGATTGCAACACTTGGCTAGTCGTCACGTCGGCTAGCCCAAGCGGCTGCCAAGCCGAGTGCACCTGCACCGGCAATGATTCCGAAGCCCGGTGTATCCTCGTCGTCGTTGGCCGGGTCGTCACTACCGAGGATTTCCTCAGCAGCGCTCTCGTTCATGATCGGGAAGGTCGCCGTGCCGTTGAAAGTGGGGTCATCCTGGCCGGCGTAGTACATTCTGAACTCCGCATCACAATTGACGAATGGGGCTACACAGAAGACTCCACCTGTTGGATAGAGCACAATTCGAATTCTGATTCCGGGGTTGTCGGTGTTCTTGTCCCAGACGGTCAAGTTCTCGTCCACTGGGATGTTGACGACCACCTCATTTTCTCCATCCGTGAGGCTTGAATATTCTACCGTGGCCGCCGGCAGGCTCCCTCTCATCAGCGAGACATTCAGGTTCTCACAGTCGCCGTTGTTGCAACTGCCCTGACCGTTCTCCCAGTCTCCGGAGATGTCTATCATTAGGTGGACGCTGATGTCCTGTCCCTCTTCGAGTGCGAAGTCCTCCTTCAGTGGTGGGTCCATGCGACAGGTCCACTCAATCTCCATCTTTCCGCTGCTCTGGACCTTCTCAGCATATCCGTCTGGTGCGCTGCCCCCATCCGAGCCGTTGAAGTGGCCCCAACAGGGTTCTCCGTTCTCCCTGCCCCAGAGGTTGAAGGTGTTGTTTTCGCTGGAGGGCTGTTCCGTGTCAGCCTGCATTACTCCGACATCACCGACCTCTCCAATGGAGCCCGGCGCGGAGAGCAGCATCAACAGAGCAAATAGCACTGCGACAACGGTTCGGGAGCCGGCCATCGGAAACAAGGTAGCATCCGCCTCATTTCACCATTGCGCCGTGTAGGACAGACCTACTCGCGGGCGGGCGCAGGCGGGCGGAGTGGTCTGAAAGAACCCCCCATGGAGGATGAAGATCAGTGCGAACTTCGGTGAAGTATGTGATGAGAGTCTTTTCAAAGGATGTGCCGGCCGGCGCCGGCTGGAGTTGGTGCTGTGAGGCAGGTCGGATGGCGAGAGTGGGCGGCGCTGCCCGACTTGGGAGTCCGTCGCCTGCGGGCGAAGTTCGACTCAGGAGCGCGTGCCTGTGCTCTGCACGCCCACAGAATCGAGTTCGTCCAAACAAATGAGGGAGAGCAAATCCGATTCAAGTTACAACCCAAGAGCAAGTGGCGACAGGCACTCTTTGTGGGCTACCGCAGAATCAAGGACACGGGTGGCAGGGTGACTGAGCGTCCGGCGATTCTCATCACCATCGAGGTAGGTGGCACCTCGTTCGAGGCTGAGGTGTGTCTGATTGACCGTTCCGCCATGCGGCATCGACTAATCCTCGGCCGTCAGGTGATTGCCAAGCGGTTCCTCATCGACGTCAGCCAGACCTTCCTACACCCGCTCCCAAGCAAGGCGGCCCGACCAGCCCACGCAACATCGACGGTCGACTACCACTCGTAGGTCCGCGCTCCCGGACTTGAACCGGGGACATCCTGATGGCTGCCAATACAACCGTTCTGTTGACCAGTCTACAGTCAGGCACTCTAGCCAGCTGAGTTAAGCGCGGATGGTCTTGCCACCCACCCTTCTCATTTGACGCTTTCCGGACTACTCCCCCATTTCGTATGGCACAACACTCTCTTTTCCAGGTCTTCCCAAGGGTGTTCGGGGTGACCTTTCCCCACCCCACTCAAGATTTCTGCGGCTCTATTGGGGGGCGTCTAATCGGCTCGCGCGTCCGAGCATTGACCGACAACCGTTTATACCCTTGAAGGAGCGAGAATGATAACGTAGGTAGTGAGAAGGTGACGTCCATGGATGGGGGACGCAGTGAGTCGGGAGAAGCCGACTACAGCGGACTCGTTGACGAGATTCGGCGCGATGTCGATGTTCAGGGAGCGACGACTCTGCTCGATGAGGAGTTGGTGGCCTTCGGTGTCCCAAATCCTCGATTGTTGATTTGCGGCTGTGGTGGAAGCGGCAACAACACGATGAATCGAATCACTCATCTTGGGGTTGAAGGGGCGATTACCGTCGCCATCAACACGGACAAACAGCATCTGGACCATACCCGGGCGATGCAGAAACTTCTGGTCGGCCGTCATATCACCCGCGGGCTTGGTGCGGGAGGCGACCCTTCGATGGGACGCAAGTGCGCTGAGGCTGGCCGCGATGTCATCTCAAAAATTGTTCACAACGCCGACTTGGTGTTCATCACCGCCGGGCTTGGTGGTGGGACCGGAACTGGAATCGCTCCTGTCGTTGCAGACGAGGCGAAGCGCTCTGGCGCGCTTGTGGTAGGGATTGTCACTACTCCATTCCATGTAGAGAGGCGACAGCGGATGCAGCGGGCGCTTGAGGGGTTGGACCAACTTCGCAAGACTTGTGATGCCGTACTTGTCCTCGACAACAATCGCTTGCTCCACTATGTGCCGAACCTGCCTCTCGATGAGGCGTTCAGCATCATGGACCAGTTGATTGCGGAAATCGTCAAGGGAATCATCGAGACCATCACACTGCCCAGCCTCATCAACCTCGACTTCGCTGATGTTCGCACCATCATGGAGGATGGCGGAGTTACCATGATGCTCTACGGTGAGAGTGACAGAGGTCCCGACGAGGTCGTTCACGAGGCGTTGAACCACCCACTTCTCGACATCGACATCGCTGGTGCCACGGGTGCGCTCATCCATGTCACGGGTGGTCCGTACATGACTCTCGAACAGGCGAGTCAGGTGGTCGACCTGATGACCAACCGAATCAGCGTCGACGCCAACGTCATCTGGGGTGCTAGACAGGATCCCGGCTTTGGTGACACCATCAAGGTCATGGCCATCATCACAGGTGTGGCGAGAGACCGGCTCCTTGAGGAGCAGATGAATGCCGACACTCTTGGTGAGGCGCTAGGACTGGCGCGCGAGAAGGTCGCGGGGAGCCGCTTCGGCTTCCAGAAATTTGACTGATTTTGACACCTTTTGGTAGGTAGCGAAATCCAGTTCTTCCACATCCGCTTCATAAGTGCGGTTGCTCCCTTCAAATAGGCTGAGGAGATTCGCACCTTCGCCGTTACAGGTAGGGGGGAGAAAGAAGAGATGGACAATGAAATTCGAACTACTGTCGAGATTGCAGATGCGTCCGGCCATGCAGCCCTTGAGCTGACCAAGGCCGAGACGATGGATGTGGTCAACCAGAACCCGAATGCTTGGATCTTCGCTGGGAACCGGCTCGTGAAGCCGGCCGAGCTTGAGCAGGCAAATTGGGGAGACGTCGGGACGGTACGCCTGATGCCACCGCTAGTCGGGGGCCTCAACTGAGCACCTTCACAGACAGCTAACAGTTCGGCCGGGGCTCTTACGGGGCCTCGGTCGGGCCAACCCATTCCTTCTCCTACGGAGAACAAGCCGATTCTGTCATAAAGGGGGAGCCGGTCGGCGGCTTGCCTTGGAGGGTCTTGAGCATGTCAAAGAGCATTTACTCCCACCTTGGTGACACCTGGAAGCAGCCGAAGGCGAACCTTCCTTCCGAGTACCGGCGTGACCGCATGGTGGAATGGCGCAGACAACCAGTCTTTCACCGAGTCACCAAGCCAACCCGCCTCGATGCAGCCCGCAGAATGGGCTACAAGGCGAAGCAGGGAGTAGTCGTCGTGCGCACCCGGATTCGCCGTGGTGGTCTGCGCAAGTCCAAGATTAACAAGAAGCGAAAGCCCTCGAAGATGGGGATGAGAAAAATCACGATGGCGAAGTCAACTCAGAGACTCGCCGAAGAGCGGGTAGGTCGCAAGTACCCGAATCTCGAGGTTCTCAACTCGTACTGGGTTGGCCAGGACGGCAAGCAGAAATTCTTCGAAGTCATTCTGCTCGACCCCAATCACCCTTCAATCAAGGCTGACAAGCAACTCAACTGGGTTGGCAACAGCCGCCACAGAGGCAGAGCCCACCGTGGCAAGACCAGTGCTGGAAAGCGTGGTCGGGGCCTCAACAAGAAGGGCAAGGGCGCAGAGAAGCTGCGGCCAAGCCTCGCAGCACACAAGGGCCGCGGAAAATAATCAAACGACACCTCGTCGTTTGATTGTCTGGCAACCATCGTTGAGCCGACTCAAACCCCTCCGCCCAGTTCGAATTGGCTTCGCCACATTCGCATCTCAGCCGAGACCTGTGCCTTGAGGGCTCATCGTGCCGAAGTTTGATGGCTGTGGAGCGCGCCCTGCGGTTCGATGGTAGAGGCACTCATCTCATCGCTTCAGGGACTGCCTGTGTTTCTGCCCGACGGAAGGCAACTCGGATTGGTGCACGATGCGATAGTCGAAGTCGACCATTGGATGGCTAGTCACCTCTTCGTCGTGGATTGTGACGAACAGTTGGTGGAAGGCGGCGTTCATGTCGCCGTCCCGTGGCATTGGGTGAGGGCGATAGAGAACATCGTCCTGCTTCGCTGGTTTCCCGAAACCCCGATTCCTGCAACCTTCTCCACATAGAACCGGCTCAGTTGGAGTGCTGCGGTTTAGGCTTGGGTTGGCTGTGTGAGTGCCGTGAATGGTTGATGAGGGATGAGCCCCTCGCGCACACGGGGGAGAGTGAAGATGCTCGAAATGCATGTCCTCGGAACTTCGTCGGCCCGTTTCGCCCACGGAAGGTCGGTGTCGGGCTCTTTTGTGATGACTCCTGGTGGCTCTCTGCTCGTTGACTGTGGCGAGGGGATGCAACAGAGATTGCTCGACCACAACCACGCCCTGAAGCAATCCGGCCTCTCAATGCGGACTCGGATGGCAAGAATTCGTGCGATACTGCTCACCCACGGTCACCTCGACCACTGCTGGGGGGTCCTACCCCTACTCCGTAGCCTCGCTCTAGACGGTCGCCGCGAACCGCTGACCGTCATTGGTCCGACAAGTTCGGCGGCTCTCCAGTGGTCGCTCGACAACCCGGGTGAAACACCTCCTGAGGGGAGTGGAATCGAGACCACCGACCTTGCAATTCTCTTCCAACAGTGGCAGGCGCTGGGTAGTAAGGACGACGATTTCGGCTACGAAATCGATTGGGTGCTAGTACCGATGGACGGCGATGCACCGTTTGAATCACCGATTCAGCCTCTTGACGGAGTGACGCTGACGATGGTTCCCACGGAACACCAGATTCCCTCTTGCGGGTGGCAGATCACCTGTCCGGAAAGGGTCGGAAGGTTCGCTCGGGCGAAGGCGGATTCATTGGGGCTCACAATAGACCAGATTAGCAGATTGGCCGGTGGTGAGGATATCTCGGCAGGCGGTGAGCAGCTTTCGGCGGCGGAGTTCCGCGGTGTGGCACGGCCGGCACAATCGATTCTCGTATCGGGTGACACGATAGGAGGTCTCCCATCTTTTTCGAAACTTGATGTCGCCCCAGCCATTCTGCTCCATGAGGCGACATTCCTCGGCGAGTTGCAGGAGAAGGCGGCGAGTTACAATCACAGCACCGCCCAAGATGCTGCCGAACACGCCCGGGCGAGCGGTGCTGGGCTGCTGGTGCTCACTCACTACAGTTCGAGAATCGAGGATACCTCGTCACTTCAGGCGGAGGCCGCTGCGGTTCATCCCCGTACGGTGGCGAGTGTTGAGGGAGATGTGTTTCACCTCGATGGAGAGGGTGTAGTCACCCGATTTCGGCGATCAGAAGGATGGGCTGAGGACAATCCCTGATAGAAGGGTGCCAACTCAATCAACTCCAGCATACTCTCCCAATGTCGGTTTTACGATGGTTCGGCCGGGAATCCTGCACTGCACCCAAAGGGTGCACAATTGAAGAGGAGGAACGCGACGTCACAGAGTGATGAACACTCTCCGCGGCATCCTCATCACGCTCACCTTACTGCTTTCAGTGACGGCACCGATGATGCTCGGTGGCGAGTTGACATCGGTCGAGTCGAGCGATTCTGCAGTAGCAAAGGACCCCCCCTGTCCAGCGACCGGCGTCTCTTCGCTACAACCGGCGTTGGTGCTCGGGAATCAGTCCTGCCTGCAGATTTCCCTCGGCTCGCTGACACCGGGTTCAATTGTCTCAATCGACATCGACATCAACGGAACGAGCATCGACATACTGACCTTCGCAGCCAACTCAATCGACGCCTATCTCAACAATCAGGCGTACCGCTCCTCAACTTTCTGGGAGAGTGATGCCTCGCTAGAGTCGATGATTGGCCAGAACGAATGGCATTGGCAGGTGCCGACAGATCGGAGCGAGACCACTTGGTACCTCATTCTGGACAACTTGGCGCACGCCGGAGGTGGCGGAGAAGGGGCGCAGGGCGGCGCTGCTTCGACGTGCCGCTCTGCGTGCCGCAGC
>CAZPJQ010000008.1:19964-23202 GCA_964586945.1 uncultured Candidatus Poseidoniales archaeon
TGATGCGAACATCACATTGAGCATCACCTTCCCGACGATGTCCTACTGGTCGCTGACAGATTCCCTGCATGTGCTCACCCCGGGAAGCCACATCGCATTGCTAACCCCGGAGGAATTGACCTTGGACGAAGGAACTCAAGTGTCGATTACCGCGATTCCCCTTGCCGGCAGCGGCGACCTTTTCATCCTCACCGAAGGTCAGAGGGACACCTATCTCATGGGAGGCGGCGGCTCATTCTGGGTGCCTGGTACTCAGATGTTCGCCATCAGCAGTCCGACCACGAATCCTTGGATTGTAACCAGCGACATGGCGGGCGAATCCCTCTATCTCTTCCTCGACAATGAGGCCGGTCCGACCGGTGGCGGCGATGGCTCGACAGAGTTGCGTATCACAGTCAGCGTGACCATTATACCGGTTCTTGACCCGGTGATATCAAGTGCCGGCTCACTCAATTCCGTCGATGTTGGTGAAGAGGTCGGGTTCGATGTCAATGTGACTCCCAATCTCTCCCAACAGGTAGATTTTTCGCAGACGGAATGGGATTTTGACGGCGACACGATAGTTGATGCAACGGGGATTTTCACCACCACAAGTTGGTCTTCGCCGGGGACACGCAATGTGAGCGCCACCATCCACGGTGTTGACGGGCGCTCAACCACCGCTTCAGTTCCAGTCACGGTCACAGACCAGACCAATCCGCTTCCATCGATTCTCGGTTCAAACATATGGCATCGGGATGTCGGTTCGAATTTCACGCTCACCTCGACTTCAACTGACAATTGGATGATTCAAAGAGAGGAATGGCGGGTCGATGGGCTGCTTGCGGCTGCCTACACGCAAGCGAACTCCGAGTTCACTCACTTCCTCAACGAAACCGGAAACCACACCGTCGAACTGACAGTTGTTGATGGGGCTGGCAATGCTGCCGCCACAGTAGTGACCGTAGTGGTCAGAGATGGCACTATCCCAGTGGTCAGTGAGATCATCGCCGAGGATTCCACCATTGCCGGCGAAGAGATTTCCTTCACGGTCAGCGCCACTGACCCTGAGTCACCAACGCTGACCTATTCGTGGGATTTTGACAAGGAGACGGATGCTGACGATGATGGTGACACCACCAACGATGTGCAGGCGACTGGTACTTCAGTCAAATGGACATTCAATTCGGCGAAGCCGACCTATGTGACCTGTACCGTTCAGAACGAAGCGGGATTCAACAAGACCGTGGAGCATCTAATCGATGTGAATCCGTCAGCGAGTTCAGCATCTACATCCAGCTTTTCCGTGCCTGGGGGGCTATGGACGGCTCTTGGGCTGGTTTTGCTATTGGTGATGGCCGGCGGTGGCTATGTGCTGTGGGGGCGCCGTCAGGAGAAACTGGCGCTCGAGGCGATTGCGCTGCTAGAGGGTGAGCAAGAGGATGAGGGGCCCGAGCCTGAGCGAGATGAGCAGATGGCGATGTATGCAACCCAAGACTCCCAATTGGTCGGCAGAGCGGGTGCCTCGGCCGAAATCGCCGAACTCGCCGGAGTGACGGCGAGTTCCACCACCCTGCTCTCGGGTGACCTGCTGGAGGCGTTTGGTACGGAAGAAACCGCCACACAAGCCGCATCGGCGGACGAAGACTCGGTTTTGGACGACCTCGACTTCCTGCGCAAGCGAGAGGTGAAGCAGGCCGACCCCGAACCGGAGACTGCACAGCCCACTGAATCTGCCACTTCAACACAGAGCGAAGGGAGGAAAGCACAGCGTTCCTCTGGAATCTCACTGCCCGGTACGGTCGGTGCAGCACCAACAGCCAGCCAGCCGAAGCCGGCTCCCAAAGAGGTCGAAGAGCGGGCCAGCGTACAGCCCACCGCCGAATCGACTTCTACACCCGCCGCCGAGCAACCCGCTTCAGCGGACTCGGCCGACGAGGGCGTCACCACGGTGAAGGCCGCCTGTCCCGCTTGTGACCAGGCGTTCGCCGTCGATATGCCCAACGAACTTGAAGAGGCGATGGTGGCTTGCCCCAATTGCGAGCAGAGAATCAAGTTGCAGCGCTGATTTCAGCCAACATTAGACCTAGAACCTTCAATCAAGCGCCCATTCGCAGATTCCGTCATATTGTGAAATGACGCTTCAATCATGCAGACGACCAAACGGTTGAAGCGACAGGAGCGAGGAAATCCTCCTGTGAAGGAGGATTCCGTGCGCGTGCTTGTCGCGGGCCCACGCTCGCAAGGGTCACACCTCAGCGTTTTCATCGCCCTGATTCTACTCCTGCCTCTGTTCACCCCCATCAGTACCGCCTCAGCCGAGTTGCAGATTCAGGCAGAGGACTTCGGCATCATGCTCGAACTCGATGACATTCTCAACGAGCGGAGTGAGAGAATTGGGGACTTGGCGGTGGTGAACGCTGCGAACAACGCCTTGGATGGAGTTAGAATGGAGGTCAGGGAGTCCGATTCGGAGGACCCAATGGCGAGAGTGCAGGAGAGCCTTTCCAACATGCAAATCGTACAGACCGCGCCTCCCTCGGCGGTTCATCCGGTACCGTACGACATGTTGCTAGACCCCGAAAACCATCCCGATGAGTGGGCGAACAACATCTGGGGGACGCTGCTGACCGCTGACAATTTCGTCATTTGGACCCACTTCAAGACCCGCACTGGTGAGACCTATGACCACTACGAGGAGGTCGACTTCGCCGAGAGCGCACTCTTCCTAGGTGGAATTCTAGGCTTACTGACGGGGAGTGACCCCCTTCTGCATGAGATTTCAATCGATGACGACACCACCGCTGAGATCGAAGTGGGGTTGACCATAGACACCTCCGAGAGCGATGGTTGGGGGGTTGAGGGCAATCCTCCTACCACACTATGGGTCGAGCCGACCATTGAGTTCACCGTTCGAGCGCTCGACCCTTCTGCGACCGTTTGGAACCACATCGAATTCCTTGAGGTAACGATGATGAAGCAGTTCGCCTACTCCCTCAATCCATTTGGGCAGGGAGAGAGCTATGTCTGGGTAATCGACAGTCGCTTCACTATGATGCCTGAGGATTTCAGCCTCGAGGTGGGCCTTGAGAGATTCTGGTTTGACATCGCAGAAGCGACGACTTCGTTCCTGTTGTCAATCGCAGGAATCATCACCGGCGGCGCCGATGAGAGCGGAGTCGTCATCTCGGCCGTCGCGGCACCCTACGCAATCCATGTCGACAACGCAGGTCAGCCAGATTGCCCGGATTGGTACGAC
>CAZPJQ010000008.1:23212-23509 GCA_964586945.1 uncultured Candidatus Poseidoniales archaeon
GGCGACCCAACATGACCTGCCGACGAGTCAACACCCGTGTACGGTGGGGGTGGGTTTCGGCTACATACACTACGGAATACCGCAAAATGCGGGTGACAGACCGGTTGAGGAAATCGCCTACATTGACTTGGGAATCCATCCTGTAGAGGGGGCGGTAATACTACCTCAAGTCATCGACTTGGTGTTGAGAAACGACAATGTTCTGACAACCAGTTTTGGGGTTACCGGGGAGGGGGGACTCGATACTGTCGAGTACTACGCTGACGAGAGAGCCGATCTCCACCTACACTTCCACGA
>CAZPJQ010000009.1:0-23121 GCA_964586945.1 uncultured Candidatus Poseidoniales archaeon
CCCCGCAGCTTATCGCAGCTTGTCACGACCTTCATCAGCTCTCGAGCCGAGCCATCCCCCAGTCAGGTTGTAGCATCAATTAATTTACTATTTTACACTCCACACATTCCTGTGTGAGTCCTCTGGTGTCTAGGAACTTGCCTATCTTGGTCTCAATGGACACCGCGTCTCCCCACGGGGCGAAGCGTCCTAGACCACTTCCCTTAGAACGGAAACATCCCAAGGTGCACTAAAAGCGTCTTGCCGACCTGCCTCCCCTATATGAAAGCACCGAAACTGACCCCCATCTAATGGGGGTGCTGAACGATGCATGAAAAGGCAATTTGGAGGGCGTTGACAGGCCAATAATGAGACACTTTTCTTTCGGTTTTGCAAGTCTGAAAAGCACCCAATGCATGAACGATAATTGACTGGTTTTTCGGCCCGAAATGGAGTGCTTTCAGGGGGATTTAGGAAGCCCTAACCATCGGGATTTGCTAGCAGATTTTGCACCGGATTCTCAGCCCATTGGACTTACTCTGTGCAGGTTCCCGGATATGACCCCGTCATCCGGGGATATCTCCGAAGCCTTGCGGAGGATTGTGATTGCATCGTCAAACTGCATCAGACCAATTAGGGAAACTGCCATCCCGTTCATCGAATGGAGGTCATTCGCATCGTAGGCCAGCGCCGCTTCATAGACGCGGACTGCAGCATCGTGTCGATAGCAGGCGGTTAGCGAAGTGGCGAGATTACAGAGGATTGCGACATCCTCAGGGTCAGCCTTCGCAGCCTGACGGAGGGCGAGGACCGCAGCCTCGAAGTGGGGCTCTTCGGCGGGGTGCATCGAAGGGCGCTCCTCGTGGACCAGAAGAGCCTGTTGTAGTAGGGCGAGACCGAAGTTGTTCAGGGCCGCGGAATCGGTCGGGCGAGCGGAACAAATTCGACGGAAACAGTCTGATGCCTGTTGCCATTCTGACTGGGCGAGCGCAGCGAAGCCGACATGCGCCAACTCCTTGTGTTTCTCATCACTCAAGCCGGTCAATGCGAGGGCTCTAGCGGGCAGCAACTCTGGCTCTCCGCCTTCAATCGCTGAGGGGTCGAAGGCGGCTGTCACCTCGGCTGGATCGACCAAACTGTCGAAGTCAACTATCACCTCGCTGACCTGCATCTCATCACCGAAGTCGTGGTAGACGACTTCTTCCTCATGGAGCAGGACATCCTGATCGACAGGAGCCACAGTCTGAGCCCAATCGTCAATCCCTCCACTAACCCTAGGAACTGATTCGGCAACAGGTGGTTCGGTCACGGTGGGTGCTTCTACCTCGGGCGTGGAGGGTGCTTGAATGGCGGTGGAATCTTGGCTGTCTTGGGGCGCTGAGGCCGGCTCGACTGCGCCTAGAATCCGGGCTACCAAAACGACTTCTTCCTCGGGTTCAACCGGAGCAGGTTCGGCTGTGGGCTCAGATTCCAATTGCTCTACCTTTACCTCAATTACCTCTTCAGTAGGCTCCAAAGGTTCTGCTTCGTCGGCGGTCTCCGTTTCCTCGCTTGGCTCTGTGGATGGGCTGGAAGTCGGCTCGGGAGGTTCTGCTTCGGCGCGGGTCTCAGTAGCAGGCGTTGGTTGGTCACCGGTCCCCTCGACTTCCTCTTCACCACGAGAAGGGCTTCCCACACCAAATGGAAGTGAGGTGGGGCCGCCGGACGAGCCGCCAATGTCGAAGGGTAGGCTTGAGGTCGATTTCTGGGGGTCTGATGTGGCTTCAATCCCGTCTATTCCATCCATTGATTCCTTTAGCTGGTCAAGGCCTGGCAGTGGTCCCTTTGGTTGTACTTGGCCCTCTCTTGCCTCCTCTGGTGCATCATGAGATACCATGCTTCCACAGGCAGGGCAAGCATTCGCCCCACCAAAGATGAGGCCACAGGCGTCACACTCAAACATCGCGCTCAAAGGGGGAGAAACACTCTTTCTCTTTGACGCTGACGCCAAGCGGTGTATCCAGTTAGCCCTACGAACTGTAGAGAGTTCCATGGAATAATACCATGAAAATCGTTGCCACAACACAGGTAATCAACATCACCGGGAATCCGACCCTCATCCATTCCTTCGTCGTTATTGGAGTCGGGCCGCGCTCACTAATCGAGACGGTCATGACGTTAGCACTGGAGCCGATCGGTGTTGCATTTCCACCGAATCCTGCACCCAATGCTAGTGCCCAGAATAGTGGAGCCATGTCAACAGTAGGGTCGGCTGCACCGATGGCAACAATCACGGGAATCATCGCAGCTGTGAAGGGTATGTTGTCAACAAAGGCACTTGCGATTGCTGAGACCCAAATGATTGCAACTGCAAGCATCACATGGTTGGAACCGAAATTATCGAAAATCCAATTGGCAAGAAGGTTAAGATATCCGACATTTCCTACCGCCCCAACCAAAATAAACAACCCAGCAAAGAAAAGTAGGGCGTGCCATTCAACCTTCTCACTCACAGAGTGGATTAATCCGTGTCGCAGTACTTCATTATCTTCGGGCTTTGCCGCAACCAACGCAATACCAGCACCAGCAAGAGCCAGAGCGTGAATCCCAATATGTAGGTGCAAAAATTCAGTTGCCGAGAACATGACAACTGTAGCACCTAGAATCCATAGTGTTGTCTTCATCAACAATGGATGTTCAATGCAATCCCACTCATCTTCTTCCAAGATTGCTTCAACGTTGGCCGGCTTAGATTCACGCCAATCTCTGTAATAGTAACGAAGGTAACCCAAGGTTATAATCCAAGCAAAGAATGTCAGAACACCCAATCGAAGCAGGAAGCCATTGAATCCAAACAGAGAAGCCAGTTCATCCATGCCGCTGGCTTGACTGGCAATCATTACATTGGGAGGGTCACCCACCATGGATGCCACACCACCCGTGTCCGAAAGTATGGCTTCGGCAAGTAATGGAGGAACTGGGTTGATCTCCAATTTTTGACATATTCTAAGTGTGACAGGGGCGATGATAATTATGGCTGTCACATTGTCAATAACCAGAGATATTAGAGTTGTGAATGTGCCAAGATAAACGACCAATTTCCATGGGTCACCGCCGGACAATTTTGCAGCCTTCACAGATACATACTCAAAGAAACCTGAAACTTCAAGCAGGGCTGCGAATATCATCATACCCAACAAAAGACCGATGACATCGAAATGGATCCATTGTAACATCATGCCCTCGAGCGATTCGTGACAGATTTCGACGGTACCACCGCCTCCAAATCTTGCAAAAATATGCCCTCCTGCATCGCTTGAAACTGTTTCACATTTACGGAATACACCCATGGTCATGCCCAAAAATAGCATGCAAACGCACCCAAACCATGCTGCAATTGTACGGTGTAGTTTCTCCGAAAGAATCAACACAAAAGAGGCAATGAATACCAGCAACACAACCTGTTCAGCAGATATCATGAACCGTTCGGATAATCGGTCCTCTAAAAGCATGGTGAGAGGACCATAGTGAAATCTAATTCAAAGGGGCCATCAAATTCAGTATTTGTGACCCAGTGCTCACTCTTCTTCCAAGTAGCCCAATTCGGCACCGACGACCTCTTTCGTGCTCTTCGGCAATAATTCAGAAAATTCGTGCTCCACATGCCTCTCCCCCTCACCTGCCGGCCCGGAATGAGACGCCGCCTCAATGTTTTCTCTGACATATTCCGAATCAGAAAGCGCTTCATCTAGCCTCTTCAATGCTTGAGCCGCAATACTGGTTGAAATGGTACCTCGCCGCTCTTCATCACGCAACACTTCCGACTGGGCGAGGATTAACTCTTTGCGAGCGATTTCAACACGGCCCGAATGGACTAAACTTGAAGTTGCAAGTTCGGCGATTCGCTTTTCGGCATCAGCGTGCTGAGCGCTGAACGAAGCGCTGAGTTGGTCTCGGTCATCTTCTGAAATTAGACCCTGGAGGCGCATCTCCGAGAGGCGCCTCAGGGCTGCTCTACTGCCTATCGATTCGGCCAAGGCAACTTCGTATTCGACTTCTGCTTCCGAAGGAGCACCGCTGATTCCCAACTTGCTGAGAATCGGGCGCATTGTTAGTCCTTGAACAACAAGAGTCCACAGAACTACCGCGAATGTCACAATCAACATCACTTCGTAGACCTCTTCGGAAAGGAACACCTTGCCTTCAAACCCAGCGAGGGTTGTGCCGTCGTGAACAATGTGAGAGAGGAGCAGGAGGAGTGCGATGGGGATACTTCCTCGAAGCCCGCCCCAGTAGATTGCGACTTGCCAGCGAGGTGAAATTGGTTTTTGTTTTGAGAGGTTGGAAAGCGAGGTGAGTGGGAACACCACGAGCCGAGCGATGAGCGCCGCACCGATGCCGATTGCTGCGAGGTAGAATGTGTTCATATCTAGTGCTAAAACACTCTGCAATTCAAATCCAATTAAGAGGAATAGGACGCTGTTGATGAGAAATGCGACGACTTCCCAAAAGTGATGCAAACCTATCCTTGCTGTTGCGGTCATACCCTGTTTCGCGCCCCGGTTGCCTAGTAACAAACCGGCCACCACAACGGCGATTACGCCCGAACCATGCAACATTTCCGCGAGAAGAAATGAGCCGAAGGCGAGAGCGACGGTCAAGGCAATCTCGACAAGATGGTCTTCGGTTGATCCTAGAAGCGCATTAGCGACCATACCTAGAACAGCGCCGACGATGACTCCGATTGTCACCACCATGAGGAAGGAGGCGGTCGCTTCAGTGAACAATTCTCCAGCGGTAAATTGGCCGCCAGCGAGTAATGTCAGAACCGCTACAAGAAGGATATTGAAGATGACAACTGCTGTTCCATCGTTGAACAACGACTCTCCTTCGATTAGAACCGAGAGCCGCTTTGGAGCGCCTAAAGTTCGCACCAACGCGAGCACACTCACCGGGTCAGTTGCTGCGAGTATGGAACCGAGCAACATCCCGTACAAGAGGCCGTTATCCTCACCCCACCAAACGAGCCGCCAAAGGATGAAACCGATGATGATTGTATTCAACAAAACGCCGGGAATCGCAAGTAAGGCAATCGGACGCCAATTCGACTTCAATTTTTCAAAATGCATTCCAGCGGAGCCCTCAAAGAGCAACGGTGGAAGCAATACGAACAGAATCAATTCAGCAGAAAGCAACCCGCCACCCAAATCAACTCCAGATAGCAGAGAGCCACCGAGCCAACCGAGCACTAACCCGACAAGGACTAACGCAATGGTGTAAGGAAGGCGGACCCATCGAAGGCCGAGAGCGACCAAGAGAGCGAGGATGAGTGAGCCAAGAAGGCCCGCAAGCCAAGTGGGTGGGATGGCTGCCATGTTGCTGCCGAACTTTCGTAGGCTGTTCAACTTGACGCAACCAGTTGGACCAAAATGGTTGACTGACGATGCAAGGGGAATTCGCCGTTGAAGATAGGACTGTCAAGCAGTGAGGCACCATTGTTGATGGAAAAAACGCCCGTATGGTGGGCCAACAGGACGGGGGCTCAATTGCGATAGAACACCGCGACATTTCCCCGCGAGTGGACCACCGTTGAATTGGTTCCTTCAGCGAGCGCCTCCCAAACCGCAGCTCTCTCCTCGGAGTTCTCTGCGAGTCCTCGGTTGAGTTTCGCCTTGATCAACTCGTGACCCTCCAACTGCGCATCCAACTCACTGACTATCGCCTCTGTAAGTCCGGACTTTCCCACCCGGACTGTCACTTTCAGTTCGCGGCCCTTAGCGGCGCGGATTATCCTTGCTGGTGTCTTGCTCACTGTGATTCCTCCTCGGTGGGGTGGTCTGGGCCAGACCTGTTGATACGACCACACTTGAGGCAGGTGATGATTCTCACTTTGCCTCGTATGCGCACGCGACAGGAGACGCCGGGTCGTAGTGCGCTCTGGCAGTCTCTGCAAATCCACGAGCGGCGTCCTTCGGGAAGACCGAGTCTGTGGCGCCGCGAGAGGCGGATGAGGTCACGGGCGGCGGAGTCATTGAGTTCAGTCGAGTTCGATGCGGAATTAACGAGAATTGACTCCAAGTGTTGACGTGACGCGGTCGCTCTCGCCTTACGCTGGTCGGCCATTCTAGCCCTCTTTCTACGACCGCGCCCCATTCGATTTCACCTAGCCTAGAGTTTCGACTGCCGCTGCGACTTCCGCACCGACCGCAGCTATGTTCTGGTCGCCGTTAATCGCCGTGTACAGGTCGCGCACCCGATACCACTCAGCCAGTGGCGCGGTCTGACTATGGTAAGCTGTAAGTCGAGAGAGGACCGTCTCCTCGTTGTCGTCCTTTCTCTGAATGAGACGGTCAGCGACTTCAGCTGGAGCAGGGTTGAATGTGACATGGTAGATGTCTCCGGTCTCGGGGTCCATTCGACGGCCGACGATTCGCTCGACGATTGCCCTGTCCGGAACTTCGATTGCAATAACCAGACCGACCGTGGCTATCTCTGACAGCGCCTCAGCCTGAGGGATGGTGCGAGGGAAGCCATCGAAGAGTACCCCGTCGGCTGCGTCAGGTTGCCGCAGCCGTTCCTCGATTAGCCCGATGATGACCTCGTCGGGCACCAACTCGCCGGCCTCCATGTAGACCTTCGCCGCGAGCCCCATCGGAGTGCCTGCAGCAGTTGCTGCGCGCAGCATGTCTCCGGTCGAAATCTGGGGTTTACCGGTCGCCTCGACAATCGCTCTCGCCTGGGTCCCCTTCCCGGCACCGGGAGGGCCAAACAGCACGATTGACTGACTCATAGTGAGCGCGAATCTGCTACTGCCGATAAGGGCGCCGGCCTAGACTCATTGCCCTGCGTTGGACTTACTGTCCATCCTTGCGAACCGGGGTAGAGTTGGGTGGCGGAGGTGCATTGCTGAGCGATGGCGGTAGTCCGATTGGTGGGGGTGCGCGGCCGGGGGGTGGGGGTGCCGCGAGGAGTTTACCGGCAGTGGACTCGGCTATAGCTGCCGCAATCTCTTCCTCGCTGACAGAACCAGTGACAAGGTTGTCTGCGGGCATACCGGTGTCAAGGGCCGCTTCACGACGCTGTTCGACGCTTCCTAGGGTGCCTCCACCTGTGCCGATGATCTCTTCTCCGGCGTCAATTCCTTCGCCCGTTCTTCGAAGTGTAATGACCCCTACGACAAGAGCGCCGAGAAGGACGAGCGCGAATATGCCGACCACCCAGCCCGGAACACCTGCAGCGTCCAGGATTGAGAAGAGGCCTCCATCACTTGCCAGCGAAGAGGAACTGACTCGAATCTCAAAGCTTGCGTTCGTCAACGACACTTCGGCGCCTGAAGAGGGGACCGCAAGAATTGTCAGTGTGCTCGCAGAGGTGGCACCTGCATTTTCGAGTGAGTACTCATATGTCTTGGACTGGCCAGCGCCGAGAGACTGAATCGTACCGAGTCCTGTGAGCAACCAACCTTCTGGCGTGTCGACACTGAAGTCGACCATGCAGGCGACATTGCCACCGTTCGTCACGGTCAGGTTTCCTGTTCTGATTTCGCCGTTAGCCAACCGCTCGAACTCTGTCATGTCCGAACTCAAGAAGAGCCATGCGCTCTGCCCCACTTCGACACCGACGGTTGCGGTTCGCACGACTTCCACTCCTTCGGAGGTGCTACCCGTCACGAGCAGGGTAACGGTCTCGGAGTGGATCCCTGCAGGAGTGTCGGCGGGTAGTTCGAGGGATATTTGGAGGGTGTCACTGCGGTGCATCCCCACAGCCTCATCCGGGGCGGTTCTGAAGCCGACCTGCCACCCTTCGGGAACGGATCCGAACTCCCATTCAAGCAAGAGCGGTACATTTCCAATGTTGGTGTAGGAAAACTCAGCAAATCCCGAACTACCCAAGTCTACGTGCATGAGTCCAGATTCGGGAGGCGCGAGTATGAGGTCGGGGCGTTGTTCAACTATCAGGGCGGTCCGGTTCTGAATGAAATTGGACATTGAAAGTTGGGTCCTCACATTGATTTCGTTTGAGTCACCATCCGCCACATTCGCTGGCACATGAACCTGAATGCGACAGTCGATATCACCTCCCGCGGGCAAATCCAATTGCAAAGTGCGGGCGTGCTGCTGACTACCACAGAATAGTCCGAGCGGCCAGTCCGAGCGCTCGGGTGTCACCTGCATGGAGAGGGTAATTGGGACGTTGCCGAGATTCTTGACATCGAGCGTCAGATTGAGTTCTTGGTCGTTGCTGACCGCCTCGTCAAGTGCGTTGCCAGAAGAACCCACGGGGGTTCCCTCGGATGAGTAGAGGTCTACTGAGAACGCTTGCAACTGATTCACAGTCACAATCGCTGAATCAGTCGCAGACAGGCTCGGGTCAGTGGAATGGGTTGTTACGCAGGTCACGTCTTCGGTCACGCCTGCCGCCGGCTCCCCTCCAGACACCCTCGGCACATGCACCCGCACCGAGACCGGGATGCCCTGTAGACGAGCTAGAGGTTCGAGGGTGAGGGAAGACGAATTTCCGTTTCCGAGTTCGATGGCCCAGCGGTTCGGCGTTTCACAGTTCATCTCGTATGTGGTTAGGGAGTTCCCCGGATTCATCACCGAGAGGGAGAAGGTCGCTACCTCTCCTGGCACTGCACTCAAGCCGGAGGTTCCAGCGAGCATAGTCACCATTGCAGACACATCCTGCACCACGATGGTGAGCCGCACCGTATGGGAAACAGTTGGGTTGGAACGATACCAGGCGGTCACATCGACGATGTAAGTCCCAGGCAACGCGTACAACGGATAGGGAGTCGCGGCCAAGTCTGCGGATTCGTCTCTCAGGGTTATCTCAACGGTCACCGTGTCATTGACGCCACCCAATGCGTCCAACTGATAGAAGGGTTGGACATCAAGGAACTTCAACCACTCATCTGAGGGGGCGTCCAAAATTCCATCCGGACGGGTGAATTGCACGGGTGTCACCCGCATGTCGATACTCTCGTTGGAGGTCCCTTCATTGGCCACCATTATTCTGAATTTGACCTCATCATCGAGAACCGGGTCGAGGGTGCGTGTCGCAGCCTCCGTCAACTCAGCCTCACCCGTTGGGAGTGAACCTGACTCAAGATATGGGGTGACCCTGACTCCAATCGCCGTCACATTCAACAGCAAATCGAAGATGTTGTTGTTCTGACCTTTTGTGAAGTCGTTTGGCTCGTCGATTGCGTCATCGACATCGATGGTCAACCGAAGGGCATGCATTCCTGTTGTTTGGAAGACATGAGTGAAGACGATTGAGTCGCTTGAGCCGCCTGCTAGCGCCGGCATGGTCTCATCACGAAGCAACTGCCCAGTCGTGATGTCCTCTACAGTCACCCGATACGAGCCGGTAGTGGCAGGCGCCTGATTGACCCAATTCGCGCCGAGAAGAAGAGTGTCGCTCTCCAGCGGTTCAACCGCGGAGCACCAGAGGCTTGCACCAACAGTTGCCAAGTCAGAGACCGGATTTGCGTTGCCCATCGCGGTGATGACGATTGCAAACGACTGGCCGCCTCCTCCACTGTTTGAGATTTGAATCGACCAATTACCGCTTTGCGTACCGGCCAATTTCACCCGCTCGACCGTGTTCAGTGAATCGTGGCTGCCGCCTGAGGTCGAAAACCCATTCTGGAACATATTACCCTTGTACTGAGTCCCATCGGGCGCAATCACCAAGAGGTCGAGGTCGTTTACCAGGCGAGACGAGGACTGGCTTGCGGAAGAGGAGCCTTCGCGGTCATTCCACACCAAGGTCACCGAGAGACCGTATGCGCCATCGATGCTGTATGTGTAGAGATAGGAATATCCAGGGGTGAGACTCTGATCCTGGTCGTAGAAGGTGTTCAAGGCCAAAATTCCGTTCGTGGGGTAGATGCTCCTCTGCAAATCCACCTGCCCCCACCCCTCGTACTCATTCGGGATGTCCGAGCTTCCCAAGTCCAATGCGCCGTTGATGATGATCGCACGGATGAGGTCGGACCGAGGGTTGTTGAGATTCATTTGGGACCTTAGGAACTGGCGTACCAGCACAGTAGCACCGGCAGCCACTGGAGCCGCTGTGCTAGAGCCATCCGCTGACATGTACATCGGGTCGTTGTTGCCGTGACGGGCTGAGGAGCAAGAGGGTCCTGCTGGATACTGCGCCTCCTCGGCGCGGGCAGAGCAGATTTGCACACCGGGCGCCACCACATCGGGTTTGATTCGTCCGTCGAGAGTTTCACCGCGGCTGGAGAAGGAGGCGACTTGACCTTGGGAGGCGGTGCCTGGCCTGCCAGTGGTTGAAGCGCCGACTGTCAGGACATTCTTGGCGGTCGAAGGGGGAGAGACTGAGTTGGAGCCTTGCGAGCCCTCGTTGCCAGCAGCGAACAGAACTGTGTAGTCGCCGTAGGTATGCATGAAGGAGTCTGCAGAACGGCTGTCGCTGGTATATTGCCCACCGGTGTTCAGGGCGCCCCAAGAGTTGGACTGAACGCTCGCCGACTGCTGTCGTGAGTGCTGGAACATGCTGTAGAGTGAGCCGTATCGTGCCAACTGACCGGATTGGTCGTGCTCAAGTTGGTAGAAGTGGAAGGTTGTCGCCGGTGCGATTCCCTTCGTAGATGAGTCACCTGTGCCATCACCCAGCATGGTGGCGGCAACATGGGTGCCGTGGCCGGTGTTGCTGTCGGCAGCAGAATTGTCTGGTCCGAAGTTGTTGTAGATGGCCCTCACCCTTCCAGTGAAGTCGCCGTGGTCGGCATCTAGACCTGAATCGGAGATGGCGGCGACTTCGCCAGTTCCGTCCAGTCCGCCGTTGTGATTGGCGACGACTTGGTCTACCCTGACGATGTTTCGAGCGTAGTTGTTCTCAATCGTTAGCGGTGAGTGTGACTCGGTGAATAGGATTCTGCCGTCATTTGCCAACACTGACATCCAGGCTGCATCGATGCCACGCACCTGACATAGCCAAGCGTCGCAGTAGACGAACTCAGCGCCGGTCGATTCCAAGTTCTCACGAAGGCCGTCAACCTGCTTGGGACTGAGATCGCCTGCTGGCGTTACATCAACATCGATTGGGAATGGGGATTTGCCCTCCAAAGCCTCCAAACTAACATCCAATAATTGTGGCGAGAGCCTCCAACCGGGGTGCTGCACCACCAACGCCCTAATACCGGGGTGGTCTGCCAACTCTCGCATTGCGGCAACGGCAGCGTCGGTGTCTGCTGGGAGGCGGAGCAGGTAGGCGTCGTCGGGAATGTGGTCGAGGTCGAAGAGACCAAGTCGCTCACTCAACTCCTCGATGAAAGCGTGGTCATGGTCGACCAGCTGCACGATGATGAATCGAGTGTTGTCAACATCAAAGGAATCCCTGAACGCCTCGGGAGGCAGAGGGGGTTGCTCGCTGGTCGGGTCGAAGGAACCCATGATGGTGTGAATTTCACCATCTCCGCTGCGAATCGGAACTACGCCACCACTTGACGGAGAGGTCGATTGCCAGTTTGAGGCCGCCTCCTCAGCAGTCCACGAGGGGGATTCGAACAGGACATCAGGCGCCGTTCCGGCGCCGCCTGCGCCACCTGTGCCCGCAAGGGAGGCCCACGAAGTCGTGAGCATCAGAAGGATGAGAGTCAGAGCGAACCATACCCTACGCATGACTTCCGCGACTCGACGTGTCCCTTTTGATGATTGACGCTCGTAGAGCGTAGCATGATTCACCGATTCTAGAGACAATTCCGTCGAACCCTACAACAGTTCGGTGGACGATGATGAATTTTCAGAGGTTGTAGTAGACGGAGATGGCATCGTCGGTCTTGGCCACAGATGCGCGCCAGTCCGGCTCTGTCCCCATCAGCGCCCGAATGCAGTCGACATTCTCGGGAATGACATCGCTCTCCTGATGAATCGCCTGGAAATAGTAGAGTCTGTCGCCTTGCAAGGAAACCCCATCTTCCCACACGAAAATCTCGTGCAGGTCACCCCACTTCCTGCCAATGTCTCGCGCCATTTCCATGACCTCTGCGGTGGTCGTGAGCCGGTTATCCGCACCGTGCATGACGATGACTCTGGGGGTCTCCCTCCACATCTCAAGAATGCTCTCTGTCGAAAGCCCATGACCTGATGGTAGGTCAGCGATAATGGCGTGCGTGTGCATGATGGTTGTCGGCACGGCCACTGCCATCGAATTGATTTGAATCTCCGGCTTCACAGTCATCACATCTGGGCCGTGGTGGCTCGGTACCTTCAGCACCGGCTTGATGGCGTTAATCGGCCCCTTTCCTGAGTCGCCGGGGTCTGCGGCACGGCGAATCATCGTGCACTCTACTTTCAGCGAGCCGCAGTGCTCGTAGAGTGGGACGAGTGTGCGTGAGAGGCCGGTTGTGTTGCAGGAGACGACCCGGGTGCCTTCGACATTGAGGTTCTCCGCGTGGTTGGCCGAACTAGTGTAGGAGCGGCCGGTAAGAGCGTGTTTTTCGCCCCCCTGGAAAAGGTATTTCACTCCCGCAGATTGGTACTTTTCGAGGTTTTCCGGACCCATTTTCCCGGGCGAGCAGTCGACTACGATGTCAGCGATTGCGAGCAGGTCAGAAATACCGCCGGCGCAGTCGTAACCGGCCTCGGCGAAGGAGGCGATTCTGTCACCATCGTCGAATGTGCAGTAGAGTGGAAAACCCTTCTTGACGGCGAGGTCACATCCGAATGAAGGTCCGGTTTTCGTCACTCCGACAATCTCCATGTCGTCTTGCGCGTCAACCGCATCGGCAACTCTCTTTCCAATCGTTCCAAATCCATTGATTGCAACTTTGATTCCGCTCATTCCCACGACCCAACCGCCTCTTCAGGCAATCCGAAGCCGGCTGCCACCCGTCTATGAATATACCCGCGCGATTTCAGAAGGGGAATCAAAGGTTCGGTGACCCTCCTAGCAAGCAGGACGGTCGGTCCCACATACGGGAACGCGTGTGAAGTGTGAGAACGGCGTTGCGGGAGTTCTCCATGGGGGTTATCATCAAGAGGGAATGCATCGAGGGAAGGTGGAGGCGAGGTGATGAGAGAGGAGGTGGCGAAGAGCCTCAAGTTGAACCGCGAGTTGTCGACACTTCTCGTTAAGGCGCTGAAATCCGACACGGCCATCAAGATCGGCTGGGGGAAGGCGAACGACCCGCGCCCTCGCGATGGCGAGATGGGAGTGGCACCTCACCTCCCCGACGGGTCGAGAGTCCGGATGCTCGGCAACATCGGTGATCTAACTGCAATATGCGCGTCGGGTGGGAACTTCTCACTCGAAGGCGAAACCGGCGCCCTATTTGGCGCTTGGAATCGAGGCGGGCGACTCACTGTCGAGAAAGACTGTGGAGTGAGACCCGGCATGGGGATGGAGGATGGACGAATCGTCATCCACGGCTCAGCTGGCTCGGAAGCCGGTGCATGCATGTCCGGCGGCCTTCTGGTCGTGCGCGGTTCGGCCGGCCGCCGGTGTGGCGGCGGAATGAGTGGCGGCACTCTTGTCATCATGGGTGATGTCGATGGCGATGTCGGCTGCAACATGCAAGGTGGCCGCATCATCGTCAACGGGCGCTGTCCACCCCCAGGTGAAGGGGCGATTACAGGCCCTCTGGACGAAAAGGAACTGGCGGATGTCAACGGACTTCTTACCGAACTCGGATTCAAGGTCGACGCGGACGCGGTCTGCATCACCGCTGACGGACAGAATCCCACACGTTCGACGGCTCCGGCATCAGACATTGACGCAGCATTTGAGGCGGTCAGCCTGGTCTCGGGCGGCAACCCCCGCATACTGGCTCAGGCTCCCCTCGACCTACTCACCGTACTCAACCTCCGGGGTGAGGAGAAGGGGATTCTACTTCCACTCCCTCTCCTACCGCGCTTGCCGGATGGCAAGGGGCTCAAAGGGGCCTTTACAGATAGACAACCCTGTCTAGTGAGCGCCTCACCGAGAGATTGTGATTTGTTGTGCGTGGGCATGGGTAACCTGCACGATTGTGCCAGCGACCTCGCATCGGCGGCGGGTGCAGTCGTCTGCATAGATGACCTCCCTCCGCTCAATGATGCTGAGTTGGATGCGTTGATCGTCATCGTTCGAAGTCATCTCGGCGATGACAAGCCGATTCTGCTCGGTGGTGGGGTCGACCGTGTGGACTTGGTTCATCGACTGGCAGCTGACCTCGGCTGCGATGGAGCAATCGCCAACACTTCCACGCCCGCTCGGCTCCCCGCAGCAGCGAGCCTGCCGCTCATCGGACTCTCAGCGAGAGAACATTCAATCGCCCGAAAGGGGGTCGCCTCTGGAATCTCACTACCGTGGGCTGCTACTGCCGAAGACATTCTCATCTGTTGCGCAGGGGGAGGGCAATTCATCGTCGTCGACCCTCTCGCGGGAATCGAGAAGCCGAAGAGCCAGAAGGCGAGAGCGGAAGTTGTCGAATCTTGGTTGGCTGAGATGGATGCCGGTCTGCGCGGCCATCTGATTGAGATTGGTGAAGATGGAATCGACCAACTCAACCGGCGCCATCTGCGCGCTTTGGACCACGACACCGCCAGCATCAGCGGAATCAGGCTCGCTGGCTACGACCGGCCCCTGCCACACTGGTTGGGGCAGTGAGGGGGCGAGGGAATGCCGACTGTCAACTTCAATCACGAAGTCCTGAGACAGGTTCAACTCCGCCACAACACAACCCACGACCCCGAGGCGTGGGTCGAGCGGCTCAGTCACATCGGTTGCTGCGTCGAGGGTTCAAACGACGAAGGAGTTGAAATCGAGATTTTTCCGGACCGCCCCGACCTGCTCTCTGCCGAAACGATGGCGCACGCCGTCCGCCCCTTCCTGCACGGCGCAACGGCAGAGCCGAGCCTCGCCACCGTCGAGGGAACCATTGCGATGACCGTCGACCCCTCATTGGAGGATGTGCGGCCGGTCATCTACGGAGCGGTGGTCAGAGGGGTGGATACAGGTCACACCGCTGAGGCCAGAGACCAATTCATTCAGGGGCTGATGGACCATCAGGAGAAGCTTCACTTCGCCCTCGGTCGAGGCAGAAAGCGCTCATCCGTCGGTGTCCATGACATTGCGACGCTTCACCCACCATTCCGAGTTGTCACTGTTCCTGCAGACTACGATTTCATCCCACTCGCCATGGAGGAGCCGATGAGCATCGAGCAAATCCTCACTAAACATCCGAAGGGGGTCGACTACGCCCACCTTCTCGAAGGGTTTGAGAAATTCCCAGTCATCCTCGACGCCGCCGGCGATGTCATATCCTTTCCGCCGATTATCAATGGGGCTCACACCACGGTCACAGATTCGACTACCGACTTCTTCATCGATGTCACTGGTTGGGACGAGCGGGCCTGCGAAGCGTCGCTGCTCCTCGTCTGCCTCTCATTCGCGGCCCGTGGCGGAACCGTAGAAACCATCCGACTGACAGGGCTCGACGGAGTTGAGCGGAACTGCCCTAACGGCTCTCCAAAGACCCACAGACTACCGAAATCCCTGCTCGAGGAGGTCTTGGGAAGGGAGTTCAGTGACGCAGAGGTCGGTGCGGCCCTCAACCGAATGGGTGGACGGCTGTTGCGTCGGCGGGTCGTCACAGATGGCCCGAGGGTGCGGGACCGGTGGGCGGAGGCTGCGGCAGGCGAGGACGAATATCTCATCGAGATGCCACGCTGGCGAGCGGATATTCTCCACCCGGTGGATTTGGTCGAAGAGGTCGCCATCGGAGTCGGCTACGAAGACCTCGGCGTAGCCACCAGCAACCAGTCGAGTGCCGGGGTTGCGCTGCCGAAAATGACTCTTCACAGGAGAATCCGGGAGAGCATGCAAGGCCAGGGTTTGCAGCAAATTCAGTCGCTGTCGCTGTCGAATGAGGGAGACCAATTCGACAAGATGAGGAATGCAAAATGTGGCGCAGTGACTCGATTGCACAACCCCATAACCATCGACCACACCATCCTTCGCCAACACCTCCTCCCAAGCCTCCTGAGACTGCTCGCCGCCAACCGCCACCACGAACTTCCACAACGGGTCTACGAGTTGGGGACCGTCGTTCGGGGCAATCACAATCAGGAGCGAGTCTGCTGGGTCTGCGCCGAAGTCGGCTCTGGCTTCACCGGAGCGAAAGGAATCGCACAGGCGCTGTTGAGGGACTTGGGAGCTGAAGCCTTCTCAATTGAGGTTGAGTTCAGCCAGATACCTGAGGGGGAAGGGCCTTGGCTCACTGGCAGGGGTGCCTCGATTTCAGTCGCTGGCGAAATTGTGGGGAGCATCGGAGAAATCGACCCGGCGGTAGGTGATTCATTTGAATTGCGAGTCCCCATTCAAGCGGGAGAATTCGACATCGAAGCACTCGGACGACTGATTCCCGATCCGGTCCTCTAAGTGTCGTCATCAGCCGAACGGCGGCTGCTCATGCTATGTACGGCGAAAACGAGCCGTCGTCATTTATTGTGTGCGGATTCGGGTCAAAGGAACCGTCGGAATTCTTGCGATAGTAGTAGCCGTCATCGCTCTTCTCGAAATTACTGCTCTCTGTGCCATCAAGTTCGACGACCACCTTCCCGACAGCCTCACCCGCCTCTGGGACGCCCAAATGAGGATTGGTCAGAATATCTAGCGCAGCCTTGTACTCCGCATCCTCCACATGACTCCTGTCGGCTAGGGTTTCAGACGCAGTGTCCTCGCTTCCGTCGTACTCGACAATCTTCGGGCCTTTCGGCTCCGCCGCCTGTTTTTTGAAAGGCCAAATCCCCGCCATCGTCAACCGAACAACCTCCTACCCCTTAGAATCTACGCCGGAAGTCCAATTGAAACCTACAGATTCGATGCAGGAATCGAACAGTCCGGAGGAACGATTCAAGAGGGCCGAGGGGTCGGGCCACTCATGCACGCACGCGTTGTTGTGCTAACACTCCTATTGTTCGTCTCGGCGATGGGCAACCTTCAGACCGAACTGCAAGGGGAAGAGACTGGGTCGGTATCCTCCGAAGCGAGTGGCCGCTCCAACCACACGAGCAACCTCTCATGGGGGCCGAATTCGGGATTGAACGTCTTTGTCGTGCCGGGTGGGTTCATCGTCCTCTCAATCAACATCACCAACGACGCAAATGTATCCGATCCCGTCGATTTCACGATACTTGGGCAAAGTGGTTGGGACTGCTACTGGAATGCCACCTCCATACCCTGCCACCAACCCAACTCTATCGAAATGGCCCCGGGCTACCTCGCTTGGCCTAAGTTTGACATCCATGTCCCGGAAGTTGTCAATGGGACGCCATCAGCCTTCGTTCGTCATCCGTTCACATTGACAGCCACTTCGAGTATTGATGGCGCAGAGGTCAACTATTCGTTCACGCTCGAAGTGGACGCCTTGCACGCCGTCAGAATAGATTCTGGTGCTGCGAATCTTACCCTTGACCCGGGACTGAAGCAGAGGACACCCATCACAGCAAGAAATCTCGGGAATGCGCCAGCGAGCATTGTGGCCCGTGTGGTTCCCTTGGGGGCGGATGGAGAACCGCTTCCCGGCATTGATCCGGCGATTTCGTTCCTGCATGATGGCTGGCTTGTCGGCATCTTCAACATTCATCTTCTGAATGGCCCGGGCGCGCAAGGAATGCTGCCCTACACTGCCGTCACTGTCGACTTGGAGGTGCAGCCACCCTCCCTGTCGTCAGGTGACATTCGAATTGGGGTGGTGGTGTGGAGTGCGATGAATCCGTACGAGCCTGTGATGGTTGAGGTGAATGCGACCATCGTTTGGGAGCGTGCCGGAGAATTCGTGGTCGATGATGACTGTCGAGATGACATTCTCCCGAATGGGTTCTGCAACTCGGCGATCTCAGTCACCAACAACGGAAACTTCGAGGATACCTTCGAGATTGTGGTTGAATCAACTGATTGGCTGCGCGCCGACCTCTCTCGCAGCCTCATCGTGGTGCCGATGGGAGAGACTGTCGAAGCGGCCACCTTGATGCTGAGAGTTGACGGCATGGTACCCGCCTTCAGCCACGGGCAGGCAGAAATTTCCCTTAGACTGAGCGACGGGACTGTCTTGGCGACTCACGAGATGGATGTCAGAGTCGGTCCGCTCGTTGACTGGGACCTAAAAGCGGTCGAAAGCAGCACAGACTCCCGCGACAATGTCTCCGTCGCCTTCACCCTCCGAAACCTCGGGAACGGTGAGGATGGCCTCCAAATCACACTCCATGTGGACATGAATGTCGAGCACGGTCTGGTCCCTCCCGAAGGCGCAAGCCACGGGGCGGTAGACGGAATCCCCCGCTACTTCGAAATCGGCAATGTCCCACCCGGCGTCAACTTCACCTTCCGAGCGTGGATGCACATCCCCCGCGGCATGGAGGCTAATGGCACGGTCACGATGACTGTGGAGATGCAGAGCACCCTGAAGCCTGAAATCGTCTTCATCAACGAGACTGCAGAACCCTTCCTCGCAGAAGCCTATCGCCCCGAGAACATCCTTGAGCCGACAGCTTGGGACAACTTTGAGCAGCAGATCGCCAGTATTTGGAATCAGTTCAATGGTCTCTGTCTAACCATGCTCGTGGCGATTATGGGCGGCCTCGCCCTCTATCAGGCGATGCTCTACCGAAAGCGGAGGGACGACGAGTGGAAAGCGAAACTCAAGTCCCAAGAACCCCCCGAGAGGGAGGAGCCGGAGGATTGGTTGTCGAAGTTCAAAGAGGGTGCAGTGGCAGTTCCGGGAGTGGTTGCTGGAGCGGTCATCGAGGCACCAAGGGTGGCAGCGAAGGTTTTCACCGACCTCTTCTCCTCCAAGACGACCAAACGCCGAAAAGAGAGATCACCGCCTAATCCAGACCTGCTCGACGCCGCCAACACCGTGCTCACCCACCACGAGAAGGACAAGGAGTTGGAAAGGATGGACGACCTCGCCGCAGGGCTTGCCGATGATTCGGACAAACACCCCGCGAATGTTCTTCTCCCAGATGCCAAGGAACCGGACACCACTAGGACTGTTCGCAAACCGAAGCGGAAGGTGAAGGGCAGGAAGGCCCCCGCCAAGGCGACTGACGACGAGTCGGAAGATGACTTGCCGGATTTCATTTCACCTAAATCCAAGCGGGCTGCCACTAAAAAGGCGGAATCAAAGGATTCACAGGCCGTCACCCCACCAGCAGAACTCGACGGGGACGAAGAGTTCGACCTCGACCTCTGAGGCGGGCGAGATGTGGCTGACTGGTATCGATGAGGCGGGGCGAGGGCCTTGCCTTGGTCCGTTGGTCGTCGGAGTGGTGCGGATTCCAGAGGCCGACTTGCATCTGCTTGAAGAGGCCGGAATCACAGATTCAAAACTGCTCAGCCCGGCTCGTCGAGATGAGCTGTACGGCTGGCTCCATGAACAGAGAGATGAGCGGGGTTGGTCAATAGCCTCGATTGCCGCCCAACCTGAGTTGATTGACAATTGGATGGCACATGGCTCACTGAACGAGTTGGAAGTCGACCTGTTCGCCTCCTCTGCGAATGTAGCGATTTCTTTCCCGCAGCGTACTGAAAAAGGAACCCTGGTTCTCGACGCCTGCGATGTAAATGCCTCTCGCTTTGGTGATTTTGTAGCCTCCCGATTGGCTGGCTGGCCATGGCAGAATTGGAGGATCATCTCGGAGCATGGTGCTGACGCTAACTATGCCGTGGTCGGTGCTGCCTCGATTGTGGCAAAGGTCGAGCGGGACCGGGCTGTCGAGGAACTCCGAGAGGAGACCGGTCTCGACCTAGGCTCAGGGTATCCCTCCGACCCGAAGACCCTGAAGGCGCTACCCGAACTGTTGGCCGGAGAGGAGCCCCACGACTGTCTCCGCTGGCGCTGGAAGACCATCAGCAACGCCTGGAAGGATTTGAAGGGGGCCGAAGTTCCTGTGCGAACAACTGTGCAGGGTGAGGACATGGCCGGTTTTGGACAGAGCAATCTCTCCGAATACTGACCTCCCAAGGCTCCTCTCGCTCCGAAGCCTCAAGAGGCTTCGACAATCGCCGATAGTTTGCATGAGCGACTGGGAGCCGGACGATGAGGTCCTCCAACTCATCAGAAAGTACGCTCTGCAGAACGCCTTGGAGTATGATGGAGACGGCCAAGTCAAATCTGTTCAAGGTCGCGTTCTGGGAGAAAATGCTGAACTGAGAGAGCACGCTCGCCATCTCGTTCCGCTGATTGGACCGATGGTCGACGAGGCGAACGAACTCTGGAAGACATCAGGCGCAGATGCAATCCGCTCGATTCTCGAAGAGGAGTCGCCCGACGCCCTCGAGAAGCGAACCAAGGAGCGCCGCGAAGGTCTGCCAGAACTCCCGAACGCCAAATCCGGAGAAGTCGTCCTCCGCTTCGCCCCCAATCCGAACGGCCCGCTTTCACTCGGCCACAGCCGAGGGGTGATGATCAACGGCGAATATGCAGCCACCTACGATGGCAAACTGATTCTCCGATTCGACGACACCGACACCAAGAACAAGCCGCCAGACCTGCGAGCGTACGACTGGATATTGGACGAATTCCAGTGGCTTACCGGCAACGAGCCGGGAGCCGTCATCTACGCCTCCGACCGGATGGAGACATACCTGCAGAAAGCTACTGAGTGCGTCGCAGAAGGTCATCTCTACATCTGCTCCTGCCCAGCACCTGAGTTCAAGAAACTCCGAGAGGAGAAGCAGGACTGCCCCTGCCGAGACCTTGCCCAAGAGAAACAGAACGAACGGTGGCAGAAGATGCTCAACCCCGAAGGTGGCTGGCGTGAGGGCCATGCGGTCGTCAGAGTGAGGACCGGGATGGACCAGAAGAATCCGGCACTGCGAGACTGGCCGGCCTTGCGAATCCAGAGCGCACCCCATCCAAGAGTGGGAACTACCTACCGAGTTTGGCCGCTTCTCGACTTCCAAAGTGCGGTCGAAGACCATGAACAGGGAGTCACCCACATCATCCGAGGAAAGGATTTGATGGACTCCACTCGCAAGCAGAAGTTGCTCTACGAAAAGTTGGGCTGGGAATACCCCGAAACACTCTACTGGGGACGCGTAAAGGTTCACGAATTTGGCGGATTCTCAACCTCGCAGATGGCATCTGACATCGCTGCTGGTGAATTCGAAGGGTGGCATGACCCTGCCCTCCCGACGATTCAGGCACTCCGCAGGAGAGGTTTCTCAACCGTAGCTCTCAAGCGATTTTGGATGGGTTTCGGCTTGACGGAGAAGGACATACAGGTTCCGATGGCGACGCTAGAATCGTTCAACGCCGCTGAACTAGACGAGACAAGCCCTCGCCTCTCTTTCATCCAGGACCCGGTTCGTCTCGCCCTTGAATGCAAAGGGCTCACTCTCCCCAACTCCGTGGAACTCCCCATTCACCCGGAACATCCAGAACTGGGCTCCAGAAACTGGCCATTGCCAACAGATTGCGGCCTTGAGGTGTTCATCGAGAGAGATGACTACAAGGCGGCGATTAGCGGCGACGGAAGGCTCCGCCTGAAGGACTTCGCCGACATCCACATCGACCCGCATCAAGGCGGCGAAGTGGTGCAATTTGAGAAGGCAGAGGGGGTTCGAATCGTTCACTGGCTCGTTGCCGGAGTTGAGCGACCGGCGGTGATGTGGCGGCCGGATGAATCTGGAGTGTGGTGCAAGCGAAAGGGGTTGCTCGAGACCAGTGGCCACGGCTTGGACCAAGTGGTTCAACTGGAGCGTGTCGGATTTGCGCGAATTGATAGCTTGCCTGCGTCTAATGACCCGACAAGTTCAACCGACTTGATTTGGACTCATGGATGAGGTAGTCAGATGGGCAGAGATTCCGACAGAAATCGGATGGTCGATGAGCAGATTGTCCGGCGTGGCGTCGCTGATCCACGGGTGATTTCTGCGATGCGGGAGGTGCCGCGTCACCTGTTCGTCGCAGAGTCCAAGCGGAAGAATGCGTATCTCGACACACCATTGGCGATTGGCGAGAGACAGACTATCAGCCAGCCATTCATGGTAGCCTACATGTCTGAACTCCTGGCCGGCCTCCCGGAAGGCTCCAAGATACTGGAAATCGGCACGGGTAGCGGATATCAGACTGCGATTCTCGTCCACATGGGGTTCGAAGTCCATTCTGTGGAGCGACTGCAATCATTGGCGGTTAGAGCAGAAAAGACCCTCGAACATCTCGGCTTGAGCCCTAAGGATATCACAGTTGGCGACGGCCACCTCGGACTACCGGGGAAAGCGCCCTTCGACGGCATCATCGTCGCCGCCTGCGCACTGAAACCTCCGCAGACTTGGGTCGACCAACTCTCGGAGGGTGGGGTGTTGATCACGCCGATCAAACGACGCGGTAATTCTCAGGTCCTCCTCGTTGGCAAGAGGGAGGGAGGGCGACTTATCACCAGAGATGTCGAGGCGGTCAAGTTCGTCCCACTCGTCGATGACCGACAGCAGTCAAGACTTAGCCGCTTGCTTCGCCGTCATCGGTGAAGAAAGCAAAACGCTGCCGCCAACTATCGCAGGGGCGGATTATTCGTGTTCTGCAAGCTTCTTGATGGCTGGCTTCGACTCAATTCGGGCAAGCGCCTCGCGATAGTCGTTGGGAGAGAAATATCCGGCGAATTCGCCGTTGGCGTCGACCGCAACAACCGCGTGCGGCTTGCGCTCGTTCATCGTCTCGATGATGTCATCCACATTGTCATCGAGACCCACCTCCATGACATCGGCGTCCATGTGGTCGCCGCAAGTCTCAGCAGAGGTGTCTGCGCCTGCAGCAACCGCTGCAAGCACCTGATTCGGAGTCACTATTCCCTTCACCTTGTTGCCATCTCCAACCACGACCAGAACACCTCGTCCTAGGTCGAGAAGTTTCTCAGCAGCGCTCGATATCGACTCGTCCAAACCGACCGTCTCATGCTCGTCGGTCAGCACCAAGTCCGACACCAATACATCATCCATCACAATTCCTCGACCTCAAGACCTCCGCGCAGGTTCATGAAGGTGTTGCCAAAGCAGCGTCACCCTCAATATCGCCACCTTTCCCACCTCGCGTGCGGGAAACACCCTCAATCCCACAGAGTGCCCCCTCGCTCAAACCAACACCCGCTGCCTTGAAGGGTGAAGTTATCTCGCCACTCGCTGAAGGTGGTAACTTGAGCACGAAAA
>CAZPJQ010000010.1:0-6287 GCA_964586945.1 uncultured Candidatus Poseidoniales archaeon
ACCTTCTCCTTCTCAATGAGGCCCCACTGTTCGAGGGCCTTGAGGTGGTAAGATACGAGTTGCTGGCTGGTTTCCAGTTTCACTGACAACTCCTTTTGAGAGAGGTTGAGGATGTCGTTCTCATGGATGTCGAGCATCTGGAGAATCCTTCCTTGGAGGCTGTTCGGGTCCGGTGTCAGCACCGGGACAGGGAGTTCTTCCAAAGGTGTGTGCGGGCTCACCGAAGCGGGATAGAACCTCACCTTTCGACCATCCTTCTGCCGCCAGATACGTTCGTCATTTACCAGGACTGAGAGGTGGTGGGTCAGCTGTCCATTCGACATGCTGAGTGCGGCTAACAGGGCTCGGAAGTGGATGCCGCTGTGCAGTTCGATGTAGGCGACGATCCGTCCTCGTTGGTACTCGCCTCCCTTGTCCTTGTTGCGCTTCACCATGCCGATGATTAGGAGACCATACTTGGTAGCGGGCATTCGAATCCACTCCACTTGGGTAACCATGCTGACGAGAATTGCAATCATCCCGGTTGCCGCGACGGTGGCAATTATTGTAGGAGCAACAGCAGGAATCGGAGTCGTCACAACTAGGGTCGTCGCTTCAGAGGTATCCTCTTCGATGGTCGGCTCGACCACCCTCTCACTCATCACCTCACTGACGACTATCTTCGAGTCCCAGGGGGTGCAAGCGGCATCAGCAGCGGCGCTCTGTTCGACCATGTAGGAGCCTTGCAGGTTGGGTACTGCTTCCCATCCGGAAATTGTGGTGCCGGCGAGCGCATGCTCGTCTCCCGCGAGGTCAACGAGTAGCCAGCAACCACCGACTTCTGTGGTGATGTACTGCCACGACCCCTCAGCGAGCCAACTCCGTGAGTTCTTCGGAGGGTTCCTCTCCTTCTCCCTCTTCGGCATTGGCCTGTTCTTCTCCGGACTGTTCCACCGGTGGATTCCACGTGTGGGCCCACTGTGTGGTGAAAGATGGGGTGCCGGTCATCGAGGCATCAAGAACCCAACTACCCGCTTCGAGTCCCTCAAATGATACGATGTATGGTCCGTACGAGACCGGGTCGTTTGCAGGGACAGTCTCGACCACACCTGCAACGCCGTCACACGCTTCGTTCCAAACTCGGTTGGCCTCTTCCTCTCCAACCATCTGAAGGGTGAATTGTAGTCGGCACTGCTGTGGCCAGTGGATGTCAATACCTTCGAGAGAGTCAAACCTCAGTTCAAATACAACTCGTTCATCAGTAGTACCACCATCTAGGGTCCGCATTGATTCAACCGAGAAGCGGGCTCTCGAAGTGTCCTGCATCGCCGCCCGGCAGGCAGGACCATCCCCCATTCCTTGGTAGTCAAATCGCCACTCAGCGGTCTTGCCTTGGTTCGGAACGGTCAAAATTAGGATGTGTGGTCCATCGTCCAGTTCACAGCCGAAGAAGTCCGTGAAGTCCCAGATTCTCTGGTCGACGGTGAACGAATCACCTGAGTCGACCTTGCTATCGGAGTGACTGTCACTGCAACTGCGAGTAATCCGATCGTCTGCCACGATTCGCCCATCACCGGCGATAATGTGCACCAGAGCGAAACAGTCGTTCAGGAATTCCAACTCGACAGTCTCACCAATGTTGTTGATCAGTTGGCTGGAGAGTTGCACGGTGTCGGCTGCGCTGATAACCCCATCATTTCCTGAGTCGCCGATAATCGAGATTTCCAAGTCTAGGGGGGTGCTCACTAAGACTTCACTACCTTCCAAGGTAATCTGAGCCGAGGTGCTGAGGTCAGTGACTCCGCTGAGCGATGCTTCGATGCCCCAATCTCCGGATTGGACCAACGCTCCTTGGTCCGTGAAGTCCCATGTAAGCCAGCCGAGAGAGGTGCTCCCTCCAACTGGAATCACCACACCAGCGGCGCAACCGAGCTCAGTTAGCCGCGGTGAGAGGGAACCACTGAGACTGGATATCTGCAGAAGCACTCTACAGCCCTCATCAACTGCGACTTCCACAGGCTGGTCGCCGGTGTTGACCAGTGAGAGGTGGGCGTACAGCGACTCACCAGTCAGGAAGGTGGTTCGGCTGGATGGGGGTGGTGGGACATTCATCTCAAGAGTCATGTCGGCAATCGCAACAGGGCTTCGCTGGAAGTGGATGACAGTCTCGTCAAACATTGCTCCACCATCGAAATCGAACTGTAGGGTGATGTCGTCGCTTCCGACTAACTGGTCTGCCCCGTCAGTCCAATCCCAATCGAATGAGTCAAGAGTTCTGGTCTGATGTGGCAGGACATCGATTGCACGGTTCTGCTCAAGACAGGTTCTGTGCTCTCGGAGAGAGGTCAGTTGTACACCACTTGAATCGAATATCGATATCTCAACGGGGCATGAGGGATTGTATTCGAGTGTGATGGTTTCTTCGCTGGGATTGTGAACGGAAATCTGTATGCTGAGGTCGCTCGAGTCGCTGTACCATGAATCGCCTTCGGCGACATCAGAAAGCGTCACGACGAGAGTCAGTTCGGTGCTCCCAGCAGCACTGGTAAGTGCTGTGAACGGAGCGAGTAGCATCAGCATCCCGAGGAAGGAAATCAGCACTGACCGACCGATTCGTCCTCTCTGCATATCGCCGCCTCCTAAGGAGGCGACAGCACGCCTCGCACTTAAGGGACCCCCTTTGAGTGTTGAAGCCATCATTTTCATGCGGAGGGAGCCCTTCGCCGACTCAACATGCTCGGGAAGGGTGAGTTTGACAGAGCCGTCGGGGAGGATGGAGTCGAGGTTTGGGTTACCCAGATGGGACCCTACGCCAACATGAACACCGCCTTCATCGACCGCGAGGCGGGAGTAGTCGCAATCGTCGACCCATTTGATGCCAAAGGCTGGCTATCCGCTCTTGCAGATGAGGGATTAAAGCCCACCCACATTCTTCTGACACACACCCATCGGGACCATACGACTGGAGTAGGAAAAATTCAGAGGGAGATTCCCGAAATCGAGGTTTGGGGACATGAGGAATCAGTGTCACCCAACCTACTCGGGATGGTGTTTTTTCGCAAGGTCAATCTGACCCATAGATGGAATCACAATCCCGACACAGCAGTCGAGTGGTCTTGCGGTGCGATTTCACTGCAGGTGATTCACTCCCCTGGCCACGCGCCGGGGCATGTCACCCTGCACGGTCATGGGGTCTACCACGCCGGCGACCTTCTTTTCACGGCCCGCTCAGGTCGAGTTGACCTACCCGGAGGCGACCCCATTGCACTGTGGAAAAGTGTACTATTCGCTCGAAACATTCTTCGCGCACTGCCCCCTGATTGGCGTCTGATTCCAGGCCATCGGTATGACTGGATTGATGGAACGACCCCCGACTGGGTTTCCATCGAACAAGCATTGGCCCACAACTACGCTCTGAACGCGCGGGAATTGGAGGAGTTCGACCGTCTCCCATTCCTTCGCTTCGACGACGATTTGGCTGCGTAGCGAACTGCTTTTTGTGGCCGAGGAGCCAATCCTGAAACGGTGGTTGGGATTGAATGTGCGACTCTGCCCGACATTCATTCAAGGCTGCCGAACTCAGCTGCATAGACGATTGGAAGTCTGACGCTGAAAGTAGTACCGCCACCAAGGCTGGTGACATAATCCACACGCCCCTGCATCAGTTCGACAAGGGCTTTCACAAGAGTCAATCCAAGGCCGACACCCCGCCTCAACTGGCCATCCTTGACCAAAGTCTTGGAGTAGGGTTCAAACAACCTCAACTCCGCCTCTGCAGAGATTCCGGGGCCTGTGTCTCTGATATCAAAGACGACCGAATCCTCCACCGTCTTCACATGCAGGCATACCTCACCAGTCTCTGTGAATTTTACCGCGTTGTCCAACAACTGTTCGAGAACCTCTTGCAAGCGCAACTCGTCAATACAGATGCGCTCGGGAGCATTGTCCAGATTGAGAATGAACTCCAATCCTCTCCTGTTGCACATTCTCCGAGCTGGCTCAACAGCCTTCTCGATAAGTAGGTCTATTTCGTGCCACTCAGCGACGATTCTGACTGTCCCGGAGAGTATGTTCGAGTAGGTAATCACCGAATCAATCATCATTCGCAAAGCGTCACCCGAGTCAATGATTTCCTGCAGATACTCTTTCTCATCGTCGTCGATCATATTGGATGAAATTGCTAACAGGTCGGCAAAGCCGAGGACTCCGGATAGCGGAGTCCGTAGGTCGTGGCTGAAGTTTGCGATGAATCCGGCCTGCAAGTTGTGTGCGCGCGAGAGTTCGGTGTGTGCAAGTCTAATGTCCTGATGGGCGTTCTTCGTCTCGTCGAGTTGGCTTTCAAGGGCCCGCTGCAACTCGACGACCTCCGTCACATCTTGATAGGAGCAAATAGCCCCGCTGACCCTCTCATCCTGGCCGAACAGTGGCTCTGCTGTACCCATGAGGTGTAGAATCCGACCATTCGGATGCTCGATGGAGAACTGATAGTCGTTCTGCGGCTCACCGGTTCTCAAGGCGTTGAACAACGGCCCCTCATCAGCGGGCAATGGTGCGCCGTGAGCATCACGGAAGATCATCATCTCCCCCCATTCTGTCTCCCAGCCAGGTGGTGAGGGAGTTGGTGGGAGGTCAGCCATTATTTTCCGCGCGAACGGGTTGGCGTGTACGAGTGAACCACCGGTATCAACTTCCAAGATGGCGCTGTTCATCGAATTCAGCAGAGCACGGAGCCGAGACTCCATCGTAGGAGGGGCGGGAGTTGTGTCGAACGGGTCGCTCATCCTGTCACCTCGGTTGCGGGCGCCCCTCATAGAGAATAGCCGTTGTTCCTCAGAGAATGTGCTCAAAACAAATCATCGAGGTCAAGTGCATCCGGCAGCGATTCAACCTTCTCGACCTCTTCCTTTTCCTTTTCCTCTTCATGGATTTGCCATTCTGCCTTCTCAACATAACCGAGTTCCTTCGCTTTCTCAATGTTGCCTTCAGCGAGATAATATTCGATCCAATTCTCACGACGTTCCTCCTCGTTGTCGAAGAGTTTCTCCTGTAGATGGACATTCTGACGCATCAGCTGACCGCTCCGCTTGGCGGCCTGACGTGATATCATCGCTACTAGAATTGAGAGTAGCAGTAGGGTGACCAAACCGCCAAGCGCCCAAGTCGCAATCTGGGCAAGTGAGGCACCACTTCCGGCTGGGTCCGCCCCATCGTCCGGACCTACCACGGCACAACTTCCCGGGGCTTCCCAAACCAGAGGGTCGTACATGCAGATGTCAGCGAGGTCAGACCAACCGTCTCCGTCGGTGTCCAAGCAGCCGAACCGGTCTTGGTGGGAGGTACCGTACTTGGCACGGCAGTCGTCAGCCTCGAAGGCGTCACGAGTGGTATTGTCACCGTATCCATCGTCGTCGCTGTCTTTCCACTGGCTCGGCTCGAGTGGGAAGGCGTCAGGGTCGGTGCCGTTCGGGTTGTCTCCCCAACCATCGCCATCGGTGTCATTCCACTGGCTCGCTTCAAGTGGGAAGGCGTCGGGAATGTTGGCGTCGGCAAGGAAATCACCCGGCCAGCCGTCAGCACGGGTTGCGTTCCATGTCTCATTGCCCCAGTTGTCACCGTAACCGTCGTCGTCGGAGTCCTTCCATTGAGTTGGTTCGGCAGGGAAGTCGTCGCGAGTGTCAGCCCAGCCGTCGCCATCGCTGTCTACGCAGCCGTAGGTTCCGCCTTGGTCACTGCTTCCCGGTGTGTCAGGGCAGTCGTCCCTACTCGGTGAGAGCGCATCATCTCCAAAGCCGTCACCGTCCCGGTCAGAGGATTGCAGAGGATCGAATGGGAAGGCGTCTTCGTTGTCTGCCACCCCGTCTTGGTCGGAGTCAGGACAACCTCGGTTTGAGTCATCATGCATCACTTGGCCGCCTTCGAGCGGACATCGGTCCGGCTTGAAGGCGTTCTCGACGAAGATTCCGGGCCATGTTGCATTTCGCTCAAATGCCCAAGAGGTATTGGCGTAGTTGTCACCGTAACCGTCGCGGTCAGTGTCATACCACTGAGAGGGGTCATCGGGGAACCAGTCTCCATTGGGGCCGTTCGGGTAGTCGCCGTAGCCATCTCCGTCACGGTCACCGCACTGGGTGCCGTCATCAGGGAAGAGGTCAGGAGAGTTGCCTTCGGGGTTGTCCCCACATTGGTCGCCGTCCCTGTTGGCCCACTGAGTAGGGTCATTGGGGAATGGGTCACCGGCGTCGGAGTAGCCGTCACCATCGGTGTCCTTGCATCCTGGCCTGTCGATATCCGAGGTTCCGAACATACCG
>CAZPJQ010000010.1:6297-14592 GCA_964586945.1 uncultured Candidatus Poseidoniales archaeon
GCATCACCGTTGGTTCCAGTGCTGTTGTCTCCATACCCGTCACCGTCTGAATCGCACCATTGGGACGGGTCACTAGGCCAGGCGTCACCTTGACCGGCGCCGGACACGCAGGCTAGCCATTCATCGTCGGGATCGGACCAGCCGTCACCATCGCTGTCCACACAGCCTAGCCGGTCCCAAACCGAGTTGCCCCAAATGAAGACACAGCTGTCAGAGCGAGTCGTGAATGGTTCATCCCCCACCCAGTCACCATCGGTATCTTTCCACTGGTCTATGTTGAGGGGGAATGCGTCAACATCGGACAACTCGATGGGATTCATCGTCGTGATTAGTATGCCGGGCCACTCAGCGGGCCGGATTGCAATCCAAGAGGCATTAGCGAAGTTGTCACCATAACCGTCGAGGTCAGTGTCATTCCATTGAGTCGGGTTGTCGGGGAGCCAGTCCAATGCGGGGTACGGGCTAGGGTCGCGCGGGTCCCCTATGTTGTCCGGATATCCGTCACCATCGGCGTCAGCCCACTGATAGGAGTCATTGGGGTAGGCATCGTTCAGGTCAGACCAGCCATCTCCATCGCTGTCGGGGCAGCCGAACCGGTCTTCGGTTGAGTTCCCCCATGTGGTGGGGCAGGCGTCTGGTTCGTTGGCCGGTGCCGGATTGTCGCCGTATCCATCGTTGTCGCTGTCGTCCCACTGGGTGCCGTCCTCGGGGAAGGCGTCATCCTGGTTGAGAACTCCGTCGTTATCGATGTCGGGGTCTACTACCCAGTGGTAGATGCCCTCATCGTTGCGGCCGTGCGCTGAGATGATGTAGTCGCCATCTGGATGCCAACTGACGCCGTAGATGGAGCCGCAGTTGTTGCCGCCACCGCTGGAGGTGCAGCCCCCTGGACGAGGTGCGGACATGGTGTCGATGGTGCTGCCAGTGTCTGCATTGAAGACCTTCAAACTCGCCCCGTCCGACTGATAATAGGTGTGGGCCGCGACCAGTTGTGTCGAATCGGGAGAGAAGGCGATGGTGTTGCACGAAGTGGAACTTGAATAGGACCACTTCTGAAGTCCGTTGGAGACCTCGTAGACCTTCACCCTCGCACCGCTCCCCTCCCACGCCTCGCAGGTTCCGAAGGTGTTGCCGTCGGGTGCCCAAGCGATGGAGTTGAGAGCTCCTCGATTGGTGTTGATTGACCTGTTCAGACCCCAACCACCGGTGTTGTAAATCCAGACATCCTCTCGGCCACCAATTAGGATTCGGCTGCCATCAGGACTCCAATCGACTGAATAGAACCGGTCTGCCGAGGCGGGGTTGAATGAATGGATTGTAGACCCGTTCATTGAATTGTAAATCTGTACCTCACCGTTGGTTCCGCTATTGCCGGATCTCCCAATCACAACTGCGATCATGGTGCCGTCAGGGCTGTACTCGAGTTCGTTCGGTTGGTCGCCGCTACCGACATCGGTGCTGACCGAGAAGAAGTGAGAGATGTTTCCGGAGTGGTAGACCTTCAACTCGTCGTTGTCAGTAACCGCGGCGACATATGCTCCATCGGGCGACCAAGCGATATCCAAGATGCTGTTGCCACTGAACTCAACCGACTTCAGATTGGTCTTAGTGGCGGTGTCCCATATTCTCATCCAGCCGCTGCTTGAACCCCAGCTTCCGCCGTTCTCAGAGGTGAGGTACTTGCTTCCATCATGATTGAAGAAGACGGCCAAGTGATCATCGCTGCTCAGTTGCTCCGCATCCTTCAGGAAGCCACCAGCCTGAATCACCCACGGGTCGTTCTTGTCGCTGGTTCCATCGCCGTCCTTGTCAGGGCAGCCATCTCGGTCGACGGTGCTGTTTCCGGCTGCCACCGGGCAGTCGTCCACAGAGTCGTCAACGCCGTCTCCGTCGGTGTCGAAGGCGCCTCCAATTGGAAGAATAAGCGAGAATAGCATCAAGAAGGCGAGCGAGGTCGCCGCAAGCCGAATTCGATTGACATTATCCATTGACACAATTTCGGCTTACCTCAACTAAAAAAGGCTTTGTGGTTCTCTTGCATCACCCGCATGAGCGCGCGCGCGGTCGAAAAACGGCTTTATTTGAGCAGTTGGATTGACATTTCATCCTCAAGCGAATCGGCGAATGATTCAATGCGAACGACGCCCGCAGACCCTAACTGTATGGCGACCAAGTCGATGCGCGTCAGCCTTCCGGTAAGCGACCGCATCCTACTGCACCTGCTTGAGAATGACCACCAGGCGGACCACTTCATTGTCACCTCCTCAATCACTAGGCCGGGCATCGCCGAGGCGTGCGGTCTGCACCCCCCCAATGTGAGCCGCTCAATCCGACCTCATTTGAGGGACGGCTTGGTCTCAGAACACACCCGACAGATTAGAGGCGAAGAGCGTCGCCAGAAGACTTGGCAACTGACAGATTCAGGGCGCGAGGAAATCAAGGGCAGACTCTCCGCGATCCGCACCACGAACATCTTGATTCGGGACGGCGAGGGACAACTGCTTGAAGTCCCTGCAGGAGAGGCTGCCGAACGCCTCGACAGCAACCTAACTCTTCTCCAAGTCCTGATGATGGTGATGGCCGAGGGATTGCTCGCCTACGGCGACATCCGTCTCGGTCGCATCGAAAAGGGTGAGGAAACACCTCCTCCGGGCCGCCTGCAGATGCTTGCCGGCGCCCACTCAACATATCACATTCGGGCGCCCAGAACCCGCACGGTGCACGGCAGAAGTGAGGAGCGGGAGCAGTTGGATGGATGGTACGAGGGGAAGCGACCGGCCTTGGTTGTCGATGGCATCGCCGGCTGTGGAAAGACCACCTTGGTCGCGAGTTGGCTGAACGCTAGACTGGACGAAGAATCCAACCTTCGCGTCATGTATTATCCCTGCCAACCCTGGGACACCTCGATCGGCCTTGCGACAAGCATCCTCCACCGCCTCGGAATCGAGTCGAAAGGTGGTTCTGAATGGGATCCGTACGGAATCTTGGAGTCACTTCCATTGTCGCCGGGAGCGAACTTCGATGTCGACCTCTACCGGCGGCGGTTGACCGCCTATCTGACCGATCCTGAGAAGTTGCGAGAGCGGGTCTTTGAGGGCCACGAAGAGGTCAGCGACAAGCCGCCGTATGTGCTCTTGGTTCTCGACGACGTCCACAACATCGAGGCAGATGCAGGTCACCTGTTGGGCTCACTGCTGCAGGTCGCGGAGCAGACTCCGCTAAGGCTCCTACTGATATCGCGGACCGCGCTATCTTTCTACGACCGCAGAGATGTGCACACCCGCGGACAGGTCAGCGAACTATCTCTCCGAGGCTTGACATTAGAGGAAATAAGTGACTGGATTTCTGAGTTTGACGCCCCTTCTCCGCCGGGCGCTGAAGAGGTTCACAGGCTCACAGGGGGCCATCCGTTGGCTGTCGAGTTGCTTGAGATGTATGGTAGTGTGGTGCACGGAGATTGGCTGCGATTCCTTGACGAGGAGATTCTCAAGGTGCTGCCTGCCGAACACCACGACCTACTATCCTACCTTGCGGTGGCCTCCCGGCCTGTGCCTTGGGCCACACTTGCCGAGGCGACCGGTCTAGAGGGAACTCCGCCGGAGGATTTGCTCTCTCGAGGGCTCATCGTGGAGTTGGAGGATGGGCTCTGGCTGCACGAGGCGATGCGGGAGCGGCTATTGCGTGAAGTCGGAGATGCGATGGATGAGCGGCGAGCGAAGCTCGACGCTGTCGAGTGAACCGATGCCACTTACCTGATTCAGCCCATGTGGCGGTTGAGCCAGTCGTCGAATCCAGCCTTCTGCATCGCACCAGAATGTTGGTCGACCACTTGACCATTGTGGAACAGCACTAGGGTTGGAATGCCGCGCACTCCGAAGCGGCTAGGAGAGTTCTGGTTGTTGTCGACATTGACCTTAGCGATGACGAGGTTGTCGCGCTCGTCAGCAATTTGCTCAAGCACTGGCGCTATCATCTTGCAGGGGCCGCACCACGGTGCCCAGAAGTCCACCAACACCCACTCATTTTCTGTCGTAACCCCGTCAAAGGTCGCATCCGATGCCTCAACCAATCTGCCAGCCATATCTCTCGCCTCGTAGGGCCTTGTACCCGTCCAAGCCGTCCTATCAACCTGCCGAAGCCGATGCAAGTGTTGAGAACCGCCATGCTCTCCGAGAGGGTGAGGGTGAGGGGAATGCACATCTGTCCGAGCATACTGACCGCAGACTTCTGTCGGCTCGGTGAAGTGGTTGAAGAGGCGATTGATGCTGGTATCGAGTGGGTTCATCTCGATGTCATGGATGGCAATTGGGTGGTCAACAAGACCATCACCTTCGGGCCCGCAGTCGTGCGTTCAATCCGAGAGAGGATTGGCCCTGAAGTTTTTCTCGACTGCCACTTGATGGTGACGAACGCGGCGCAGACTTGGGATCAGTATGTCGACGCCGGTGTTGATTTGGTCATCGCTCACATAGAGGCGGTCGACGATTTCCCGGCCCTAATCGCCAACCTCCACGGCGCAGACTGTGAAGCGGGACTCGTGATGAACCCCGCCACTGGCCTTGAAGACATTCTGCCGCTCCTTCCAGACCTCGACTTGGTGCTCGTCATGTCGGTCATTCCCGGCAAGGGAGGTCAGTCGTTCATGCCTGAGGTCGAGCCCAAGGTCCGCGCTCTAAGAGCAGCCATTGACACTCAGATAGCGGCAGGGGGAAGAGCGACCAAACTGATGATTGATGGCGGTATCAAGGCGCACAACATCGCCCAGGTCCAAGAATGGGGAATCGAGGCGAGTGTCATCGGCTCGGGACTCATCAACGACAACGGTTCAATCGCAGACAACCTCGCAGAAATTCGAGCTGCACTCCGTGCATAGCCCACCCTATGCTCGGGGCTTCCGTGAGCCATTCATTTTCGACTTCTAGGTTCACGGAGCGCGGACGAGGGTTGAAATCATCCGGGTATCCCGAACCGACACATGGTAGACGCAGAGTGGGTCGAGACGGAGGTCCGCAAGGTCTACCCGGACGCCGACATCTCCGCCACTGATCTGACCGGCAACGGAGACCACTGGTTCGTCAAGGTAATCGACCCATCGTTCGAGGGTATGCGCCCCCTGCCTCGCCAGCGACCAATCCTCTCGCACTTCAAGCAGTTCATCCAATCAAATATCGTTCACGCGCTCGACCTGAAGTGTTGGACCCCCGAGCAAGCAGCCCAGAAGGAGGAGGATGGCTTGTTCCACCCCCACCAACAGGATGATTTCGTGGGTCTTCATGTGCGGCGCGGGAGACAGGAGGAAGGAGCATGGCAGATTTTAATTGGACCCCGGAAGAACTCGACGAACTGGTGAACGGCAACCGCTTGGTGCTGTTCATGAAAGGCACCCCCGAGCAACCCGAGTGTGGGTTCTCCTCCCGCGCCGCGATGGTCTTCCAGCAACTCGAAGAGCCCTTCGTAACTGTCAACATCCTGATGGATCCTCGAGCGATTCCCTCGGTCTGTGAATGGTCCGACTTTCCCACCATGCCCCAATGCTATGTTCATGGGGAGCTGATTGGTGGCTCCGACATCGCGCTAGAGATGTTCGAGTCCGGTGAGTTGCAGCAGATGCTCACCGATGGCGTCTGATGTGGTCATCGACCCAGCCTCATTCGTCTGGTTGCTGTTCGGCGACATCAGTCTCTTCGGTTGCGGCTGACCCGCCTCTTCCAGCGACCGCGAAGGCCAGTGCTAGGACGACTAGCGAGGCGAGGGCTGCTGCGCCTGCCGCTCCCATGACCGCGCTTGGCTGGGTCGGAATCAGATAGAGGCAGGCCACGCTGCTGACTGCGATTCCCGTCCACAGGATTCGAGTGTAGTTCCACGGCCTGTCTCCGACTTGGATGAGCGCCAAGGAGGGGCTTGCCATCGCATGGAATAGCCATGCGAGCATCAAGGCGAGGAAAGGCCTCTGGACAGACTCTGCATAATCGGGGAAGAGCGCCTCGAATGCGAACGGCCCAACCCCGACTCCAATGATCGCACCGACACTGGAGAGCAGAGTGCAGGCGAATAGGGCCCGCTTGTAGCGATGTTTCAACTTCTCGAGATCGTTGCGAACCTCCCCAAACCAAGAGAGCAGGATAGCTCGCAGCGAGAGAATAGGTCCGTATCCCGCGATGAATCCGAGCCAGGCGATTTGGAATTCGGCCACATCCGTCGGCGTTGCGAACACCCCGAGCAACAACTTCTCGATGCGCACATTGACCACCAGCGCCGCCGAAGCGAACAGGAAGGGCAGACCTGCTTCGACCAACTGCTGACTGCCCATCTCAGCCGTGTCAGGTGGCTCATCACCGGAATCGGACGCCTGCGGGGCGACCTTGGAGAGATAGAGGTAGAGAGCGAGAGCGAGCGCGACGAGCGGTCCAACGGCGGTGGCGATTGCAAATCCGAGCAACTCCCCAGAGGCAAACCCTACCATCAGGATGGCTACGGTTCCACGGTCGGCGATTCTCACGAACGCCTCAAGTCTCGCCTCACCAACTGCCCGCAAAGCAGTCCTGTGGGCATAGGTGATGACCTGAACCACGGCGGAGAAGCAAAGCAGAAGTGCGACCTCAAACCAACCCCAATCGCCTTCGTTGACGAACAGGTACCAGCCGATAACAGGGAACACCAACATCGCCGCCACCGCAGCTTGGATTTGGATTCGCGAAATCCTGTGGAGGACCTGTTTCAACCCCTTTCCAAGCCTCTCCCCATCTCGCCCGATCAGCGTGGGAAGTCCGAGGTCAACGAGTATGACGCAGACATGAAAGAAGTCGAGCAGTAGCACGAAAGTACCGTAGTCGTCTGATAGGAAGGCCCGTGTCAGAACAACATGAATGGCGATTCCGAATGCGAGGTTCACCGCATCGGCACTCGACAGCCAGAGCGTGTCCCTCTGGGGCACCACCTTTCGCCCGCCTCGGGATTCCTCGACGGCCATTCAGACACCCGCCAACTCCGACATTCTCTGGTGAAGCGCCTCGGTGGTCTTCACCCAATCGAACTCCGACTCCGCATCCGTCCTCGCCTCTGCCCCGAGTCCTCCCAATTCACTCCCGAGCAACTCCTCAACCGCATCCGCCCACTCGTCCATCGGCGCGTGTGCGGCGACCAGACGAATCCACGGCCTCTCTCCGACCGAACGGTGAGGGGTGATGTTTGAGAGAACCATCGGCAGTCCGGCGGCGGCCCACTCTCTGACCTTGAGCGGAGAGGCAAGACGCCAGACCTTGCCGTCTGGAAGTGGGAATATGGCGATGTGACCGGTGGCGAGGAATTGTGGAATATCCTCTGGCGGTAAAGGGCCCAATACCTCTAGCCAGTCTTGCAGAAATGCTGCTTTCTGTAGAGCAGTAAAGCGGTTTCCGTTTCCGGCAATTCGCATCTTGAAATCTATTTCACGGGCTGATAGCACCTCACCGATTCGCACCAGCCGTTCGATTTCACGCTCCTCATCCAACTGTCCGTGGTGGACTATCGTGGGAGTGCCAGTGAATGTGGCGGGAGAGAATTTGCTCACATCAACACCCGCCTCCATCAGGGTGATCGGCTCCACGGCTCGCCCCTTTGAGAGGTGCCAGTCGGCGAGTGCCTGGGATTTGAGAACTGATCCCTCAGCACCCATTCTCCGGCGGGCGAGCCGCAAGGCCCGCCAGTACTCATACCACTGCAAGCGCCCGGCGAGCGAGCGGAACACGGGTGGGCTGCGGTCAACGAGAAGCCATGGCGTGCCGGCGGTTCGCAAGGCCTTGTGAGAGCCAGCGACCCCCTGCCAGCCGACTAGAGCCACGTCGAACTTTCCGTCGGCTAGGACCTTGGGAAGTGTGAGAGAGAGAGAACGGCCGAATGTGAGCCAGCCAAGGCCGGCCTTGTTTGAGCGGGAAACTCCGACGAATGAGATATCCCCAGCGACCAACGATTTCTCAACTTCTGGGCTCTCAGGAGCCATAATCGTCACTTTCCAGCCACGGGCAGCAAGCGCGGACGAGACCGCCAACTGGGTGGTGCTGGCAAGGTCGCTGCCTAGCCGCTTTGCTGTAACCCAGAGCAGTTTCACATCCTTCGGATGTGCCGTGTCCTATATCGCTGTTTGACCGTCCGAGGGTTGAGGCGCACCCAAATGACGAGGACCGTTTTGCACATCGGACCTGTTGAGAGCAAGGGTGGAATGCAGGCGACGATTCGCCACCATCTGCGTCATCCACCGCCCGATTGGAGCACAGAATCGATCAACACGCATGTCGACGGCTCGCCAATCGCCAAAAT
>CAZPJQ010000010.1:14602-20507 GCA_964586945.1 uncultured Candidatus Poseidoniales archaeon
AAGGAATTGGCCCACCGACTCCGAACCCTGCCACCTGATGTCCTTCATGTTCACACCGCCACTCGATTTTCCTGGTGGCGAAAACGGCGCGCCGTTGCACTTGGACTCAAGGCGGGAATCCCGGTCGTTCTGCAGATTCACGCCGGTAACTTCGGCGCCTTCATGAAAAGCCGACCAACAGCTGCCAAGGCGTTCACCGAGACCTGTGCCGACCCGCAGGTCATTCCGGTCGCCTTGACCCCTCGACACAGGGAACTCATCGGAATCCCCGACATGGAGGTCATCGGCTCTCCCGCTCCCCCCTCAGACCCGGTTGACCCAAATCAACGAAACCGCCACAAGTTGCTCATGCTCGCCCGCCCTTCCCCGGTGAAGGGGCATCCAATCGCCATGGCCGCAATCTCCCGACTTCGCCGAGCCGGTCATGAAGTCGAATTACATCTCTCTGGAGTCGAGGCAGACCACCCAGAAGTGAGGCGCTACGGAGGCACCGAGAACGGAATCTTTGCCCGAGGATGGGTCTCTGATGATGAGAAGGAGAACCTTCTGCGAACCTCAGGAATGCTGCTGATGCCCTCGACCTACGAGGGCATGCCGGTCGCTGCGATGGAGGCTCTCTCCTGCGGCCTTCCGGTGCTTGCCTCGCCCGCCTGCGAGGGGATTTTGGGCGATGGCGGGCGCATAGTCGAAGATCTGTCAGTCGAATCGTGGGCGGGAGCAATCGCTGACCTGATCGCCGACGAGGAGGCTTGGCAGGCGCTTTGCGTGGCAGGACCCGAGGCAGTGGTTGAGCAAACTCCGGAGGCGCTCGGAATACGATGGGCTGACCTCTATGACCGTGCGATTGGAGGTAAGCGATGATGTCGGCGGAACTCTTCGCATTGGCGGAAGTCGGTTTCGGGATGACCGGTCCAATCTGGTTCTTGGCTGACCATTGGATCCAGCGGGCGTGGCTGAAAAGACACCAACTGCCAAATATTTTTGAGGTTTCAACTGGAGAACTTCCTCGCATCAGCATACTGCTCTGCGTACGAAACGAAGCACAGATAATCGAGGGGAAACTCGCTGACCTCGCTCGTCAGGACTACCCTCGGGAACTCCTCGAAGTTCTGTTAATCGACACCGGCTCAACCGACGGAACGGTGCAACTCGCCGAGGAGTGGGCAGCAAGGGCGCTGGAGTTCGGGCCTCTCGTGAGGTTTCTGTCAACTACGGGAGTCGAAGGAAAATCCGCTGCAGTGAACCTCGGGATTTCCGAGGCCGAGGGTGACATCGAAATCATCTTGATGACCGACGCCGACGCCCGACTCGCTCCAGGAGCACTTCGGCGAGTTGCCTCTTGGATGGTCAACCCCGAAGTCGGGGCGGTTTGCGGACGACAGATCGCCTTGCCAACCGTTTCTCAGACTCAGACCGGTGCAGGCGAAGTCGAATTGGAATCATATCGAGGCTACTACAACATGGCTAGAGAAGCAGAAAGCCGCTACCAGTCGACACCCATTTTCGAAGGCTCACTCGCAGCATATCGCCGCTCTGCGATTCAAAACATCGTTGAAACCTCCAACGCTGATGACAGCCAGCTGGCGGTCCAAGTCACCCGCAACGGATTGCGCGCCATCCACGACCCTGACCTCAATTTCCTTGAGGCCGTCCCCCTTCCGGGTAGGGGATTGCACCGCCAAAGACTGCGGCGGGCTCAGGGGGTGGTTCGACACCTATGGCGGAACAGTTCTCTCTGGTTTTCGGGTAGTCGGAATGGGCAGATTCACCGGATGAATGCGCACACTCACATCCTGCTGCCGTGGACTATTCTCGGTTGGGCGATTGCCACCGTGGGCTTCCAACTCTCCTATGGTCTCAACGGCTCGCCCGAACCAGTTCTGTCACTGCTATGGTGGGCCAACTTCCCACTAGTGGCGGCGGTTCTTCTTGGCGGCAGGAGGATTCGAAGTTTCCTGGGAGGGATGTATTGTCTCGGTCTCGCTCAAGTGATGACCCTTTTCGGCATCAGTTTCCACCGCTGGGAGCCAGAGGAGTCGAGCCGACAGAGGATTGCTGACTTCGACGCCGATTACAAGTGGCCTTTGAATTGAATGAATTCATTAGGATTCGAAACAAAAAAAGTGGTCCCCGGGGGCGCCCGAAGGCACCCACCGAGGACCGTGTTCGCGTGTCTTTGTGTTTTTTGACAAACAGGTGTCAACGCTCAGTTGACGACAGCTGCGCCATCGCCTGCGACGGTGCGGCCGTTGTGGGTCACGGAGATGTCCACATTGCATCCTTGTGCGCTGCAGATTTCTTCGGTTCCCTCAGCTAGGAAGATGTACTCCCCAGGTTCCCATGCGTTGTCATTGCTGCCGGCTGCTTGGGTAATGGTGCAGTCGTCGCCTGCGGCTACGCTGCAGGTGTAGACGTTGTCGCCCACACTTAGCGTAATCTTGACGAAGGACCATGCAAGGTCATCCCTGCCGGTCATCTGCATCTTGATCAGGGTATCTGCCCCATCACCAGCTGCACTTGCGTCATCCGCTGCGTCATCCGCTGTGTAGGTGTTCAACGTAGCTGCGCTGGTGTCTGTTCCATCGCTTGCCAGGTTGTCAGCCCACACATACAGTACTCCGGCCAGCACGACGGTGATTGCGACCATTAGGATGGTTGCAATGACCGGGCTGACAGCCTGCTCATTCTTTTCGTTCTTCATATTATTCAGTCCTCACTCCCCCAGAGGGGGTGCTCTCGCTAGGTTGCTCATTGATATTAACATAGCGCCCGGACAGAATCGAATTTTACCCATTCTAAACGCTATACTGCATAACATAAAGAAATTTTTCAAGTAGCGAATGATAATTTTCGTTCACCGCGCCGATGTACTAGTACAATCAATTTGTAGCGGCGCGACTAATCCCCGCGCGAATAGTGAACAATAATCGAATTATCAGTGAGTGCCGATATGGAGATACTGAGACCAGTGCAGGGGGTTGAATCGAGGTATCTGCAGAGCCTATCGGCCGCTGTCCGTGTAGGTGAACAGGGTGAGAGGGCCAGCGTAGAGGGGATGGGATGCACACTCGACGAAGAACACTCAACAGCCCTGTTCATTACCTTGCTTGATGTGATAGCGTATAATCATTTTCAGCCCGTATGGGCAGGTTTCCAGTTCTCTCTTCTGGCTTTTTACGGCTTCAATCACTCAATCGTGAGTATTTCAGCCCCGCCCGGTCCAATCCACACGCTGTGTTCGTACTGGCCTATGAGGCCGCCGTCGGTACACCTGAGGAGGTGGTAGGTTTCGAGAAACCTGATGTTGATCAATTTCTTCACGAGGGCATCCCACTTGCTCTGCCTGCTCTCCTCAGTCTCACGCGGGAAGGGTTTCTCCATGAGTGGGTAAGCCCAGCGCTCAGCGAATGGGAGGTGGTGGTAGCGCTCTTCCAGATAGCGGGCCATTGTCGCTCCGAGTGGTTTCAGTTTACCCTTTGCGAGCGCCTTCTTCACCGTGATGTCGCCAGTCACCCGCCAGATGTTGCTTGAGTCACGAGGTGGAACATTCTCCACCAGACCTTGACTTCCTGTGGTGTTGAACGGCTCGACCGCGAAAATCCCCCCTTCGGGTACAGTCCCCTTGAAACTTTGATGACCTGCGCCACACGCGTACGACGGAACCGAAGTTCCCGCATGCAGGTCATAGACTTCCAACTGGTGCCCGCAGAGATTCGAAATCGGTTCAAAGCCAGCATCTCGCTGCACTTGCTCGGCCGCAGCTCCAACCTCGTGCCATGGAGTTCCGGGATACATCTTCTCGATTGTAGCGTCGCGCGCCTCCTTGGCCGCCCTGATCTGTTCGGTGTGTTTGCCACCGTTGCCGACTTCCACGGTCAGGGCGTTGTCGCCGATGGCCCCCTCGACATGGACTCCAATGTCCAATTTGACAAGGTCACCCTTCCGAAAGACCATCTCGTCTTCAACGCAGGTGGGGGGGGTAAGCAGATGGTCAGTGGTGAAGTGGGCGGCCATGTCATTTACCGCAATCGTGCAGGGGAATGCCGGTTTTCCCCCGTGCCGGTAGATGTAACGCTCTGCAGAATCGATAACTTCGTGCCAGGAGACCCCGACCTGTATCTCATCCTTTATCGCCTCCAATGTGCGACGGGCGACGCGTCCAGCGTCCTTCCAATACTTCAGTTCAGATTCTTCGACCAAGACATCACCTCCGACTCCGAAACTAAACCCTCTCTGAGAACCTCTACGCTCCCACTACGCGATAGGAGGGCGTGGCCGTGCCATCGTATTAATGTGCTAGGCAGACCACCCGGGCAGACTCCTGTCAGCGCCGCCTCTGAGGGCAATCTCAGTGCTTCCGCAGCCTTCACACACTCCTCCTCTGGAGTCACCCCACTCAGGTTCGCACTGGTTGCCGTGAGAGGGCCAACCTCCTCCAGCAGCTCTCTTGCCAACGGGTGTGCAACGACTCGGATGGCGACCAAATCCCCACCGAGGCGAGCATCGAGGCATCGCTTCGCTTGCAAGAGCAAGGTCAGGCTTCCAGCCGGGAATGATTCGAGCAGCGATTCAGTCTCTTCAGGGATTTCTGCGATGTCACTCGCTTGGCTGAGATTTGCCACGGCGAGTGACACCGGGTGCTCCGCAGCACGCTGTTTCAATCGGTAGAGCATGTCGAGGGCTGCACTCTCAGGACGGCAGCCTAAGGCTGGAAGTGTGGTCGTCGGATAGACCACGGCTTCGCCTCGCGCTATGCGCTCTAGGAGTGTCTTCGGAAGAACCTCGCTTGAGCCCATGTGGTCGGCCGTCGTGGCATCCCTTCTTCAAGGGAACCGTTAGCACCGGTTACGGCTAATTGAGCCATTCATCGAGGTGAGTCCTTGCGATTTGGGCCGCGACATCGCGGTCAGCCGTCTTGATGAGCAACTTCCCAGAGGGGAACAGCGTCAGGTCAACCTCACCGGAAAAGGTGTGACAGAGTCGGTTCTCAAGAGTGCAGGCCCAGCCAGCAGCCACTATCTTCGTGCCAACCGACCCGAGGTCGATGGCTAACTCCTCATTCGGGATGACCTGCCAAGCTGCTCGGCCACTGCAGACCTCCAAAACATGGTCGTTCTCAGACATCCTCCTCGGCCTCCAGGGTCATCCTCACTTCGTGGAACGCCAAGTTTCTCGCAGCGCCTTTTGTCTTCCGCTTCAGCATTATCGACCACGGAATCAAGACCAACAGGAGGACGCATGCAACCTTGTTCAGCGCATGATAGAGTCGCAAGAAGAGTTCAAAGTCAATCCATAGGTCTAGTGGTAGAATGTCGAGCAGGAACCAGCGAGTCAGATCCTCCATGGTGATTACATTTGGTAGGCCGCTCTGCTCAATCCATGGCTGGAGAAAATCGTCGACAATTATTGCGATAGGCCCCAGCACTAGAGCAAACCAGCGCAATCCAGCCACAATCCGCCAAAGTCGATAGTGGCGGCGGAAGTCTGAATCCATCTCCTGTTCGGAGGACGGCTGCTGACTTTTTTCCATCAGTTAGAACTCTCCTCCTCATCTGGAGGAGAAGGTGGTCCGGTTGGTGGACCTTGTGGTGGTGGTCCAGTGGGTGGTCCTTGAGGTGGGTCTTGGGGAGGTGGTCCGGTGGGTGGACCTTGCGGTGGTGGTCCAGTTGGTGGTCCTTGAGGTGGACCTTGGGGAGGTGGTCCGGTGGGTAGACCTTGAGGTGGATCTTGTGGTGCTCCTTCAGGCGGTGTCTGAGGCGGTGCTACGGGAGGTGCTTCTGGTGGTGGGCCTTGAGGGGCACCTTGTGGAGGTCCGGAAGGAGGGCCCATCATCCCCGGCGGCATCATCCCCGGTGGCATCCCTCCCGGCGGCATCATCCCCGGCGGCATCCCTCCCGGCGGCATC
>CAZPJQ010000010.1:20607-22778 GCA_964586945.1 uncultured Candidatus Poseidoniales archaeon
CGGTGGCATCCCTCCCGGCGGCATCATCCCCGGCGGCATCCCTCCCGGCGGCATCCCTCCTGGCGGCATCCCTCCTGGCGGCATCCCTCCTGGCGGCATCCCTCCCGGGGCGCCCATCTGAGGTGGGCCCGTGGGTGCTTCAGGCCGAGCATCGGGGGCTGTGAGAGTGACGGCAGGCTCCGGTGCCGGCTCCGGTGTCGGTGCTGAGATTGGTGTTGCAACTGGTGCCAGTGGCTCAGGGGCGGGCGTGGGTGCCACAAGTTCAGGTGTGGCTGCTGGAGTGGAGATTGGAGGTGCGACCGGGGCCAATGGTGCTGGAGCCGGTGCCGGGACCACCACTTCTGGCTCAGCGATTGGTGCGACTTCGGCAATTGCCGGATGCGAGGGAGCGACACCGAAGGCGTTAGCCATCGGATCCACCGTCTCAGGTGCGGACGCTGCCACAGGTTCGGGAGTTGCCGGCTCATCTCCGAAGCTGGTCAATGCTGCTCCGAAGGCGGACTCGAAGGCGCTGCTGCCAACTGCACTTCCCTTGCCATCCTGGCGAAGGGGCTTGCGAACAGTATCTGCGACACGGACATCGCAGGAGTAGGGACCCAACTCCGCCTTCATCCGCATCCCATTAGAGTCATGTTCTACCTTGAAGAGCCACGCTCCGGAATCGAGTGGAACGAAGAACGAGAAGTCCTCTCTGAGCCCAGCCGCGACTGTGCTTGCGCTCTCAAATGCCGGAACTTTGCCGCCATCCATTGTGCGCATGCTGGCAGCGATATTGTCGGCGTCATCGACTCCTTCATTAGTCACTTCAACAACGATTCTGAGAGCATCTCTGTCGTAGTCGTCGATGTCATCCTCGATGCAGTGAACACGTACCATGAGGCTACCGCTCTGCACACGCATCTCATCGCTCACGCTGACACCTCGCGCAAGCCACCCTACCCCCCATACTTGAAGCGCACTCCGACCGGTTCGTCCATCTGGTGTGAGATTCGATGCGGCCATGCAATGGCTGAGTGGAGCGAATGAAGGTAGGCTGCGTTGAGGTGTCAACGAAGATGCTGTCTGCTGGCGGGAGGGAGCGAGTCTACCTTTGCCACTATGGAGGCGACTGCCAAGTCGATGGAACTCTGATGGGTGTGACGACTTCTGATTCGTATCAAGTCCCTGATTCCAAAATAGAGAGGCCCGACTATCGGAAGTGCATATGCGAGTTTCCGGAAAGCCCGCCTATCCCAGTCGCCGCGCTGCAACTGCTTGCCATCTTCGCGCACCACGGCGAGGCCAAACCAACTGTGACCGAGAGAGCGAGACATACGAAGCCCGGTGTGTTTGTGATAGAGGAAGTTGCCAGCAAGGATAAGGAACCAGTCAACGATGAACAAGACAGTCCCCTTCCCTCCCGAGCGCAGTAGTTCAAGGTCGTAGGCCCTGAGGATGTTTCCGCCCGCACCCCCGAGGAGAGAGGTTACTATCAGGAGGATTCCCATCACGAACATGGTGTCCAACATGTACGCCCCAGCGCGGCTGAAGGCACTCGCCAAGACCGTTCCCTCGGGTACCGGCCAATGACCTGACTCGGCTCGTACCAGCTGCTTTGCCATGGTGCCTCCCGCTGCCGGGTTCAGGGAAATCGGTGAATCGTGGTCAGCCATATGAGCCCCTCTCAATTGCCCTGCAGGACATGCCACGCCTCAAGTTTCTGCTCGCGCGCCCAGTCGAGCCACGCCTCCCAATCGCCGTCATGTCTGAGAGTGTTTGGTGAGCCGATGACGATGAGGCCTCGCTTGGCTCGGGTGATGGCTACGTTGAGTCGGCGGTGGTCTCTGAGGAAGCCTACCTCTCCAGTCTCATTGGCTCGCACGGTGGAGAGGACGATGACTTCCTTTTCGCGACCTTGGTAACCGTCAACGCTTCTCACCTCAAGGCCACGGAATTTTGCCGATTCATCATCGTCATCGAGCCCGCCCGCCTCCTGCAACATGTCTGAGATGAGGCGGACCTGTCCGTTGTATGGGGAGACGACTCCTATGTCACGGGCTCGGATATCACCTGCGGCCAACAGGTCCTGAACCACCTTGACCACCCAGCCCGCCTCTGCTACATTGAGACGAGAGGCGCCATCTTCAGCGAGTTCCTCGGCCCCGTCGACCGGAATGAAGGCGACGGGACGC
>CAZPJQ010000011.1:0-19126 GCA_964586945.1 uncultured Candidatus Poseidoniales archaeon
AGATGGAAGACGACGAATCCTATTCAAGCGCCATGAGTCGCATCCTACAGAACGCCCGGGGGCCTCTGGAGGATAGCGAAGAATTCGAAACCTCTGGACCAGCCGAGCCCGAACCGAACACTCCGACTCCAACCCCCATCGCCCCAACCGACGACAGGCTCGCAATCCTACGAATGGCGGCTATTATGGCCGTCCTCTCGATGAGTGATCGTGCACCCCCCACAACCCTCCAAGTCGGCCGCCGCCTCGGCACCTCATGGGCACAGGACCACCGACTGTCGGCAATGGGGCTTCCCGGTCTAGCACACAGCACTCAACAACGGGCTAGTTGGAGGTGAGCGACTTTGGGTGAAAAGCGTAGGGTTACCATCGACGGCGAGACCTTTGAGGTCGACCTTGAGCGCCAAGGCGCGGTGTGGAAGGCAACTGTCGAAGGACAAACTTTCGAGGTTGAAGTCGATGGGGAGAGTGCAGCCCCACCGCCGAAGCGTAGGAAGAGCGGCGCGAAAGCGGGAAATTCAGGCGTCATTTCAAGCAACATCCCAGGTAAGGTGATGACCATTGAGGTCGAGTTGGGGCAGTCGGTGAGCGTAGGCGACATCGTGTTAATCTTGGAGGCGATGAAAATGCAGAACGAGGTCACCGCACCGGTCAGCGGGACGGTCACGGAAATCAACTGCTCGGAGGGAGCCAACATCAAGGCAAACACCCCACTCGTCGTGATTCAACCTGTCGAAACTGGAGAGGGGTCAGCGCAAGCGCAATAGGGCATGAACGGTAATCGGTGAATGGAGGGGAATGTCTTGAGCGAGGAATCGTCTGCACCCGCGGTCAGCGGTCCACGCTGTGACTATCCCGGTTGCGAAACTGAGGGTGATATCGTCAGCCGGCTCTCGCCCGAGGGCTATCTGGTGGCCACTGGCAAGAAGGCCTACTCATTCAGGGAAGCCTACAGGCGATTCCACTACTGCAAGAAACACCACGATGAACTGATGTCTGGAGTTTGGAACAGGGTCACTGACGACTCCAACAAGGGCGACGACCACGTCGCTCCTACCGCAGTCTGACTCAGCCCCAGGAGCCTTGCTTCATCATCGCGTCAGCGATTTTCTCGAAGCCGGCGATGTTGGCGCCGAAGACATAGTTCCCGGGCTTGCCGTACTTCTTGGCGGTGTTGTAGGCCTTCTCGTGGATGCCGACCATGATTGCATCAAGCCGTGCATCCACTTCTGCCCTTACCCACGACATTCGTAGGCTGTTTTGGCTCATCTCGAGCCCGGAGGTTGCTACGCCACCGGCATTGGAGGCCTTTCCGGGAGCGAACGCGATGTCGTTGTCGTGAAAGACATCGACCGCCTCTGGTGTGCAGGGCATGTTTGCCCCCTCTCCGACATACTTGACGCCGTTGTCAACTAGGTGCTGGGCATCTAGCCCGTTGATCTCGTTCTGCGTAGCGCATGGAAGTGCGATGTCTACTGGTATCTGCCAAATCGGATTGTATTCGACCTCCTTGTCGCGAGGTGTGTAGTCGTAGCCGCGGTGCTTCGCGTAATCCTTGATTCGACCTCGCTTGACATTCTTCAAGTCCATAATCCATGATAGCTCATCAGCGTCTATGCCATCCGAGTCGTAGATGAAGCCGCTGCTGTCAGAGAGTGTGACGACCTTTCCGCCTAGTTGCTGAACCTTCTCACAAGCGTACTGAGCGACATTGCCCGAGCCGCTGATTGCAACGGTCTTGCCCTCGAATGTGTCGCCATTCGCCGCCAACATCTCGCGCACGAAGTAGGCCAGCCCGTAGCCGGTCGCTTCGGGTCGAATCAGGCTGCCACCGTATTCGAGCCCCTTTCCGGTGAGAACACCTGTGAACTCGTTGGCCAACTTGCGGTACTGGCCAAACAGATAGCCAATCTCTCGACCACCGACACCGATGTCACCCGCAGGTACGTCGGTGTTTGCACCGATGTGCTTGTGGAGTTCAGTCATGAACGACTGACAGAAGCGCATCACCTCGTTGTCAGACTTGCCCTTCGGATTGAAGTCCGAACCGCCCTTTCCGCCACCCATCGGAAGTCCGGTCAGGCTGTTCTTGAAGACCTGCTCGAAGGCTAGGAACTTCAGAATTGAGAGGTTGACAGTGGGGTGGAAGCGAAGACCACCCTTGTACGGCCCAATGGCGCCGTTGAACTGGATTCGGAAGCCACGGTTGACCTGTATGACACCCTCGTCATCAATCCACGGAACGCGGAACTGAATCAACCGCTCAGGCTCTACGATTCGGTGGAAGATGTTAGCCTCAATAAGTTCGGGCCGCGCTTCGACTACCGGGCTAAGACTCTCAAGAACCTCCAACACCGCCTGATGGAACTCTGGCTGGTCGGGGTCTCGCTGCAGTACCTTCTCGTAGACTTCTTGCAGATGTGGGTGCATTTTTTTCACCAATTGTAAGAATGAAAGGGACTTGCCCCCCTTTCGTGGCCGGGCGACCCTCATGCCCCTTTTCATCCTTGCTTATTTCATGGGCTGCAGAAAAACCGGTTGAATGATGCACGCAAAGGCCAAAGAGTCACTCCATCAAGAGAAAATGACTCTCTCAGCGACTTCTGCGACCGCTTGGGCATGGCTCGGCAGAGTCATCACAAACATCGCCGCTTGGGAGACCTGTCTGGTGCGAAGCGCCTCGGCGATTGGCGTATGTTCCTGCAACCAGCGTATGCGACCATCCTTGCCGACAATCTTCACATCGACCTGGGTCATTCTCGGTTCAGATAGAAGCAACTTGACGCTAGGAACATCGATTGCGACAAAACCCTCCGGGACATGGCTGCGGCCGGCGATTTCATCCTCTATTCCTCGCCTAATCTCCGAATCGGTTGCCAATTCCACCAACCTTGCCACCTGCTCGTCGCTGAGATCATCCCGAGTTCGAGTGACACAGACCTTGAGCAGTTGCCGATATTTTAGTCGCCGGAGCATCTCCTGGGCGATTCCACCCGCTTCGTCCAGCGCTTGCCAAATCTCAGCGTCTACCATCCGCTGCATCTCCACAGCATCTGGCAACTTGTCGGCGCTTCTCTCAACGGCGCGCGAGAGCATCATCTCTGTGACCCTCGTCACCCTATGGAAATAGACCGCGCTGTACATTAGACCACGAGCCATTAGCATGCCCTCCAAGGCTGTGATGCCGCCTTCCTTCACAGCCACCTCACCCCCAACACGCGTGAGGCAGTCGATGAGCCGAAGGTGGTCGACTACGCCATGCCGAACACCGGTGAAGTGGGCATCTCTCAACAAGTAGTCGAGTTGGTCGCAATCAACCGGCCCGTGGACTAGATTCGCAAGGGTGTGGTCCTCGGACTCGAAGGTGCTCGAGCCCTCATTCCAATGAAACAGATTTCTTTCCGAGCCGCCAGCGTCGGCGCCGTGAATCAGGCTAGCGACCTCTTGTGGGTCGATTCCGTTCTTCTCAAGGATGTCAGGAATCCGCTGTCGATCGCTGAAGAGACTCTCTTCCCCCTCCCGAAGAATTTCGTAGTCTCCGGTTATGATTCCCTCAGTGATGTGCATGTGGTCTGCGCCACCCCTCTCGTGTAGGATGTGTTCGAGGGTATGTGAGTAGGGTCCGTGCCCCACGTCGTGAAGCATTCCTGCCACTTGTACGACCTCTTTCTCGTGATCATTCAAGCCTACCGAATCCCCCATTAGGCCACCAAGATGGGACACGCCGAGTGAGTGCTCAAACCGGGTGTGGTGCGCGCCAGGGAATACGAGGTGGGCCAAACCGAGCTGTTTGATGTGGCTCAACTTGTTGAATTCGGGAGTTGCCAGAAGTTCACGGCGAACCCCATCGATTCGGAACATTCCGTGAATCGCGTCGTTGATGACCTTCGCCGACATCAAATCCCTCAATCCGCGGGTCGCCTCTCTTCGCTTTCAATCCATCCGCTACACCGGCCGCCGAAGGGACCGAAGGGCATTGAACATCTGGCGCCTACTGCTGCTGGTCGTCGTAGCCCTGCTGATTGTGCCCCTGCTGGTCGTACTGACCGGCATACCACTGCGCCTGCTCTCCAGTTGGATACGAGCCGCCCCACTGCTGTTGCTGCTGACCCATCTGAGCCCACCATTCAGCCTGTTGGCTAATGCGCATCTCCTCTTCGAGGTCTTCGCGGCGCTCTTCGATCTTATGCCTGAGTAGCATTCCCTGCGAACCGGCAATCGTGCCGCCACGTAGCGCCTCTTCGAGTTCCTCCTCCAACTTGGCGAGGCCTGCGAAGCCTTCCGATTCCATCAGTTCGGCCTCCATGTTCTCAAACAACTTGCGGCGGCTACTGTTTGATGAAAGCAAAACGCCGACCATCGCTATCGAGAACACCACGAGAATCAGAACCACCGCTGAAATCAGTTGACCATACTTGTCTGAAAGGACTGCACTGTTGGCGACTTCACCCGCCGCAACATCATCAGCCCGCCCATCCATATCAGAATCTACTGGCATGTCCAATGGATCGTATGGGTTGCTCTGAGGGTCCGACCTCACTTCGTCACTGTTTGAGTAGCCATCACCATCTATGTCCCAATCGAGGAAGTCAGGGATTGTGTCGCCATCCATGTCCGGGCAGCCCCTCTTGAAGAGAGTTGAATTTCCCGCTTCACTTGGGCAGTCGTCGGAGATGTTGGCCCCTGGCTGGTCGGCGAATCCGTCGCTGTCCATGTCTGACCAGAGTAAGCCGTGTTGAGGGAAGGGGTCGATTGTGTCGGAGTATCCGTCACCATCCCAGTCTTCACATCCGAGTAGTGAGCCTTGTGTCGAGTTTCCCCAACGCGCCGGGCAATCGTCGGCATTGTTTCCATCCGAATTGTCCCCAAACCCATCCTCATCCTGATCGGACCATTGGGTCGAATCGTTGGGGAACGGGTCGCCGTCGTCAGACCATCCATCACCATCTTCGTCTGGACAACCATACTTGTCCTCAAAGGAGGTCCCGTAGTCGTCAGGGCAGTCATCCACCGGCTCATTGCTCTCTTCCGCTTCATCAACAAAGCCATCACCGTCTCTGTCGGGACACCCATTGGATGGAATACCCGCCACGGTTGGACAGTCGTCGTTTTCGTTTGAGACTCCGTCACCGTCGTTGTCAGGACAGCCGAATCGGTCGATTGTGCTGGTTCCAAACCTGTCGGGGCAGGCGTCTGGTTCTGTTCCATTGACATTGTCGCCAAAGCCATCCCAATCAGCATCATCCCTTTGGCTCGGGTTGTCAGGTACGGAGTCTTCGATGTCAGCCCAGCCGTCACCATCGTTGTCTGGACAGCCGATTAAATTGCGATAGGAGTCACCCGCGTCATAGGGACAATCGTCCCAAGGCTGCATACTGTTGAATTCCCCCTGATCCTCAAAGCCATCGTCGTCCCAGTCGAGAGGTCGGGGGTCGGGTGCGTACGCTCCAGCAATCCAAATTCCGGGCCAGTGAGAGAGTCTTGAGACATTCCAAGAGTTGTCGGCCCAATTGTCACCCTTTCCATCACCGTCAGTGTCATTCCACTGAGTCATTTTATTTGGGAATGCGTCGTTCATCACCGATTGGCCGTCACCGTCCAAATCGAGACAACCGAACTGGTCACGCCATGAGTTGCCCCACATCATCGGACAGCCATCTGGGTCTGTTCCGTTCGGATTGTTGCCGTAGCCATCGCCATCCGTGTCTTCCCATTGGGTTCCGTCGTTTGGCAGGTGGTCTTCTGTATCGGGCCAACCATCTCCATCGGTGTCGACACAGCCAAAGAAGCCCGCGCCTCCGGAGGAATTGCCGAAAGTGTCTGGGCAATTATCACCCTGCCATCCGCTCAGATTGTCACCGAAACCGTCGCCATCCCGGTCAGCCCACTGGCTACTGTCGTATGGGAATACATCCGTTCCGTCGCCGACGCCATCCCCGTCGGTATCGACCCCGTAGGTCAGGATGAAACCGTCTGCGCCGCCGACACTATTCAGAGTCAAAGTGTTGGCATCATCTCTTGAACTACTATGGAAATACCCTCCAAAGGCGTATGTGCCGTTCCGAACTGCTACTGCGTAGCCGTATTCTGAGCTGGTACCACCAAAGTGGTGAATCGTGTCCCAAATGTAAGTAGAGGGATTCTGTGGGTCAGGGGTCAGTGTGGCAAAGAACGCGTCGGTTCCACCGTTGCTGACGATGTAGGAGTTGCCGAACCATGCGGTACTCTGGTACATCCCTGCAATGGAAATGTTGCCAGTCGACTTGTCCATGTCTAGGGCGTAGCAATAGTCTGTGCTGCTTCCTCCGATTACCTGCGCCCAAAGATGATTGCCGCTTGAACTCCACTTTGCAACCAAACAATCCCAGTTGTTGCCATTCTGATAGGCGAAGATTCTGTTTGCTCCGTTCGATTGGAAGTCCACCAAATACTGGAATCTCGCCACGACTGCGACTTCGCCGTTGTTGTCGATCGCGACATCTTCACCATACGAACTGTAAGATGACTGCAAATAGCCCGCCATTTGAGCCCACAGGCAGTTCCCGCTGGCAGTGTATCTGGCAACGAAGATTCGATAGTAATTGCTTGAAGCATAACTGGGGTTCAAGCTACCGCAACTGCCCCCCATGTTGATTCGATAACTGAATTCCCCGGTGACTGCAATCTCTCCGTTGTCGTTGACATCAATCCCTCGACCTCTCTGGTAGTAGCTTTCATACATTCGATTTGCCCAAATGAACTGCCCACCGGGAGCGAGTGCGGCTACATACGCCTCTTGGTAAGAATAACTTGCCAGGGTGAATTGACCGAAGTAGCCGGTGTTGGTGTAGTAGCCGGTGATGTATACATTTCCGCTCTTGTCCATCGCCACGCCGTGGCCCTGGTCGTCCGAACTGCCACCTGCCCGGACCGCCCACTGCCAGGTGCCGTTAGTGTCCAACTTCGCCACGAAAATGTCGTTACTGCCTTGACTCGAAAGGTAGGTGTTCCCGAAAGTTGCAGTGCCGTAGAAATATCCGGTGATGGAGATGTTGCCCCCGTCGTCGACATCGATATCCCGGCAATGGTCAGAACTGCTGCCGCCCATCTTCTGAACCCATAGCCAGGTGCCGGAGGGGCTGATTTTCCCAACGAAGCCATCATAGTTGCCCATTGAATTCATGTTGATGTTTCCAAACTGGGCTGAATTGTAGAAATAGCCGCAGACATAGGTGTTGCCGTACGCATCCAAATCGATTGACTCAACTGAATCGGTGCTGCTACTACCGGCGATGTGCTGACCCCAAAGTAGTGACTCCTGCCCAGCCGAAAAACTGGGTGAAATCTCATCGTTCAATTCGGTTGGTGTGTTGAAGCCAGTCAGCATCACGACCAGCATCAATAATGTCAGCATCAAGGCCGGCAGGCATAGGTTCCGGGAAGATTGTAGTCCGTCAGTCATGGGTATCCCTCACGCGCACGCGGAGTTTGCTCAATTGTAGGTTTCGCCGCCGTGGCGCAGCCCTCATTGGTATGGATGGGACGATTCGTAGGCGTTTAGACGGTTCAAGAGACGCTCATCTCCATGATTTTCTATCATCGATCTAACCGCCTCTTCCACGAGTGCGTGTTCATCGGGTTGCAGACTCATGGCCCGCCGGAGGCAGTCTAGAATCGCCATCTCATCATCTGTAATGATCTCGTCATCGAGAGCCGCGATGAGGGTTGATTGGTAGCAGGTTGCGTCCCCGATGTGGCGGCTGGACCACTCAGCCTCATCAACCGAGTTGATTGGTGAGCGAATCTCTCCGCGGGTGATGGCGAGGGCCTCTCCTTGAGTCTTCTCAGGTAGCCCCAGACCGCGAGCGAGAATGTTGAGAATGGTCATCTCGTCAGCTGTAATTCGGTCGTCTTCGAGAGCGGTCTCAAGAGTCTTCAGATAGAGCATCAGGCCTCGCGTCGACTGTAGCGCCATGGCACCGCCATCGAGACGGAATATATGACCGTCACCTTTGGCAATCCCGGGGCCGCAGAACAATTGAGCCACGATGGAATGGTCTGACCCCTCCTCATCATACTCGTTTGAACGGCCCTGTCATGACGTTAATTTATTCGCAGTACAGCGTTCATGATGCAGAGGGCAGGATTTGAACCTGCGAACCACTGAGGACTGCGATCTGAACGCAGCGCCGTTGACCAAGCTTGGCGACCCCTGCTTGAATGACATTCCAGCGTAACAGGGCCTTGAAGGCAACGGCGGGTGGAAATCAGAGGAAGTTCAACCGATTTTCTTCGACCGTCAGCCGCCCTAGGTGCCCACTCAAACCACCCCGAACCACCCTCATTTAATCGAGTACATTTCGGCTACAAAGTCCAGTCAGGCAATGTCGTAAAGTAGTGAACCACTCCACGGATGCAGATGGAAATGAGAGTCGGTTCGCGGGGAATCCATATAGCAGCGACGACAGTAGGAGTCCGTTATCGGGTGGGAAAGTGGCTGCTGAGATTCCGACGGATGCGCTCACTGTGAATGGCTATCCGAAGACTGTGGCCGCTGTTGTCTCCGCTCTCTCCGCCGAGGCACCCTTGACACTTCGCCAAATATCCCGGCGTACAAACCTCTCAAACACCCAAATCTCAAGTGGTCTACGGCAGTGTAGATTCCACGGTTGGGTAACCTCATCCCAAGGTGAGGGCGCTGGCCGTGGGAGGCCCGCACATTTGTGGAAGTTGACACTTCACCCCATTGAGTTGATTCGGGGGATTGATTCAGAGGTCAGACGAGAACACACTCTTCTCTCTGATGCGATGACTAATCTTTCTCGCGTGCGCGAGCGCGCAGAAGCCGAGGGGGAATACTGGAATGATGACAATCAAAGAGAGAATTGAAACACTGAAAGGATGGAAGTTCGGAATTGCTGGTGGCGGACTCTTCGCCTTGGCTTATTGGGTGTTCATGGAATCATCACTGCCACCGCTGGCAAACTGCTCCTACCTTGCGAGCCCAGGGACTGACTTTCTGGCTGTCCTCGGCGCCTGCCTTTGCATCTGGAGAGGAAGAACCCACGACGACTTGGTGGTCTCTGGCTTCGGCGCCTGCGTGGTCGTCATTCACGCACTCCAATTCTTGGTTGGTAAAACCGGCCTCTTCTGAGATTGCCAGCAAGAGCTGGCGATTCAGCCAACGGTCCGAAGTGGACCCCAGGTAGCTGAAAATATGGTTGCGTGCGTCTCGATGATTGGTCGGCATCGGACTAACCCAAATTCTTCGATTCTTACCAGTTGGTCTTGACAATCGTTATACCAAACCACAATGGTTGCGGTCCGGGTTCGTATGACATTGAATTACAATCGTCAGTCAAGATAATAAGCACCCCCACTAACCGGGAGTTGAGGCGAAGGGATGTCGGGGCCGAGTCAAATGGTGTCACTGCGACTGACCGAGGAGGAGATTCTCGAGTTGGACCGGCGCATCGGATTCGACGGCATGCGCAACCGTTCAGATGTTCTCAGGCGTGGACTGCACAAGTTGCTCGAAGAGACCGCGTCACCAGATTCAGGGCGCCGAATCACCATCCGCGTCGGTACAATCGTCGCTCAGCAACTACAGGTGTTGGAGCGAATGGCTGAAATCGATGCCAGTTCAGCTGCCGGACTCGGAATTGCACTTCTGCTAGAGCAAAAGAGCGCTGAGATGCGCGCATCATTGGACGCCGGCATAGAGTTGCTCGAAGAGGTTGAGCAGCGCGGCAAACATCAGGATCATATCGAATAAACAAGGGTGAGAAAAGTGAGCGATGGGATGCACACGAAGAACACTGGGGGGGGTCGAAAGGCCCCTCCCACCCCTACCCTAGGCTTGTTCAACATTCGACTGCGGGCGAGACTCGCAGTCCTTTCGAATCCAAACACCCCCGTCCCTGCGTATGCGGGGACCCCCCTCACTGATGATCTTTGAATCGTCATTACCCCCGCCCCCTTCGGGGGGCACCCCCGAATGGTTCTGGCCGGCAGGCTGAATCCCTCTGAGACCCAACCTTATTGGAGGGTCGCTCGACAGGCGGCTTTCCGTGACCGATGCTGACTTCGTTAGGGCTCCTAACTTTCTTGCTCACGATGAGTTGAGGCCGGGCCAAGACGCGATGATTGAGGCCGCTCACGAAGCCTTCGCAGGCTCTGGTAGCCACCTTGCCGCAGCTCCGACTGGAATCGGCAAGACTGCGGCTGCGCTATCTGCCGCGTTGGATGTCGCTGCGATGTCACCTAACAGGAGAATCATCTTCTTTCTGACAGGACGGCAATCGCAGCATCGCATAGTTGTGGAGACCGTTCGAGAAATCAATTCTCGTCGCCCCTCTGAGCAGCGAAAGATAGGTCTTGTAGACCTCGTTGGCCAACAATCGATGTGCATCGATGAAATCCGCTTTGAATTCTCATCCCTCTTCTCTCGCCTATGCGCTGAAAAGCGCTCCAACAGGCAATGCATCCCCTATCTTCAGGAGTCTGATGGTTTGCAGCTCAAAGTCCTGGAGGATCCTCTCCATGTGAGTGAACTGGTCGAAGTAGCCCGAAAGTACACCCAAGACGGTCGCGCCAAACCGACCTGTCCATGGAAGGTTGCCCGCGAGGCAGCGGGTTCCGCCGACATCGTGGTCTGCGACTACAACCACCTGTTCCACGACCGTGTGAGGGAGGCTTCATTGAAGGCTATGGGAATTGACTTGGGGGAGGTCATTCTAGTTGTTGACGAGGCACACAATCTACCAAATCGAATTACTCAGGGAATGAAGCGCGTACTTACCAGCGACCTGATTCTATCCGCCCGTTTGGAATTGGAGGAATATGTAGAGACTCTAGAGGAGGATTCGGATGACGCCGCAAACTTAGGCACTCACCGAATGCGGCGAACCCTCGCTGCCCTCGAGAGAATCCGCACCGACATCCTCGCTTGGATGAGAGTTCAGTCTCAAGCCTTGGTCAAACAGGACTCCGATGAGTCCAGAGTACCCAACTCGGACCTGCTGGAGGTGCTGAATTCAGCCCTCCAGGCGGACTTGGAGGCGACTCCTCTTCGCCTCGATGAAATCGCAGCAATCCTCTCTGAAGTCAGAATAGAGATTGACCCCGACTTGGACGAAGATAAGGACAGCGCCTCTGAAAGGCTCAGTGAACTACTCAATCTGTTACAACGTCTTGGTGAAAGTTCTGCGCTCGCACTCGTCTTCTCTCACGGAGTAGGGGACAGCCCCAAGGTGACGACCCATCTTCTAGACCCGGGTATAGTCTCAGGCCCGATATTTGATGCAGTTGCAGGCTCGCTCCTAATGTCTGGGACACTCACACCTCCCGAGATGTACGGTGAACTGCTAGCCCTTCCAAAGGAGAAACCTCTCACGATGAGAGAATATCCTTCGCCGTTCCTGTCAGACAAGCGCCCCGTCGCAGCAGCTGCGGGAGTGACCAGCCAGTACAACCGGAGAGGTGCTCAGAACACCAAGAAGATCAGAGACCACATTCACACCATTCTCCAAGAAACTCCTGGGCATGTAGCGGTCTTCACACCATCTTACGCCCTTCTGAATGAAATCGTCGGTGAGGAGGTTTGGCACGGCCGTAGAGTCCTCATGGAGGAACCCGGTTGGAGCAAGAATCGAATTGACGCTCTGTTGCGTGACCTTGAGATGGCGCGCAGCGCTGGCGAGCGGATTCTGTTGGCAGGAGTGTATGCGGCGAAGTTGGCAGAAGGCATCGATTACCAACGAAACCTACTGGATGCCGTGGTCTGCATCGGCCTGCCGCTCGCTCCGCCCTCTGAGGAGTTGAACGCTCGCAAGGAGTACTACGAGGACCGGTTCGGGCGGGAGCGTTCCTACCGATGGGCTGTGCAGCAACCTGCAGTGAACTCTGTGATGCAGGCGATGGGAAGGCCGATTCGCAAGATGGGTGACCGAGCTTTCATTCTCCTGTTGGAGGATAGATTGCTTCAGCCACGCTTCCGGCGACTGTTGCCTGAGAATCTCAATCTGCTCACCTGCCCGGATGCCGACACCACCCGCCGGCATGTCAAGCGATTCTTCAAGCGGCATCCAAATCCTGCTGTCGGGACGGAATGAGTGCGCGAAGCCTTCAATGGGGTCGGATGGAACGGCAGGGGTGGGTGAAGAGCATGGACTGGCATCGGTTTGAGGTCGAGGCGGATGAGGACTCCTCAGGTGAGAGGGTGGAACCCATACCTCACACCGGGCTAAGTGCAAGCCCTGAGATGTTGCACGACCGATTCCTCTCCGACCTTGGACACCTTCAGGACATTCACGATAAGCATCAACATTGGCTAGGAGGGAACTTCGCTGCAGTGGAACAGAATTTCGACAATTCAGCCGGAGTGTTGCGTACCGAAGCGATGCTCGACCGGTTCGAAGGCCGTTCTGAAGACGGCGTACTGATACTACCCCTACACGGCTGCGAGTTGTCTGGAGTCAGCGTCGAAATCGGCGAAATTGAGGGTCATACCATCATCAAACTCAACCTCGAGGGCCGCGAGGGTCTCGAATTGGAGCAGGCGTTCGCCTTGCCTCTCGGCAGCGGACTTGAGTCAGCCATCTGGTCAGCAGGCGAGCTGCATCTGCACCTCCGTTGAACCGCTGGCCGTCAGGCCAACTCAACACATTGAGCCTTGGTTACTCTGTGCCAGAGTGGCCGTGTCGGTGAGAACTAACTCAGCGGATTGGAATGTCCTGCATCACTTCGATCTCGTTGAGAATGCGAGCCAGTGCCTCTTGTGCCTGACTCTTGTGAGCCTCGCCCATCTCGTGCCGTGAATACCTCGCCTCCTCGAAGACGCTGTCAAGCGCGACGAGCGCCTCCTCGTTGATTGGTAGTGCCTTGCGAATTGCCATCTCGAATTCTCGGACAGTCTCAAAGTCACGCCGTAGGAAGCGGTGCTTCATGAGAATCGCACAGAGGCTCTCGTAACAGTTGAAGATGGCCTCTCGGAACTCATCTCCTGCTGCCAGCAACTCTGCGGTGTAAGCGAATATGTCTGCCAGTTCAGCGAGAGCGGATTGCTTGCGGCGACGCCAGTAGACGGCGAACACCACGAGTCCGAGGATTGCTGCGGCTACGCCACCGTAAATCCAGGCCATCTTACCCTCCTCCACAATCGATGCGGAGAGAACGGTCACTGCGATGGTCGTCTCTAGCCGTGCCCTGTCATCCTCTGCCACCTTTTCGTCGGTTGAGTTGATTTGCACCCAGAGTTCACCGTAGGTGGCCTTGTCGCCGTAGGGCGCCATCGGAGGCACCGAGACGAACTCGAACCAGAATGAACCGTTGGCCGAGGTCCGACCGGTCAGGGTTCTGCTTAGTTCAAACGAGTCGTTGTAGAGCATCGCTGTCACAGTGATGTCGTCGACTGGCAGTTCGGTGTCGCGTGCGGTCGCCTTGACCCACGCTATCACTCGGTCGCCCTGGTAGGGTACTATCTCGACGCCGGTTTCGAAGTCGACCGGGATGACCACGAAGATGCTAATGTTCGTCTGTCCGCTGTTGAAGAATCTGCTGCCGTTCTCCGCCGCGAATAGTCTCAGAGTGTTGTCACCAGCCGGCATGATTTGAGGCGCGGTCAACTCGATTCTGAAGTTGCCATCGCCGGTCCATATCACTCGGTCGCTGATTCCCAAGTCGGTCTGGTTCCAATACAAGACCAAGTCAAGGTTCTCGACGGGGTTTCCAGAGCCACCCACCTCGAGGATTCTACCCTGAATGATGATTGGATGCAGCGACTGCGAGCGGATGATAGTGTTGCCACCATCGACCAGCTGCCATGAAATGTCCGACCAAGTCGTCAAGGTGACGGTCTGGTTGGATGCGAGCCATGATGACTCTCCAGCGTAGTGGGCGCTCAGCGTATGGTCGCCGCGAGCAGAGACCATGTCGATTGGAACGAGCAACACAAACTCACCGTTTTGGTCGGTGGTCACTGTGTCGAAGAAAACGCCGTCAAGCAGAATGTCGATGCTGCGAGCGTCAATCCCAGGCAATCCTAGCGCATCGGAGTCATACAGACGCCCACTGACATTCCAGAACATACCTCGTGTCGACTGCCCGTTGTCCTCAGCCACCAGCAATATCGCCGAGTGGTGAGCGACCCAGAAGGTGCCATTGGCGCTGCCGTCTCTGTACCAGCCCTGCGCGGGTGCGTATATCTCGATGTCATGCGAGCCGAGAGAGGTCTCACCGGGAACTGTCCAGATAATCACCCACACGCCGTCGACATCGGAGTAGGTCGGGCTTCCAAGGATTGGTATCCCATCGATTCTCACCTCGATGCTGTGATTGTTGATCCAACCATCGGGCAAGTTGTCACGAATCGTACCCTGAATCACCAAATCGTCGTTGATTGCAATCTCGGTTGGAATCGCCAGTGCGATGTTGATCTGGCTGTAGACATTCCACGAGGTGTTGGTCTCGGAGGGCAGGTAGAATGTGGTGCCGGCGAAGCGGACTTCCATGCTCTGTGGCCCTAGTGGCGAGTCCTGCGGTACCGGGTAGAAGATTTGGAAGTGCCCCTGGTCGTCCGAAGTCACATTGGTGAGCCATTGGTTGTCGAACCAAACTTCGAGTGTCTGGTTCATCAGCGGATTGTCGACGATGTCGTAGAGCGTGCCGTCAAGCATCAGTTGACCCTCTCTGTCAATGTCGCCGCCTCCACCGCTCAAGACGATGTAGGTGGGCACACTAACATTCACGAACTGGTCTACCGAACTGTTGAGGTAGTACTCCGGGTTTGTAGCGTCTCCTTGGCCTATTGGGTCGACCCACATGAAGCCGCCTCGGAAGATGATGGTCACAAGGTGGGCTCCAGCGGCGGTATCCTCTGGCAGAGTGTACATCATGCTGTAAGTTCCTGTCGTGGCGTTTGTCTCGATGTAGGCGCCGGTGTCCTCGCCATCCACTGAGAGATGTAGCACACCCGCCTTGTCGAGTCCCGATTCCTGCAAAACTTGACCCCACTCATCTAGTAGAGTCCCGTTGACATAGATGGTCTTGCCAGCGATGAACTCGCCTTCGACTGAATCAATCGTGATGACTGTTGGCGCTAGTATGACGACATATGCTGAGTCGGCATCACCGATAACTCCGGTCGTTCCTGCCAATCCACCATAGGAGGCGTTCAGAAGAAGTGGGCCAGGTGAAGTTGAGGCTGGAACATTGAGCAGAGCCCATGCAGACCCGTTCGAGTCCGTGACAACCGTGGTCGAGATGTTCAATGACGCGAACTCGATGATGATGGTTGCGTTTGCAATCGGCGCGAGGGTGTTGTCCTGCAACATCACTCGTATGCTCACATTGTCACCTCTGACAGTACGGTAGTCGGGATCGAGACTTATCGGTTCGGAAATCTGCAAGACCGAGAATCCGCGGCTGTCGAAGGTATTGTTACCACTTGAGCCGAGGTAGTAGTTCACGGTAGGCGTGTACGAGGTGGTCAGCGTGTGGTTACCACGTGGGAAGTCGGTCGAGAGCGTCACGACAGCAGTCCACGAACCATTGGCCTGCGCAATCGCGTTGCTGACTGAGAAGGTGGTGGTGAATCCGTCAATGTTCAACTGAACCTGAGGTAGCAATCCGGTGCCGTCCCTAGAGATGATTCCCGAACCGTTGTCAGAGACCAGCGAGCCGGTCACATTGAATGTGCCACCAGCGATTGGGTTAGCTTGAATCGGGTCGACGACCATGAATGTAATCGAACGCACGCTGATGGTGTTGATTGAGTGAATCGTTGGGTGCATCACATACGAACCGTTGTAGAACAGTGTCACGGTAATCTGTCCGAGAGGTTGAGTGTTAGGCACCAGATAGGTGAAGCGAACCGTCCCGTTGGCGTCAGTCATTCCCTCTGGCATCCAAGTGTCGTGGAACTGAGCGGATACTGTCGTGTTGGTCAACAATCGGTAGTTGTCGGACGCTTCCACCAAAGTCGCGCCGAAGGTGATGTTCTCTCCACGGGTCACAACCTCGGGTATGAGTGGCATCTGTGACTCAAAGTCAGTGACTCCAATCACGAGAATGCCCCGCTGAGCACTACCGGTCAGATAGAACGGATTGCTTCCATCGAGGATAGAGACCACGACGGTCTTGTTGCCGTTGGTCACGCCGTCACTGAACGGGTCGGTGGGTACGGTCAGATTGAACGAACCGTTGACGGCTGTAGCCTGACTCGCAATCAGAACCTCACTCGTATCGTTGAAGAAAAAGACCTCCACGGCGATGGGGCCGTCAAACGGCCTACTGGCATTGTTGCCATCCGCCACGGTTCCTGTGATGACGAAACTCTGTCCTGCGGTGACGTTGAGAGGCATCGTTGCGATGCTGACATTGCTCGGCACCTGAACCGTGATGTTGAGGAAGGTTTCGTTACCCCACCAACGAGTTGCTCCGTTGACCAAGGGGTCGCTCGTATCGTTGTCCATCCAGACCCTAACATCGTAGTATCCTGGTGCCATGTCGAGAGGAACCGGCCAGTTGAAGTTGGTGATACCGTTAGCGCCCGAGACCCCGGGTCCAATGGACACATTCCCATTACCCCAGTCCCAAGTGAAGTTCACAGTCTCCCCTTGAATGCCAGAACCATCACCTACATCGGTCACAGTGATGTTGTATTCGAGAGTGTCTCCAGCCTCCACGATGATGGCTGTCCTATTGCTTGTCAGTACCAACTCAGACTCAAGGCCGATCAATGCTGGAGGCGGGTCGTACATCACATAGTACTGGCCAACTCCAACGGCGAATGAGGCAAAGTCGAGTTGTGAAGTCAGGTTCAGCGCTGCTGAAGCCAAGTGGTTTGGCAGAATCACATTGACTGAATAGGTTCCATTCACTGGATCGCTCCAACTGTTGCCGAGTGGGATGATTATCGGGGGCGGAGGCTCACCATTTGGTCCAGGTTGCCCCTGCCCAGGTAGAGATATCTCAAAGATGACGTCGGATTGGTTCCACAGGATGGTCGTTCCGAGGACATCGTCAGTAATCAATCCAGTAATGGTGTTCGAACCACCGAGGTGAGTCCAATCATTAGCGAGGTTGATTGAGAGTGTTGCAGTCCCTTGAACCCTCAACAAGCCGCTGGCATTGCCTGGATTGTACCATTCTGAACCGGCCAAGCCGCTGAGATGTCCATCGTAAGATATGTTCCACCAGTAATCACCGGCGGCCATGTTTGCGGCTGGGGTGAATTCGCTGATATACCAATTTTCAGGGTCTGTAGTCTGATTGACTTGTACACCGTCGAAGGTCATCGTGAAGGTGCCATTGAACGGCATGTCACTGCCACCCGTATGATCGGCGAAATTGACGAACACCTGAGTGAGGTCACCTCTCAGAGTTGTGCCCAAGTTGAAGTCCATAGAAACCTCGCTTCTAAGCCCATACCCAGTCAAATTATTGTCATCTGTCGCGCCGGGCACCGCCTGGCTGAATTGCAGGATGACATCAAGAGGTCCGGGGCCAACCTGAACGCTGCCGGCGTTCATGTTCCAACTGATGTTGAAGGCGCCATTCGTCACATTCCACACGGTGATGTTCACATGACCACTCAAACTGCCGCTACGCCTCATTAGAAGTGTCAGGTAGCCACTCATCGGCTGAGGCGAGGGGTCGCGGCTGACTACCGTTCCGTTGACATAGATGTTCTCGCCTATCACCAGCATGGAGCTGTTTAGCGCATCAGGTCCCTCCAAAGTAGCAGTCAGGTTGGGCGCCATAGTGACGTTCAGCTGAATGGTCAGGTTGAGCGGTCGGGCGTGGTAGACCGGAGATGCACCCTGATCCAGATTACCCTCATGCCACCCTCTGAACTCGATGACTGCGGTCCTCCAACCAGGCGCCTCCTGCTCTGACAGATTCAAATCAAAGGAGAAGAAACCACCACCCCAAACAGGTGCTGAAATCGTCACGTTCTGACTGGTCACACTCGACGGATAGGTCAGATGGACCGACAGATTCACCTTCTCGGATGGATCCATCTGTGGATCCGAATCCCACAACATCGTACCGGTTATGGTCGTCGTGGTTCCGGCACCCACAATCGGCACTCCGATGGGTGTCGGAGAATCTTGAGAGAGATTCACATCGTCGGTGATGTTGAGTCTCACCGCGTACACATGCGTTGAATACGGTACATACCCGCCTTGCCGGGTCTCGACTACAATCTTGGCGTAGCCGGGAGCGACCATTGCGAATGGCGTCCCGTTAATCGAGAAGTTTCCGTTTGAGTCGGTGAGGACGGCGCGGATGTCGTTGTCTGGAGTTAGTGCAGTAGGGGTGAGCGGGTTGGTCAGGTTCTCCTCGACCAGATATGCGTGCACGAGGGCGTTGGAAGCCCCCGTACTGTTGTTAGAGAACTGTAAGGTGCCATTTACGAAGATAGACCCTGTAGAGAGGTCTCTCTCGATTGTAAGCGGGCTGACACTCTCATTGACAACTTGCACCTGCTCTGAAGGTGGGCAAGGATAGATTGGAATCCAACCCATGTCAAGTCCAGTCGAACTCTGCTCAAAGTGAACCTCAGCCCATGTTGACCAATCGTTGCCCATGATTGTGTATCCACTGCCATGCCAAGTGCCACCACTGTATCCAGTAACCACACGAGCCGGAATACCTGCGATTCGAGCCATTGTCGTGAAGACGGTGACGAACTCAGAGCAGGAACCCTCCCTTGCATCTTCGAGGATGAAACGGGTGATGTCTTCCACAATCGGGACGCCTGAGCCGTCGAAATTGAGTTTGAAGTCGGGATCGGTGGTATTGGTATCCTCTTCGGCTAGATACTGCCGTAGAGCCTCGACCTTGTCCCACGCTGTAACCGCACTCGAATCGGCAATCACCCCGTCCGTAACATTCCGGACATGGGACTCTCGAAGAGAACTCTCCATGAAGTAACTCGGCAGTTCTGTGCCGTAGGAAGTGCTCGTGAAGGGGAGCCCTTGACCCAATTCAGCTTGGCTGTAGAAAATCTCGGGGGCATCTGCGATGAGCACCATCACACCCGCTTGACTGATGCGGATGTCATGTGTGTAATTTGACTGATTTAAATCAGCCATCGAATCAACCCACATCATGTATTCAACGGCGTAGGCCGGTTGTGGCA